>JAKSBZ010000272.1 GCA_022360875.1 Cytophagales bacterium | reverse complement strand
TAAGTAAGTCAAATCAGCGTCTTTAAATATTCTCTTTATAGAATAGAAAAATTAATATCTAGAAATTAAATAGTGTATTTTGTTACAACAATATCACAATAAGCATATGGATGATATAAAGCGATTAAGCGTTGTGTTTTTAGTTGTTTTGACTGTGTTTTATTGTACTGCGAAGGGGCAGCAAAAAGAAAAAATTGATTTTAATGTGAAGCGAACTGATAAGGAGTTGCGATATTCTCAGTTTGTAAATTCTATTTCATACATAAAGTTAGATAATAATGCCTTTATTACACGCATAAAGACAATTAAATATGTAAATGATAACTTTTATGTTCATGATGATAAAGCTCAATCAATATTTATTTTTGACAAGTGGGGCAAGTTTTTAAGTCAAATTAAGAGATTTGGTAGAGGTCCTGAAGAATATAAATCGATAACGACTTTCGACATAAATAGAGTAAAGAATGAGATACATATCTTAGACTTATCTGGTAATAAAATTATAGTTTATTCTAATAAAGGTGATTTTGTTAGGACTGTTAAATTGAACAATAACGATTTGCCCAGAGACTTCATAAGTTTGGATAATGAAAACTATTTGTTTTATTCTAATGATAATCCAAAAAAATCAAAAAGAAGGGTTTGGAAAACAGATAAAACAGGGAAATTTTTAAAACAACTAATTAAATCAGAAAATCGTCAATTTTCCCACCACTATTATTTGCCCCGGTATTTAGTTCGTATTGGGCAAACGGATCAGATCGGACTAATTTCAGACATAGATAAGACATGGTACCATATTCAAAAAGGAAAAGTCATTTCAAGCAATTTTCTTGATTTAAATGTAAATGTGTCTGAAGATATATTAATGAAAAGAACAGTAAAGTGTAATAATAGGTAGAAAGAATTATATCCTGCAAAAATTATGTATAATGAGAGCAGTAGAATCTTATATACATCTTTTCTTTATAAGAAAAAATTATATCATTTTGTCTACTCTAAAGAAAGTGGACAACTGTTAAAATCCACAAAAATAATAAATGATATAGATGGGATATTTGGAGTACCTTCCCATTCTAGTATAAGTGACAATTCATTTTTAGGGCACTTTGCACCATCTGCTCTTTTTGATCATAAGCCTGAGTTGGCAGAAAAGCTGAAACTTAACTATAGCGATAACTATGTGCTCCAGATTTTACATTTAAAGAAGAAAATATGATGAATTAATGCTTTATTGATGAGTTTGTCATTTTTTACAGCGTATTATTACAAGAGGGCACTTAGAGCGTGTTTGGAAGAATGAATTGACTTTATTGAAAACATGGAAACCAGACTGCATTTTTCCCCCGACAAAATAGATGGCAAGTTGAGCGTTCATTTGCACGGCTAAACGGATTCCGCAGATTATCAAAAGATAATGAACGGAAAACTGAATCCTCTGTGTCGTTTATTGCTCTTGAATCAGCCCCCAAATTAATCGGATGCAGTCATTACATTTTATGTTTTTTGAATAAAAAAATGTTAATGTGAGCTAATATTATATAAAACTATTAAATAATTTATAATGAATAAGACTTTATTATGGTTTTACAAATTGAAGTTTATCCAAATTTCATTGCTAATCATTACTTTATCATGTAATCATGATGAAAAAACCAATAAAAATCTTTTATCAAATGATGAATATTTTGAAATAGAGCCTGACATGGATGATGTTACTGATTATTCATTATCAGATTATTTTAATTTAGATTCTGTAGTTTTTCTAGAAACGAAACCTGACTATTTAATCGGAGAAATAAATGGATTGGTTTTCAAAAATGATAGAATCTACATACTAGATGGAACTCAGGAACAAATACTATCTTTTTCTAGAAAAGGGAAGGCTATTGGTAAAATAAAAGATCTGGGAAGGGGACCAATGGAATACACTCGGATAAGTGATTTCGATATATTTGATGACAAATTGTATTTATCTGACCCTAGTTATAAAACTTTTCTTCAATATGATGCCAATAACTTATCTCCTATAAAGAAAATTAATGGCCAAGGGACTATTCATTCATTTATTATGTTAGATGAAGATAGATTATTTGGATATTCGGGAAACCAATTTAATTCCTTTACAAAAATCAATTCTGAAAAAAACAATAATGTCTTTTTCCGTTCATTTTCTTCTGTAGAAGGATCTTTTTTACCTTTTCATTCTTCGCATAATGGAAGAACAACTACATGCGGTTTAGCTAGATCGAGAATTATACAATATAACAATGAATACTTCTATTATAATCAGCCAAGGTTAACTGCTTATAAGGTTCATGAAAATGGAAATATATCAGAATATTTTAAAATTACTGGGAGAGAACCCGAATTTTCTGAGGCAACTATGCATTATAAAGAATTCAAAAAACACCTATTCGAAAAAGGAGCTCCTTCATTATTGAATAGTTTAAATATCACTGATAAGTTTATTTATTATCATTTTAGCTATAATCGATCTGGGTATAGAGGTTTGTTTTTAAAAGAAACAGGTAAGAATATACTTTTTAAAATGGGAGTCAATGACAATTATCTAGGTATTAATATATATATGCTTCCCTATAAGGGTAAAACTCATGGTTTAGTAGGTTTTTTAATGCCAACTGATTTTGATAAATCAGATAGAGATAATTTTATTGAAAATTCAAAAATAAAGGAGCAATTAAAAAATATAAAAGACGATGACAATCCGGTGCTTGCTTTTTTTAGTTTAAAGAAGAAGTTTAATGTAAAATGATAAAACTCTTTATTGATTTAAAGCACAGAAAATTGTAGAAGATATCTATGGCAGGCAATGCCAGTTTCGTATTTTATTGACAAAAAGGGCAAAATTGTCAGAAGGTTTAATGGCTTCGACCCGGATGTGAACCTTATTGATGAGTTGAAAAGTACAATTGAAAAGGTGAATTAAATGTTACATGGTTTTTTTTTGGAATTTGCCTGGCGATAACATCATGCAAAAGGTTAATGGACTCGGCTTAAAAACTTAAACAATAATATTATTTATCATAAATGTATTCTTTTTAGTAATAATTTATTTAAATTCATAGTTATTAGTGTTGTTTTAATAATCCTGTTGGTTGTCTTCAGGATTATTTTGTGTTTTACAAGTTTGTGTCTGGCCTTCTCAAGGATTGCGTTCCGGAGAAAGCGCCCCTAATTCTATATGCATGAGTTACTCGGTAAAAAATTACCTTCTGTTGGTGTCGTTGGTTTTGTTGGGATGTGCAAATGCGGAGGAAAGCAAAAAGAAAGCGGAGCTCAATAAATCGAAGCTGGTCGCTGAAAAGAATGAAGTACAAGTGGTGGTGCTGGAGCGGGCGCCTTTTTCCAAGGAGCTGGTGAGCAACGGCAGGCTTCAGGCGCTGCAGAAAACCGTGCTGAGCTTTGAGATCGGAGGCAAGCTCGGAAGGCTTTCCGTAAAGAACGGCGACCGCGTGCCGAAGGGAAAACTGCTGGCTGCGCTGGATAAGGAAAAATTCCGAAGGAAGCTCAAGAGCTCGGAACTCTCGCTCAGGAAGGCGAGCATCGACCGGGAAGACCAGCTGGTGGTGAGAGGCTATTCGCTTGGCGAAATGGAAAAGGTGCCGGCAAAAATAAAAGAAATTGTAGGGGTTAAATCAGGCTACCAGGAGGCTAAACTCCGCGTGGAAGAGGCAGAAAGAGAGCTGGAAAAAAGCGAGCTGCATGCGCCGTTTGCCGGCGAGGCGGCCAACCTGAAGCTCAAGGTGTACGACCAGGTGTCGCCCGGGCGCGCTTTCCTGACTCTGATTGACGACCGGCAGTTCGAGGTGGAGTTTTCGCTGATCGAATCGGAGTATCAGGACATCGCGTTGGGGGACGAAGTGAGGCTTAAGCCTTTTGCGCTGGACAAGGAGTATACCGGAAAAGTCAGCGCCATCAACCCGCAGGTGGACCGAAACGGAACGATTGCCGTGAAGGCTTTGGTGAAAAACGACGGGAAGCTGCTCGAGGGCATGAACGTGAAGATCCGCATGCAGAAAAACCTGGGCGAGCGCTTTGTGGTGCCGAAGTCGTCGGTTGTGATTCGCCAGGACCAGGAAGTGCTGTTTAAGGTGCAGGACGGGAAGGCGTACTGGACCTATGTGAAAATTGTCAGTGAGAACAGCCACAGTTATGCCGTTATTCCTCATCCGGACAAGAGCAGCGCCAGGCTGGACGTCGGTGATTCGATTATCACCAAAGGGAATCTGAATTTGGCGCACGAAAGCTTCGTGGAAGTTAAAAAATAAGGTAGTAAGTAGCCCTCCAAAGATTTCAGGCTTTTGGAGGGTTTGTTTTTTAAAGATTTTATTATGGTCAGATTTTTAATTCACCGTCCCGTTGCGGTGCTGATGTCCACGCTTGCTTTTCTGATGCTTGGGTTGTACGCCTATCAGCTGATTCCCGTTTCGCTGATGCCCGACGTGGACGTGCCGGAGATAACGGTGCAGGTCAGCGCCGACAACCTGTCGGCCCGGCAAATGGAGGACGCGGTGGTGCGCAGGCTTCGGGGCGGGCTGCAGCAGGTTAGTCATTTGAGAAGCATAGAAAGCGAAGCCGGAAAGGGCTTCGGAAGAGTGCTCATGAAGTTTGAGCACGGAACAAATATCGATTATGCCTTTATTGAAGTAAATGAAAAAATTGACCGGGTGGTCGGCGGCTTGTCGCGCGAGATCAAGCGTCCGCAGGTTATTAAGGCCAGCGCGGCCGACATTCCGGTGTTTTATCTTAACCTCACGCTTAAAGAAAGGGCGAAAACGAATTTGTCCGAAAACCGGCATTCGGATTTGTTTCCGGTCAGCCAGGAGTTTGTCGAGTTCAGCCGCTTTGCCGACCAGGTGGTCAAAAAGCGCCTCGAACAGCTCAACGAGGTGGCGATGGTGGACATCAGCGGCCTGGTGGCTTCCGAGGTGCTGATCAT
>JAKSBZ010000269.1 GCA_022360875.1 Cytophagales bacterium | reverse complement strand
ATTTTTTGATGTATTTGTCTTTCAAGAATTATTATTTTGAGGGACAAAATGAACGAAACTATAAAAGCGACAACGAAACGAATGGATGTTCTGCCCTTGGTAAAACATTACCTTTCAGAACTTGGCCTATATGAGCTTATTGACAGGCACATACCCCAAAGAAGCAATGAGCAAATGGCTCCTGCACAGGTAATCAGCATGATGGTCATGAATATTATATGTGCGAGCCGGCCTCTGTACAGATTCTCGGAATGGTTGGCTGATTACCTCGACGGCATGGCGCAAGAGCAAAGGAATGCATCAAAATATAATGATGATAGGCTCGGGCGATGTCTGGACAAACTTTTCAATACAGACCGGAATAGCATAATGACAGAATTATCAGCTAATGCCATCAAAACACATAACCTGGAAACACGTGATATTCATAATGACAGCACTTCTGTTACCTTTACCGGAGAATACGATGAACAGGAATCTGGAGCGATAAAATTGGCAAGGGGTTTCAATAAAGACCACCGACCTGATTGCAAGCAGATTGTTTTTGGTCTAAACATCACATCCGATGGCAATGTCCCTCTGAGCTTTGATCTCTTTGATGGTAACCAAACCGACGATAAAACTCATGTGCCCAATTGGGAAGGCCTTCGTGAGCTTTTAAGCAAAGAGGATTTTTTCTACATTGCCGATTGCAAACTTTGCAGCATGGAGAATATGGACCACATCCATGGCAACGGTGGAAAGTTTATCACCATTGTCCCCAAAAACCGAAAAGAGGTAAAATCATTTCGAAAATACGTTCAGAGCAACGATGTTGATTGGCAAGATGCTATGGTTGTGGAAGATTCCCGGAAAAAAGGAAGATTTGTTACATACAGAACTTTCGAGCAGACGAAATGCTTAAACGAATACAGGGTGATTTGGGTTCACAGCAGTTCAAAGGAACGACAGGATAAAAGCCGGAGGGAACATGCCATTCAAACAGTTGAACAAGCGCTGACCGGGTTATCCAAAAAAATCAATAAGCATAAACTGAAGACAAAAGAGCAGATTGAAGCTGCCATTAAAAAGGCCTGCAAAGGAAAGGCTTCACTTTTTGATATCAATTTGATCGAAGAAGAGCATAGTATCAGAAAACAGACTACTCCGGGAAGGCCCGGCCCAAATACGGTTTATCAGAAAGTTGAAGTCGTTACGTTTAGGCTTGAACATACCATCAATGAGGAGGCTGTTCTTAAAGCCGGGCTGATGGATGGGACCTTCCCCCTAATTACCAACAGTTCTATTGTGGCTGCCGAAGTTCTAAAAAAGTATAAGAATCAACCATATCTCGAAAAAAGGATGTACACAGCCAAGTCCATTCTAAAAGTAGCCCCCGTGTTTTTAAAAACCCCAAAACGCATTGAGGCAATGCTGTTTTTATATTTTATCGCGCTGATGGTAGTTGGTTTGATTGAGAGAAATATCAGGATGAACATGAAACAGGCGAACATTGAAAAATTGCCTATACTTCCGAGTAAAATGAAAACCGGGACACCCACCTGGAATAACCTGAGCAATTTTTTCAGAAATGTGCACTTGTCCATCATTTCACGCCATAAGACAATTTTATCATCATCGGTTAATGGAGTAACGGATCTTCATGGACAAGTACTTCAACTGCTGGGGATACCAGAAAGAGTATATCTCGACTTGAAGGACAAGTGGTGGCAGTTTAAACCTGCCTGATTTAAAATTTTAGGTGACGGTAATTGGGAAAACAGTCATTTCACCATGCGAAATGTAGGT
>JAKSBZ010000268.1 GCA_022360875.1 Cytophagales bacterium | reverse complement strand
TTAATAATTTATCGATATGCTACATTATGGGTTGTGGCATAATTTAAATATTGTCTTTGCTTTGACTTGGCGCTGTTTTTAAAAGGTTGCAAAAAGCTTTAATTCATGTTTAGTTATTTTGAAAGGGAAAACCTATGGCTTCTCAATTTACAGATGGTTTATTTGAAGGGGGTGTTGTTATTGTTTATGGATTACTTAATTAAGTTTAATTAATTCATATTATCAAATATTTATTCGGCGTTTGTGCTATAAAAATGAATATTTAAAAAAAACAGGCTTGTGCAGAAATTGAATTTTTGTTTATTTTTTCCCAATTTATTTTCTATAAAAATTAGTATTAAAGAGTCTGTGAATAATAGTAAACAACACAAATCACCTGAAAATGAGATACTCTTCTATTGACCCGAAGCTCTTCATAAACAACCGGAAGCGGTTTGTGGAGCAAATGAAGCCCCAGTCGGTGGCTATCCTCAGCGCCAACGACATTATGCCCACCAACGCCGACGGGATGATGGATTTCCGGCAGAACAACGACATGTTTTATCTGTCGGGGATTGACCAGGAGGAGACGCTTTTGGTGCTGTCGCCGGATGCGCAGGATCAGAGCATGCGGGAGATGCTGTTTATCAGGGAAACCAGCGAGAAGATCCGAATTTGGGAAGGGGACAAGCTGACAAAGGAAAAAGCCGCGGAGGTTTCCGGAATAAAAAACGTGCAGTGGCTGCAGGATTTCGAAGCGGTTGCGCATTTGGTAATGTTCGATGCGGAGAATATCTATCTGGGCCATAATGAGCATATAAAGTCGTCTACTAAACAAATGCAGACGCGCGAGGACCGAATGATTGCATGGTGCAGGGAGAAGTTTCCGCTGCATAACTTGGAGCGCGCGGCGCGTATCACCAGCGGGCTTCGCATTGTTAAGTCGGAGGAGGAGCAGGCGCTTATCCGTGAGGCCTGCCGCATTACTTCTGAGGGATTTCGCCGGGCTGTTTCCAGACTCAGGCCAGGTATGTACGAGTTTGAGGTGGAGGCCGAAGTGACTTACACTTTTTTGAAAAACCGCGCCAAGCGGCACGCGTTTTCGCCTATTATGGCTTCGGGGAAAAACGCCTGCGCACTGCATTACGGCGACAACGACGATCTGTGCCGGGACGGCGAGCTGATCCTGATGGACTTCGGGGCCGAGTACGCCAACTACTGCTCCGACATTACCCGATGCGTGCCGGTGAACGGCAGGTTTTCCGAACGCCAGAAGCAGGTGTACGATGCGGTGCTTCGCTGTTTGAAAAAGGGTTCCAAGCTGCTTCGTCCGGGCGTGCTGCTGCCTGAATACGAGAAAAAAATGGCCGCTTTGGTGGAGAAAGAGCTGATTGGCCTGGGGCTGCTGGACGCGGAAGCTGTATCTAATCAGGATCCGGACAGGCCGCTGTATAAAAAATACTTCATGCACGGCACGGCGCATCATATAGGACTAGACTGCCACGATGTGGGCAACCGCATGGAGCCGGTTCGGGAAGGAATGGTGCTTACCTGCGAGCCGGGCATTTATATCCGCGAAGAGCAGCTGGGTATTCGGCTGGAAAACGATTATTTGGTTACGGCAGACGGTCCGGTTTGTCTTACGGACAGCATTCCGATTGAAACAGAGGGAATTGAGGAATTGATGGCGAAAAGCCAGGCGCCTGCTTAAGGCAGGCGATGAATTTTGAAATGAACAGGACGCCAGGAATAGCCGTTCTGTTCATTTCCGTTTTTTTTGATTAAGATTTTTTTGAAAAAAATAATCAGCACGTAGTAGTCAATTTCCCGATTTGCGCTTCTTCCAGCTGTTCGTCCAGTTCTTTTTCGATAATTGAGCGCACTTTCTCCTTCAGCATCGGAATATCGTCTTTAGTCATGCCGCAGGTGTCGATCGGTTCATGGAAAACCACCCGCAGTTTGTGCCATTTCATTATGAATCGACCGTCGCCGTTCAGAATGTGCCAGTTGAACGGGAGGGTCACCGGCACTACGGGAACCTGTTTTTCGATGGCCATCAGGAAAGCACCGTCTTTGAAGGGCATCAGTTCCGGCGCTTTGCGCGAAATGGTGCCTTCCGGAAAAACCGCCAGGCTTTTGCCTTCCTCCAGCAGTTTGTAGCAGTCTTCCACGGCTTTTTTGCGGCTAACCGAACTTTTGCGGTCCACGATTACATTGAAGCGTTTGTATATGTAACCGAACAGCGGCGCTTTTGCCAGCTCGATTTTCCCTAGAAACGTCACATTGAAAGGGCCGGAGCCTACCGCTGTGATGTCCAGAAAGGAACTGTGGTTGGGAGTGAAGATATACTGTTTGTTTTTGTCGAAGCTGCCTTTGTAAATCCGGTTGATGGGCATTCCGATCAGCCAGTGAAGTGAGGTGCCCCATACTTTATACAAAGAATAGCCGTATTTTTCCAGTGGCTTGATGTTGAGTACGAGCCAGAAAAATGGAAAAATAGCAATTAGAACCAAAAAGAATATGATTACTCCGTAAATTGTATAGGCTTGTCCGAGTTTCTGTTTGAGTCCTTTCATTCCCTCTTTGTTTATCCACAGTGTTGTTAATTTCCATTAGGAAACGCAAAAGTATGAATTTTTATATGTTCATAAAACTACTTTCTCTTTTTCGGAAGATGAGCTATTCATTTTGAGACTTCGGTTCCAAGCGGGAAAGCCGGTGAAAACGGAATACGGCCAAAGCGGCTATCACGGTAAGGCCGATGACAAATCCTATCCAAATGCCGCTAACACCCAAGTGCATTTTGAACGCTAGAATATAGCCGATGGGAAGCCCCATCACCCAATAGGCTGTTAATATATACAATGAAGGAATTTTAACGTCCTGTAGGCCGCGGAGCGAGGAAACGGTCGAGACCTGTACGCCGTCGGATATTTGAAAAATTGCGCATATCAGAAGAAGGCTAGCCGCCATGGAGATGACTTTTGGGTCATCGACATAAAGCGCGGGAATATGCTGGCTGAAAATCACCAGGGCCAGTCCGCAGAGCATCATGAGTCCGGTGGCCAGCATGATGCTTGAGTAACCGGCGCGTCTCATGTCCTGGAAATCTTTTTTTCCCAAGAAATTGCCGACCCGGATAGTAGCTGCCACGCCGATGCCTGAGGCCATCATATAGGTAAGCGAAGATATGTTGGCTGCGATTTGGTGTGCGGCCAGCGCTTCGGAGCCTAACCAGCCGCACATAATGCCTCCGAAGCTGAAAGCTCCCACTTCGAACAGCACTTGCAGTCCGGAGGGAATTCCGAGACTGAGGATGCGGCGGATGATGACTCGGCTGGTTTTTGCCTGGTGAAAAAAATGACTGATTTTGAGTCGTTTAGAACGAAACACGAAGTCCATCATCAACAGGGTCATCAGAATGCGGGAAATGAGCGTGGCGTAGCCTGCTCCGTCGATGCCGAGCGGTGAAAATCCCAGGTGGCCGTAGATGAGGATGTAGTTGAGCACGACATTGACCAGATTGGCCGTCAGGCTGATGAGCATGGACTGTTTGGTGTGCGAAAGTCCGTCAACCACTTGTTTTCCCGCTTGGAAAATCATGGCGGGCAACAGCGACAGGCTGAGAATGCTGAAATAGTTGACTGACAGCTCGAGCACTTCGGCGGGCTGTTCGAACCATTCGAGTTTTTGGAGAATCAGGAAACCGCAGACAGTCAGCAGAATACCAATGAGGCTTATTACCCAGAGTCCGTTTTTCAGCAGGGCGGCAACTCTGAGTTCGTCTCTTTTTCCGTCGGCTTCAGCAACCAGCGGCGTGAGGGCCATGGCGATGCCGATCCCGAACGTCAGCAGGACAACAAACACGCTGTTGCTGAATGAAACTGCCGCCAGAGGAACAGTACCCGTCTGTCCGACCATGATGCTGTCGGCTACTCCCACCAGAATCTGTCCTGCCTGACTGAGCATGACCGGGTAGGCTAGTTTAATGTTTTTTCTGAAGTGTGATTTGAAATTCAAAGTCAGGTTGCTTATCTGTTGTGCTGAGGTTGTCCGCAGCATATGAAATAAAATCCAAAATTACTTAATTGAGGGGAATTTCGCTGAGAAAAGCCGCTTTCTTTTTTTCCTGCTTCGGCTTGATTATTTTTGCCGCATGCTGCAATCGGAATGGACAAAAGATCTGGTGGAAGCCGGATGCGACGAGGTTGGACGAGGCTGTCTGGCCGGGCCTGTGGTGGCCGCTGCTGTTATACTGCCCAAGGGGTACAAAAACGAGTGGCTGAATGACTCTAAGAAAATGACTTCGAAGAAACGAAGACTTGCGGAAGAGCAGATTAAGAAAGATGCGCTTGCCTGGGCCGTGGCCGAGGTTTCCGCCGAAGAGATAGACAAGAGCAACATATTGAAGGCTTCGTTTTTGGCGATGCACCGGGCCCTTGACCAGCTGAAGCTGCGTCCGGAGTTTCTTCTGATAGACGGCAACCGTTTTGTCGCTTACCAGGAGCTTCCGCACGAGTGCGTGGTGAAGGGCGACGGAAAGTTTCTTTCCATTGCGGCCGCTTCGGTTTTAGCTAAGAATTACCGTGATGACCTGATGGCCGGACTTGGCGAAGAGTTTCCGCACTATGGGTGGGCATCGAATGCAGGCTATCCAACGACGGCGCACCGGCAGGCCATTCGTGAGCACGGCCCTTCGAAATGGCACCGCATGAGTTTCAAGCTTTTGCCCGATCCAACGTTGTTCGACTGAAGCGAAGCGTGATTTTTATGCTGGCAGTTTCAAAAACGGTTTGCGGGGCTGGCGATTCTCATCGGTTGTTGATATTTTACAAAAGCAAGATTTCTGAATAGTGCGCTTTAGGTGCGCTTCGAAAACCACAACAATCAAATGACCATGAGCAAACCGTCGTTTATCAGTTCTCTGGCGGGCCAAAAGTGCCCCAAATGCCGAAAAGGGCAGGTGTTTTCAAGCCCTTTGTACAAGTTGCACAGGTTTTGGAAGATGAATGAAACCTGTTCCTGCTGTAACCTTCGCTTCGAAGTGGAACCCGGATTTTTTTTCGGCGCCATGTATTTTACCTATGCTTTCAACGTTGCCGTGTTTATTGTTGTGGGACTGCTGCTCTACTTGGCATTTGAGGACCCCGAGCTTTGGGTGTACATGTCGGTTATCCCGGCGGTGATAATTCTGCTGCTGCCTTTTGCTTTCCGCTATTCCCGTTTGCTGTTTCTTTATTTGTTCGGAGGAATAAAGTACGATGCGGCGCACAAAGACCGGCTGTCTTGAAGTGTTTAAAACTTGTTTTCAGCTAACGGGCACAGTGCGTAACACCAGACCTGTATTTTATTGCAGGGAATTTTTTTAAAAAATATGCTTAAAAAAGATTGGTTAAAAAGAAAACGGAATGTCTTTGCCGTTCTGTTGGGAGCGTTGTTTTTTTATTTTCTGTGGCCTCAGGAGTCTTTATTCAGTCCCTGTTATTCCACGGTGCTTCTTAGCCGGGACGGCGAACTTTTGTCGGCCAGCATAGCTTCCGACGGGCAGTGGCGTTTTCCTGTTTCAGAGCAGCTTCCCGAAAAGTTTGAGCAGGCGCTGCTGTTGTTTGAAGATGAGCACTTTTACAGTCATCCGGGAGTGAATCCGATTTCTCTGGGCAGGGCCGTGGTTCAGAATCTGAAGGCGGGGCGTATAGTGAGCGGTGCGAGCACGCTAACCATGCAGCTTGCCCGGCTGTCCAGCGGGCACGCGTCGCGGTCATTGATAAATAAACTGGACGAAATGCTGCTGGCGCTGAAGATTGAGTGGAAATATTCGAAAAAAGAAATTCTGAATCTTTATGCTTCCCATGCACCGTTCGGCGGCAATGTGGTGGGGCTGGAAGCAGCTGCTTGGCGGTATTATGGGCGCAGGCCAGACCAGCTGTCGTGGGCTGAAGCGGCTTTGCTGGCGGTGCTGCCCAACAGCCCGTCGCTTATTTACCCCGGAAAGAACTCTCCGAGACTTCTGGCCAAGAGAAACCGGCTGCTCAGAAAACTCCGAGACAAAAAAGTGCTTAGCGAGACGGACTACAGCCTGGCCTTGCTCGAAGAACTGCCGAAAAAGCCCAAGCTTTTGCCGCAGCTGGCGATGCATTTGCTGAACCGTGCGAAGAAAGAGGGTGATTCCGGCCGCCGAATTTACTCAAGCTTGGACATGAAGCTGCAGAAAAAAGTGCGGCAGTGGGTAAGACAGCACGCCCGCAGGCTCAAGGCGAATCAGATACATAACGCCTGCGCTTTAGTTATCGATGTTGAGACGGGACAGAGTCTGGCTTATGTTGGGAATGTCGATTATACGCGAGAAAATTTGCACGGCGAGCATGTGGATATGATCGAGGCTCGGCGCAGCACGGGCAGTGTTCTCAAGCCTTTTCTGTACGCCGCCTGCCTGAATGACGGCACGTTGATGCCCGGACAGCTGCTTCGGGACACGCCGACTTTCTTTAAAGGCTTTTCTCCTAAAAATTTTGATTTGAAATATGACGGGGCTGTGGCCGCGGACAGGGCGCTCGTGCGCTCCCTGAATATCCCATTTGTTCATTTACTGAAAAAATTTTCTGCTGAAAAATTTCATGCGCTGCTGAAAACAACGGGAATGACTACGCTGGACCGCGAGGCCAGCCATTACGGACTTTCTTTGATTCTGGGCGGAGCGGAGGTTTCGCTGTGGGATTTGACGGCAATGTACGCGGCCTGGGGGCGGACGCTTGTTGATTATTTTCGGCTTCCCGAGCCGAACCGCTATTATCAGGAGGCTTTTTTTCCGAATACCTACCGGAAAAGGAAAGAATTGGAAGACAGAGAAACTGCACCGCATGCGCTGTATAGCGCTTCCTCTGTTTATGAAGCTTTGCAGACTATGACAGAGTTGACCCGCCCGGCGGAAGAAGGGAGCTGGGATGCATTTTCTTCTTCCCAGCGCATCGCATGGAAAACCGGGACAAGCTATGGCTTTCGCGATGCCTGGGCTGTGGGATTGAACAGAAAATATGTAGTTGGCGTTTGGGTAGGCAACGCCGACGGAGAAGGACGGCCCGGACTGACGGGCGTGCAGGCCGCCGCGCCGCTGATGTTCGGGATTTTTGGTGAGTTGCCCAAAAGCCAGTGGTTCGAAAAGCCTTCGAGCGACATGGTGAGAATGAAAGTATGCCGGCGGTCGGGCATGAAGGCCGGCGGGCTTTGTGAGGCGGAGGAGCGGGAAGTGCCGTCCAGCCTTGTCGATGCGCCTTACTGCAGTTACCATAAAATGCTTCATCTGAGCGCTGACGAGCAGTTTCAAGTCAGCAGCAGGTGTTGCCCTGTGAGCAGGATAAAGCACCGGCCATGGTTTGTGTTGCCGAAGGTGGAGGCATGGTACTACGCCCGTAATCACAGCGATTACAGGAAGGCGCCGCCTTTTGCTCCGGGTTGCGGCGGCGATAGTCCCTTGGCGCTGGTGTACCCGAGGCGGGGTGCCAAAATTTATGTGCCGCGCGAGCTGGACGGAACGCTCGGTGAAGCGGTGTTCGAGGCGGTGAACAGAGGCTCCGGGAAGGTGTTTTGGCATTTGGACGAGGAGTTTTTGGGCGAGACGGAGTACGTGCATCAGATGGCTTTGCGGCCTGCGCAGGGAAAGCACCTGCTTAGGTTGCTGGACGAAGCGGGTAACGAGCTGAGCCAGACCGTGGAGATACTGTCCGATTGATTTTTTTGCGTTAGACAGCCGTAATTCCAGAACATTTTTGCGGGAAAAAAGGGATTGTGTTTCCGAATGAAACAACTGTTTTTCAAATCTTTTGCCAGTTGCATATCAGTTTTTTTGGCTTGTCAGCCATATGGAAGTTTTCTCCTTTTGTTTTTTCTGTGAATGTTCAAGGATTGAAAAGAGATTTTGAAAAAATCAAAAAAAAAGACGCTTGGAAAAGAAGTAAATTTTTTTTGAGAGGGGTTTTTCCTATCTTCGAGAAGGCTGCGCAGTTGCTTCTGCTGTTTTGGCCGTCCCTTTGATGGTGTTCCGGGGAAAGCTCTTGTACTTTTGGGCTGTTAGCATTGCCGGAAATGCTTTTACAATCGTGTGATTTTATGAATATTCCGGGACGGAAAAACCAGTGAAACTATTTTTCATAAATTCAAGAAGATGATGCGGTGCGCGGTTAATCCGGCAGTGTGAAAACAATTCGGAATGCTGCCAAAATAAATGTTGGACGATGGTTGCCCCGGCAACATCAAAATAGATCATACATGTCTTCATGCGGAACTTGCGCCACATCGAACGAGATCAGGCATCCCTCGCAGCCCAAAGGCTGTCAGAGCAAGGGATGGTGTTCGAGTGGAAGCTGTAATATGATGGATTCTTTTGACTGGCTAAGCGATATGGATGTGCCGTCGGAAGAACAGTTTGATATCATTGAAGTGCGCTTTAAAGCGGGAAAAAAAGGATTTTTCAGAAATGTCAACCGGCTGAGTTTTTATACGGGCGATCCCGTGGTTGTCTCGGTGCAGAACGGACATCATGTCGGTTATGTGTCCATGCAGGGAGAACTTGTCCGGCTGCAGATGCGAAAAAAACAGGTGCAGGACAACGAGGATATCTTTCCCGTTCTTCGCTTGGCTACCGAACGCGACATGACGAAGTTCGGCGAAGTCAAAAAGCGCGAAATTCCGACGCTTTACCGAACCCGGGAGATCATCGAGGACCTCGGGCTGAGCATGAAACTTACCGATATCGAGTTTCAGGCTGACAACACCAAAGCGACCTTTTTTTATTCGGCGGATGACCGCGTGGATTTTCGTGAGCTTATCAAGGTACTGGCCAGCGAATTCCGTATCCGGGTCGAGATGCGGCAGATCAGTCTGAGACAGGAGGCTTCCCGCCTGGGAGGCATTGGCTCTTGCGGACGCGAGCTTTGCTGTTCAACCTGGCTGAGCGATTTCAAATCGGTATCAACTTCAGCGGCCCGTTATCAGAATTTGTCGCTTAATCCGAGCAAGCTTTCCGGCCAGTGCGGACGTTTGAAATGCTGCCTGAATTATGAGCTGGAAACCTATATTGAGGCGCTGCAGGATATTCCGGAGCTTGACAAACCGATAAAAACCCAGAAAGGGGAAGCGAAGCTTCAGAAGACGGACATCTTCCGCCGCATCATGTGGTTTGGCTACGAAAACGAGAATACCTGGCACCCGATTTCGGTCGAGCGTGTAGTGGAAATCCTGGAGCAGAACAGCAACGGAATAATACCTGAAACGCTGCAGGAAGACAAGGACTGGGAGAAGGAAGCCAAGGCTCTTGCCATCAGTGAGCAGCTGGAGGAAATGGACAAGAAGTTCCGGGACAAAGCGAAGAAGTCGCGCAGTTCGCGCACTCGGGGAGGCCGGAGAAAAGCACAGGCGAGTTCGTCGGGACAAGCAGGAGGCAGTTCTGAGGCTAAGAAAAAGACTGGCAAGAACCAAAACGCAAGGAGCAGGTCTCGCCGTAAGGCTGTGCAGCATCCGCAAGGCGGAGAACAGGCAGCAAAGCTGAAAAACGGCACGAAAGCAAATCCGAAAAAAGAGAACTCGGGCGCTTCCAGTCCGAAATCAATGTCAAAGAAAGGCGAGGGGGCTAATTCAAAAACGGAAGGAAAACCAAGGAGAAATTATGGAAACCGGCGCAAGCCTAAAAACAGCGGCAACGGCCATGAGAAGAAGCAGTAGCCTTTTTTGGATAGCATGTCTGTTGTTTCTGGGGGCATGCGATGCAAGCCGGATTTACGAAAAGGATGTTTCTTTTGAACAGCAGGAGTGGCTGATTTCCGAACAGCCGGAATTTGAATTTGAAATAAAAAAAGCTGGGCAGCATTGCAATTTGCTGGTGAATATCAGAAACGGCGTGGAATATCCGTTTCAGAACCTTTACTTCAAGTATGCTCTGGAGAACGAGTCGGGCGATACGCTGGCTCAGGAACTGGTCAATGTGCAGTTGTTTGACAGCAAAACCGGCAAGCCGATGGGCGTTGGTTTGGGCAGCATTTACGACGTGCAAAAAAGCGTGCTGAAGGATTTTGAGTTTCAGAAAACCGGAAATTATTTGTTCCGGATCAAACAGGCCATGCGCAGCGACACGCTTGCTGGTGTAGTTTCTGCCGGTTTGCGTGTGGAAAAGGCAAGAAAGCACGTTCCTGCTGCAAATTAAGCGAGATACATAAGATAAGTTCTACGCTGAAATATTAGTAAAAAAACAGATGCGAAGATAGATGAAAAAGGCTCCTCAGGAGTCTTTTTTGCTTGATGAGGACTTGAAACAGCCGGCGAGGCATTCCGGCTTCCTCATCAGCCGCACATGAAATTTATTCTCTTCTTTGCTGTGTTTCAGCTGGGCTTGCAGGTTCGGGCGCAGTATCTGTTTCCGGGTTATCGCCTCCGGCAGGCGGGTCGCGTGAGCGTGTTTGATCGTCCGCATGAAGATTGGAGCCTGAAGGAGAATGTTTTGAGGGCAGAATTGCTGGCAGCGCTGAAGGTGCATCATGCTTTTTCTTTGAAACTGACCAGCCAGCGGCTTGCCGCAGTCTGCGAATTCTCCAGAGACTGGGCTTTTCGGCTGGATATGCAGCGCCAAGGCGACAAGAGGCTCAGGGAGAATTTTGCTGATCTGGCGGTATTTCATCGTTTGGGCAATTTTAAGCTGGGCTTCGGTGCGGGTTATTATCAGTATAGGTCCGATTTTGAGGAAATTGGAACGGTGCGCTCCGCTTGGCCTCTTTCAATATTTCTAACAGGGCAGTTTGCCAAAGAATGGCGGGTGCATTGGCGTGCGGACAATGTTGCTTTTTCGGCCATCGAGCTTGCCGGCCGCAGGCCGCTGCTTTCAGAATTTGAGCTGGGGCTGGAATACACGGGATTCCCGAAATTTGTTGCAGGTCTGCAGGCTTTTCAGCGCTTTCATGTGGAAAGCGGGTCTTATATTCGTGTCAGCGCGCTTTATCGGGCTATTTCCGCTGCGGCTATTGGGCTCAGTTATTCCAGCGATGATTCTTTTTTGAGCGGGGCGATTAGTTTTTCTTGGGAAAACATGGATTTTCTTTACGAGCTTTCCATCACTTCCATGCCCAAACCCTCTCATCAGTTTGTGCTTCAGTTCAGTTTTTTTTCTAAACAAAATGAAGCGCTTTAGTTTCTCAATACTCTTTACCGTCCTTTTTCATTTTTCCTTTGCCCAGGAAGAAGCGCTTTGGAAGCATCTGGAAAACAGGCTGATGGAAGGCGTGGGA
Source organism: Cytophagales bacterium (assembly GCA_022360875.1). GTDB lineage: Bacteria > Bacteroidota > Bacteroidia > Cytophagales > Cyclobacteriaceae > JAKSBZ01. The sequence continues at coordinate 18,735 of JAKSBZ010000268.1, read as the reverse complement.
GTGGAAGAGCTGGAAGAAAATTGGGAGCAGCTTTATTTGCGCTGGGTGCATCCGCAGAATATCAACCAGGTGTCGGAGAAAGAGCTGGAAGCCATGGGCCTGCTGTTTCCGTACCAGATTGAGCAGCTGTCGGTTTACAGGGAGCGTTACGGGGACCTGCTTAGCCCATCGGAGCTTTATTTTGTCCGGGGTTTTGACGGGGAAACGGTGGCCTTGCTCAGACCTTTTTTTTACTTCGGAAAAGAGCGCGAAGAGAAGCGCCCCGGGCTTAAGGAGCTTATTGCCAATCCGAGGGTGCGATTGCGGACAAGCTATCACGGAAAAACACCGCTGAGCGATATTGCGGAGAGTCTTGCTGATGAAGAGCGCAGAACAAAAGGCAACTGGATGCATCAGGGAAGAGTTCTGACAAGACATTTGGCTTTGGGCTGGGTGGCTCAGCAGGACGAAGGCGAGCCTTGGAGCTGGCAGTCTCCCCGGCCTGACTATCTTAACGGCTATGTAAGCTTGCGGAATTTCGGGCGCCTGGAGCAGCTGATTTTAGGCGGAAGCCGTGCGCATTTTGGACAGGGGCTTGTTTTCGGGAGTGTGCTTTTTTCGGGAAAGTCAACGGCTGTCATTTCCAATGCCGACCAGGGTGGTTTTGGTTTTTCTCCTTATGCGTCTTCGGGCGAGTCCGGCTACTTGTCCGGGCTGGCGTTTACCTTCCGGCTGACAAAACGGATGCGGCTGAGCGCGCTTTACAGCAGAACGAAGGAAGATGCCTCGCGGGACGAGGAGCAGCGCGGGATCAAAACGCTGCTGGTGTCCGGTCTTCACCGAACCGGCGCCGAAAGGGACAATGAAAGTCGCTTGAGCCGCAGGCTCTGGGGAGGAAACATCGATTATGTGCTGAACCGCAGTATCAGGGCGGGAATTAATGTCGCGTTAACCCGGTTTTCCATTCCTTTTTCCGAGAGAACGGAGCTGTACAAAAGGCATTCGTTCAGCGGAGACCGCTTGCTGAGCTGGAGTGTTTATGCTTCTTACGATTTTAAATCCCTGCATTTGATGGGAGAGTGGGCGCTGAGCAGCACAGGAGGGCGCGGTGTTTTTCTTTCGCTGATCAACAAAATCAGTCCGTCGCTGAAGTTCAGCGCCAGCTGGCGAAGTTATACCAGAGATTTTCATTCCTTTTACGGAAAAACGCTGGCTGAGCAGGCGATGCAGAATGAGACGGGCTTTTGTTTGGGAGTCTCTTTTGTGCCTTCCCGCAGGTGGACTGTGCAGGCTTATGCCGATTATGTGTATTTTCCCTGGCACCGTTTTCGGGTGAGTGATACGAATACGCGCGGGAAGAGTTTCTTGCTGAAAGCTGTTTTCCGGAAGAGCGCGGCTGTGTTGTTTTCGGCGGACCTGAGGTGGAAAACAGGACAGCAAGACTATGCAGCCTCGAACAATGAAGCGCTGGCGGAGCCGTTTTCAGCCTGGCAGCTTGCGGGAAGGATTCGCCACCGGCTTTCTCCTGACGGTTGGCAGCTGCAGTGGACGGCAGTGCTGAAACGCCGCGGCACGCAGTTTGAGCAAGCTGCGGGCTCGGGTCTGTTCTGCGATTTAAGCCGGCGCATGGACAGCTGGCTGCTCAAAAGCCGGTTGGCGGCATTCCGGACGGAGTACCTCACGCGCATTTATCTCTACGAACCGGCGGCGCTGTACCAGTTTTCCGTTCCCTTTTATCTGGGCAAAGGCATTAAGTATGTTGGAGTGGTTGAGAAGAAATGGGGAAGCCGCTGGCGACTTTCGGCGAAGGTTGCCTGGACCAGAACCGAAGAGGCTTCCGAAGGAGAATGGGCTTATTTTTTTCAGCTTGTGCGCAAGTGGTGACTGCCGAAGAGCACTTTGTTAACCGAAGCGGCTGATGTGCATGTGTGATAAGTATCTGGGGAGTAATCGCTTAGGGTTTTAGGTTTCTTGAAGGTTCGAAAAAATTGATCTGGCCTTCCTCGAATCTTCTCCATACTTCACAGATAAAAGCATTGATGCCTAAGTGAAGTGTGTCAATCATGGCTTCGGCGATTAATTTGGTCCGAACGTCCAAAAAAGAGGCATATTGAGAGGGTTCGATTTTCTGATGGTCGGGAGTAAAATCTGCTGTTGACATCATTTCTCTCCATTCTGTGAACTCTTTCTTAAAAAAATGGGTGAAATAGACGGATGTTTCCCGTATAACGCTTATTGGCAGCGATTTTACCCGATCGCCGAAATTGCCTGAATGTTTTTCCAGAAATTTCATTTTTTCTATTGTGCTGGAGACCTTAGCAGAAAATTCTTGATTTTCGGCTGCTTTTGCCTCTAAAACCTTTTTGGCTTTTTCTGCTGGCTCTTTGCCGTACGAAAACGGAGCGCGCCTGCGGTTTTCTCTCATTTCTGTTATGGGTGACTCAGCGATGCCGATGCCGATGCCTCTGGGTTCGACCATAGGCGGAAGCTGGTCTTCAAAACAGTGCGGAAATTTTTTTTGAAAATCGGTAATTAAAGTAACAACAGCCTCCAGATCTTTATCGCCCGATGTGTAAATAAAGGTATTGTCTTTTCTGGTTTTTATTTCGCCCTCGCTTGCCATTTTCATATTCAGCACGGTATCAAATGCCGGATTGCAGATGATATGTTCAACGAGAAATTGAAGGACTTTGGGAGCGTAAGATGGATTTACGTTCATATAAATTCTGAATTCGTTGCTTGGAATCTGGGAGGGGTTTCTTCCCTTCGGAAAAATGAAAACAAATGAATAAATAATAATTTCACCTGCTTTTATTTTTTTCCAATCGGCATATTTATACAACTTTTCTTCACTTTCTTGGCCTATAAGATAAATTTCATCTTCAAAAGGCTTGAGGACTTGAAGAAAATCTTTTGCGTAGTTTCCAGGGTAAGGAGGAGATGACGGTTTCCGGTCTGAGGCTTTATTGTAGAGACTATTACTCAGATTCCGCCGGTAGAATTCTTCTTCAGTTGCCATTTGGTGGAACAATTCCCAAATTTGGGTCAGCCAAATTAGAAAATCCCGAAAATATGCCGGAGCTGGCTTGGGGAGCGGGGGAATATCGGAAAGGTAAAATCCTTGGGGCAGTCCGATAAGGTATTTGCCGGGTTCCTGGCAATCCGAAGCGTCCCAGAGGATATTGTCGGAGGGAATCAGGATTTTGCTTGTTTCCGAGGGTGTATAGTTTTCGGAGCTCTGTTGCCGGAAGGAAACAACAGTGGGCTGCTGGAAGCTTGCCAGCTCGAACATAGCCTGCACAGGCAGTCTTGCCTTCTGTTCCTGTCCGGCCGCGTATACCGGACAGCGTTTTTTCCCCAGTTTGCCCGCGCCTTTCTTTAGCGTTTTGGCTGTCTGTCGGTTGTCGTAAAACATGCGTTGTATTTGTCAAGAAAATTGAGCCAAAAAACAACACAGAGTGAGATTCTGCGCTGGCCGGAACAGGGAGAGTTTATTATCTTTGGGTTCCAAACGCCGGATAGTTACGGGTTCAGATTTTTCGACGGCTCGAAAAAATTAAGCTGTGATTCCTCGAATTTCCTCCATGTTTCGCACACAAACGCGTTGGCGTCGAGGTGGAGGGTGTCAATCATGGCTTCGCTGATAATTATGGACCGAAGTTCAAGGAAGGAAAAACCTTGGCCGAGAATGACTTGGTTGTTTTCGAACTGATGCGATGCAGAGGCTGTCATTTCTTTCCATTTGGTGAACTCCTCTTGAAAATGCTGAGAATAGTACACCTCAATTTCTTTCAGAATAATATTGGGCAGCGCTTTGACCTTATCGCCGAAAGGAGCGGGCAGCGCCTCCAGTGTTTTCATCAGCTTGACAGTTTCGGCCGTATGAGCGGAAAAAACATCGCTTTCAGCAGATTTTTCTTCCAGAGCAGCGCGTGCTTTTATAGCCAGGTCTCTGCTGTAAGCAAACGGGATGAGTTTAGAGTTGAGCTTGAAGCCTGTTCGCGGCGATTCTCCGATTCCGATGCCCGGCGCCCGGGGTTCAATTGTTGGCGGTATTTGGTCGTCAAAAAATTGCGGAGACTTTTTCTGCAGGCCTGTTATTACTGAAAGAATAGCGTCAAGCTCTTTGTCGCTGTGAAGATATATAATGGTATTGTCGCACCTTTCCATTATTTTGTCATGGTTGGCTATTTTCATGCACCTTATAGTGTCGAAGGCCGGGTTGCAGATGACGTGCTCGGTAAGAAACCTGAGCACACGGTCTGCGTAGGAGGGAAGCACATTCAAGTATAACCTGATTTCTGAGCTGACGTCTGTTTTGTAATCTTTTCTTTTAGGAAGAATAAAAATAAATGGGTCTTTAATTAACTTGCCTGTTTTTATTCTATTCCACTCCCAGTGCTGAGTAAGTAATTCTTTTTTGTTCTGCCCCATCAAACAAATTTCTTTAGCATAAGGGTCAAGGGCCTGCAGAAGCGCTTCAGAATAAACTCCCTGATAAGGACGAACTGCTTTTGGGCGCATGTTGAGTTTATGATAGATTGTGTTATGTTGCTGATAGCGCTGGGACTCATTTTCTATAAGCTCAATCCGGTACTGTTCCCAAATCTGCGTCAGCCAGCTTAGAAATTTTTTAAAATACGGGAGGGGCGGTATGCGGACCGGCCGAATGTCCGATTGGTAAAAACCTTGGGGGAAGCCAATTAGGTGCTTTCCTGGCTCCGGACTTTCTGCGGGGTCCCAGAGAAATTTTTCGCCGGCGTTCACCTGTCTGCTGGGGGCTGGCAGTGCGTAGTTGTCCGAGACTCTCTGTTTAAAAGTTACGGATTCAGGTTTTTCAAAACAGGCCAGTTCGAACATGGCCTGCAAGGGCTTTATACTATTGCGCAAGCTGGCGGCCGAGTATATGGGATTGCCGCATTTTCCTTTTGTTCCCGCTTTTTTTTTCTTTTCGCGGTTTGCCTGTCGGTTGTCGTAAAGCATGCAGCTTATCCGCAAAGAAAATTAAGCCAAAAAACGGTTGCGCATGAATCCGCTGGATAATTATTGAGCAGGATTTTGTTGAAACAATATTTTGTGAGAAGCAAATGCCGCGCGATGATTATTTCGGCGGTATGCAGTGCACTAGGTTATCGTTCCAGATTTCTTGAGGGGTCAAAAAAGTTGATCCGTGCTTCTTCGAATTTCCGCCACACCTCGCAGACAAAAGCATTGAGGCTGAGGTGAAGCGTATTGATCAGCGCTTCGCTAACAAGTACGGACCGGATTTTTAAAAATGAAGAACCTTCAATAGGCAAAACGAAATGGTTGCCCGGGGCGAATTTTACCGATTTCACCATTTCCTGCCAGTCGTGAAACTCTTTCTGAAAATGCTGAAAATAGAGATCAGGAATTTCCCTGAGGACATTGCCGGGCAGCGATTTCACCTGATCGCCGAAAGGAGCGGGGAGTTCTTCCAATGCTTTCATCGTTTCGGCGACTTCGGCTGCCTTAGCGGAAAAGTCAGAGTTTTCCGCGGATTTTTTTTCTAGTTCAGTACGTGCTTTGGCGGCCAGATTCCTGCTGCAAGCAAACGGCTGGCGTTCGAAGTGGCGTTCCACTTTTGTTTGGGGTGTTTCTCCCACTCCAATTCCCAGGCCTTTGGGTTCAGCCATTGGCGGAAGCTGGTTTATAAAACAGTTTGGATGTTTCTTTTGGAAGGCTGTCAACACTGAGACAATAGCGTCTATTTCGCTGTTTCCACTAAGGTAGATTATGGTATTGTCCCTTCTCCTTTCCAATATAGCCTGGCCCGCAGTTTTCATATCCATTACAGTGCAGAAGTCCGGATTGCACACAATCCGATCGGCAAGAAATCGGATTGTATCAGGAGCGTAAGGCGGGTTTAGATTTATGTAAATCCTGAATTCGCTGGCCGAGGAAACACTGGTTTTTTTCATCTTTGGGTAGATGAATAAGTACGTGCTAAAAAAAGTTTGAGATGATTTAATACGCTGCCAATGTGAGGGATGAATCAGCAGATCATAACTTCCTTGTTCTTTAATGTTGATTTTTTCTTCGATGGGTTTAAGGGCTTTGAGGAGTGCATCTGTGTAATTTCCCGGGTAAGGCTTTGCTGGTATACCGCGGTTGTTGCTGGTTTGATACATCACGGAGGAAAACGTCATGCGTTTTGGTTCTTGGCTGATGAGATTCTGCCGGTTTTTTTCCCATAGTCTTGCGAGCCATTCCAGGAAATGGTGAAAGTGCGGCTGGGCTGTCCGGCGTATCGGCGGCGTGTCTGTTTTGTAAAACCCCTGTGATAAACCGATCAGATATTCACCTGGTTTTTGGCTTTGCGAGGGATCCCAGAGAAAATACTCTCCGGCGCTTATCAGCCTGGACGGAGCCGGCATCGCGTAGTTGTCCGAAATCTTCTGTGCAAATGAAACTGAAACGGGTTTATCGAAAAAGGCCAGTTCGAACATGGCTTGTATCGGGGCCTGTTTCTTATTATATACCGGGACATTATATATAGGGAAGCGGCTTTTTCCCTGCTTCCCGGCGCCTTTTTTGGGTGCTTTGTCCGCCTGTAGGTTGTTGTAAAGCATGCATTGTGTCTTCTAAGAAAATTAAGCCAAAACTTATAGCGCTGCTTAGCTGCCCCAGGCTTGGCGACTGGACAATCGGATTATTTTGGTTCGGGAATTCGGACAGCCTCGGGCTGAGGGTATGAACTCAGATTTCTTGAAGGATTGAAAAAATTGAGATTTGCTTCTTCGAACTTTCGCCATACTTCGCAGACAAACGCGCCAAAGCCAAGGTGAAGCGTGTCGATCAAGGCTTCGCTGATAACACTAGAACGCATTTCCAGAAAAGAACATAAGCCGCGGGGGACAATTTCACGGTGAAGGGGGCGGTGTTTTGCCGTTGAAAGCATTTCTTTCCACTCAGGAAACTCTTCATGAAAATGAAACATATAATAATCCTGAACTTTTTTCAGTGCGGCGTTGGGCAAGGCTTTAACCTGATCGCCAAAAAGCGCTGATTGTTCTTCCAGGTTTTTCATCAGTTCGGCAGTGCCCGTTGCATTGTCGGCGAAACCGGAGTTTTCGGCGGCTTTCTTTTCCAGCGCGGTGCGAGCGGCCGTTGCTTTTTTCCGGCTGTAGGAAAACGGGACAGCTTTTTGTACGTTTTTCAGGCCCGAATGAGGCGTCTCCGCAATTCCGATTCCATGTGCTTGGGGTTCGACCATCGGCGGCAGCTCTTCTCCAAAAAAATGGGGGCATTGCCTGTGCAGTCCCATGATGACTGAAAGAATGGCATCCAGTTCTCTGTCTCCGTAAAGGTAAACAAGGGTGTTGTCTGTCCTGCTCATCATCAGTTCTTCGTTTGCCATTTTCATGAGTCTTATTGTCCTGAATGCCGGATTGCAAATCACCTGCTCACCAAGAAAACGGAGCACTTCGGGCATATGCCGGGGAAGTACATTTATGTAAATTCTGAATTCGGAGAAGAAATAGCTTTTGTCTCCTTTTGTTTTAGAGTAAATATAGATGAAGTCGTGCTTAAAAGAATCCTCTGAAACCAAATGATTCCACTGCGACGGAGAAGTGAGCACTGCCGTGTCGCTCTGGCCCAAGAGGTTAATAGTTTCGGCTACGGGTTTAAGAGCCCGCAAAAATCCCTCAGTGTAGTTCCCTGAATAAGGCGGAGGCTGGATTTTTCGGTAGGCGGCGCTTATGTACAAGGAATTTGTAAACTGCATGCGCATAGGCTCGCGTTTGATGAGGGCCTGCATGTTTTTTTCCCACAGATGTTTCAGCCAATACATGAAGCTGTGAAAATGCAGAGGAGCAGGCCAAAGGGCGGGCTGAATGGCCGACATATAGAAGCCCTGTGGCAAACCGATCAGGTATTCTCCAGGCTTTTGGTCGCCCGAGGAATCCCACAGAAAATACTCTCCGGGATTTACCAGTCTGGAAGGGGGCGGCACAAAGTTGTCCGAGGTTTTTTGCTTAAAGGAAACTAAAACGGGCTTTTTGAAACTTGCCATTTCGAGCATGGCTTGAATAGGATGTGGATCTATAAAATAAGCTGACGGCGCATAGACGGGAGAGCGGCTTTTTCCCTGCTTTCCTGCGCCTTTTTTTGGTGCTTTGTCCGCCTGTAGGTCGTTGTAAAGCATGTGTCTTTATCTTCTAAGAAAATTAAGCCAAAACTTATAGCGCTGCTTTGCTGGTCCAGGCTCGGCGGTTAGTTAATCGGATTATTTTTAGCTCGGGAATTCGAAAAGCTTTGGGCACTGGTCATGGATTCATATTTTTTGAAGGATTGAAAAAATCGAGTTTTGCTTCTTTAAACCTTCGCCATACTTCGCAGACAAACGCGTTGAAACCAAGATGAAGGGTATCGATCATGGCTTCGCTGATAACCACAGAACGCATTTCCATAAAAGAGCAGCTGCCTCGGGGGGTAATGCCGCTGTTTACGGGGCGGTTTTTTGCCGATGAAAGCATTTCTTTCCACTGGCTGAATTCTTCTTGAAAATAGAGCATATGGAAATCCTGAATATATCTTAGCGTGGTGTTGGGCAAGGCTTTTACCTGTTCGCCAAAGTCCGCAGACTGTTCTTCCAAGCTTTTCATAAGTTCGGCAGTGTTTGCGGCTTTGTCGGCGAAATCGGAGTCTTCGGCGGTTTTCTTTTCCAGGGCGGCGCGCGCGGCAGCCGCTTTTTCCCGGCTGTAGGAGAACGGAACTGTTTCCCGGTTGGACAATAATCCCCTCGAAGGGGTTTCTGCAATTCCGATTCCGGGACCTTTGGGTTCGACCATCACCGGCAGTTCGTTCCCGAAATAATGGGGGCATTTCTTCTGCTGCTCCAGGATGACCGAAAGCACGGCGTCCAGTTCCCTGTTTCCGTAGAGGTAGATAAGAGTATTGTCTGCCCTTCTCATCATTTCCTTTTCGCTGGCCATCTTCATGTTGCTTATGGTTCTGAACGCCGGGTTGAGAATTACCTGTTCGCAAAGAAAGCTGAGCATAGCGGGCATGTGTTCAGGGAGGACGTTAATATAAATTCTGAATTCGGAGTTGAAATGGCTTTTGTCTCCTTTTGTTTTTGAATAGATGAGGATGAATTCATCCTTAAAGGAGCCTTCTGTTATTAATTTTTTCCACTGCGAAGGATTTTTGAGCATCTCCAAGGTCCCTTGCCCCATCAGTTTTATTTCACCGGCAAACGGCCTGAGTGCTTCTAGGAATCCTTCGGTGTACTGCCCTGGAAAAGGCAGTGCCAACGTTTTTCGTTTGGTCAAATTCCAGTATAAGGAATTTGTATATACCATGCGGCAGTTTTCGCTGTCGATAAGATCGCGCCTGAGTTTTTCCCATAACTCTGACAGCAATTTTAGAAGCTCTTGGAAAAGGGGGGGAGCAGGCTTGGTGACAGGCGCCGTGTCCGACAGGTAAAGTCCTTTTGGAAAACCGATCAGGTATTCTCCGGGTTTTTGGCTGTACGAGGGATCCCAGAGGAAGTACTCTCCGGGTTTTACCAGCCTGGTTGAAGCGGGCAGCAGGTAGTATTCTGAAACCTTTTGTTTGAATGAAACTGTGACGGGCTTTTCGAAAGCAGCCAGCTCGAACATGGCCTGAATCGGAGTCTGTTCCCTGTAACAAGCTGAGGACTTATAAACCGGAGAGCGGCTTTTCCCCTGCTTTCCAGCGCTTTTTCTCTGCGCTTCCGCCGATGGCCGGTTTTTGTAAATCATCTGCTCTGCCATCCAAGAAAATTAAGCCAAAGTGGCAGGGGATTTGGCTTGGGAGGTTGCAAAAACCCTTTATCGTCAAATCCAAGATTTTGGAGCAGCCCCGTGAGCAGCAAATGCATGTGCTCATCAAGCAGTGAGAAATGAACGAGCGATTATGGGCGGTCTTTACAATGCCAGAGATTTTCGGCAGTCGTAGATTGCAATTTATACTGCTTGGCAATTTTTTAAGAACCTCGGCAGCCTAAACTGTATAGAAGTATTAGGATAGGTTTTATACTTAACGTTAGCTGCAAAGCAAACACAAACAGTCGGCAATATGCTTTGGAACAAATTATTTTTGATCATTCTCTTATCTTCCTTGGGCAGTTATATATCCGGACAGCCAAAAGTGGCCATAACAATAGACGATGTTCCCAATGCAAGGAAGTTTGAGCGGGACAATTTTCAAGCAAAACTATTGGATCAGCTGGATTCGATGAAAATTCCGGTTGCGGTTTTCATTAACGAAGGAATGATTTACAAGACCAAGTCTGCAGCCAAAAACTTTGGGCTTCTAGACCAATGGGTGAAAAGAGATTATACAACGCTTGGGAACCACACATTTTCGCATTCGAGGTATTCAGGCGTTGGTTATGAGAAATTCACGACGGATATTGAAAGGGGGGAAGCCATAACAAGAGAGCTGTCGAAGCTGCACAAAAAGCAATTGAGCTATTTTAGGTTTCCGTACAATGACTTAGGTAACAGCCTGCGGCAAAAGCAGCGGATCGAAGCTTTTTTAAAGGAAAATAAGTACGTTCCAGTTCCTTTCACAATCGAAAGTTCGGACTGGGCTTTCAACTATTTGTATGAGTATTATTTGATGAACAACAATAAGCGGGAAGCCAAAAGAATAGCGGATTCATATTTAGACATCACGTTGGAATTTTTTCATTATTTCGATTCCCTGGCTGCTGAGCAATACGGCAGGCATATCAGCCAGATTTATCTGTGCCATGACAACTCTCTGAATGCAGATTGCCTCGGCGTTCTCGTAAGGAAGCTAAAGGAGCGGTCTTATTCTTTTGTCAGTCTTGACGAAGCACTGGAGGACAAGGTTTACAAGCAGAAAAATAATTATGACAAAAAATGGGGCATTTCGTGGTTCTATCGCTGGATGACCGATAAGGCTGAATTGAAAAGACTAAAGAAAGGCGAGCCTGATGTTTCGGGAATGTTTAAAGAGTACAAAAGAATACACAGACTGGTGAAATAATTTCTGACGGGGTGAGAATTTTGATTCGTTTTCATGCCTTTTTGTGGAAGGTGCTTCTGGCGGCTTGCTGGGGCAGGGAAGGGTGCAGCAAGAGATGAAAACTCTCCAAGGGACTGAAGCCCTTGGAGAGTAAAAAGCAGGCGGGTTTTATCGCTTGATGATTTTTTGAACGGTTTTGCCGTTGATGCGAAGCAGGTAGAGACCGCGGGAAAGATCCGAGCAGTCTAGCTGGTAACTGTCAGCAGGAATGACGGCTTCTTTCAGCACTTGGCCACCGAGGGTGATGATCTGAAGACGGTTTCCTTTTCCTGCGTTTTTCAAATTGAGCGTGCGGGTGAAAGGATTGGGAGAAACCTGGGTGTTTTGTTCAGGTCTTCCCGCAGCCAAGACTGAAGACCATTTGGCATGCATATTCCGGTGATATTGCCCCCCTGTGAATAATCCGCGAGTTCAGGCATCATCCTTTTAATTTTTCATTCTTAGTTTTCTTCTGCTTTCTCCCTTCAGTTCAACTCGGTGCGAGGTATGAGTCAACCGGTCTAAGGTCCGGTTTTTTATAGGGTGATTTTTGTGTTCTTTTTTAGCTTTGTTGGCTCGAGCACGCTGCTTGGGTTCTTAAGAAACTCCTGTTTCCGTTGAGAAATATGATTGGGATGGATCTCAAGGCGTTCGGCTAGTTCTTTGATCGTTTTACGACCCTTTAATGCCTCCGCGGCTGCTTTTGCCTTGAATTCAAGGTTGAATATTCGTCTGCTTTCTTCATGGTTTCCATGCACCGAAATGAATAATCTGATGGTTAAAAAAGCAGAAAATTTGTTGTCAGAAATTCACAGTTGTCAGATCAAGCAGCGGCGACAACACTCAGTTTATTGGCTGTTCTTTTTATTTATTTTTCAGATAAATTTTTTTTCTATGAACTTTGAGTTTAAGAGCCTTGCAACTGCCATGTAATTTGGTTTAAATTTAATTTTATCTCCGATACTATATTTCTTTTTGCCTTCTTTAGTTTTGTTGTTGCTTATATCTACAACAAACATATCTGACGTTATCCCAACAAATTTCAAATCCTCATCCATAGGTTCGATATCATCTTTTTCAACGTCCAATAGTCCAAAGTCAAGTATCGCTTTTATTGAGGTTTCGCTTGTGTCGTCTTCGTTGTAATCTGCAGTATGACCAACATTTCCATCACTAATCACTCCTTCTGGTACTATCTTTTTTTCTTCCAGCTCAATGATGTTGGCTCTAAACTCAAAGGTGTCTGTTGCGAGATCCATAAACTGCTCATTATCCATGGGGCTGATTCCAAAAAAGGCGGCTTCGCCAACTCGAAAATGATTAATATCTTTTGGAATAGTATTGTTTTCAACCAATGGCAAAGTAATCGATGTTCCTCCTGATACATATTTCAAATCCCGATTGAATCTTGCAGAGATAAGTTCTTCGTAAAGCGATAGTTGTAAAAGCTTGTCATAATTTGGTTCTACACCATACATACAACCTAGGTTGGAGCCGATGCCAATCACATCAATATTAGAAAGCTTGAACACTTTTTCATAAAAGCCCATTAATTCAGTTCTTTTAACCCCTTCTCTTAGCTCGCCAAGTTCGACCATAATAATGATTTGGTGAATGATGCCATTCTTTTTGGCCGCCTCATTCAATGCTCTTATAGTGCTGTAAGAGCTGTTCAGGGATATATCGGCGTACTTGACGATATCGTTAACATAAACCTTTGCGGGAGGCTTAATGTAAATCGTCCGCATATTGGGGTTGACCTCCTTCAAGTTTTTCAAACTTGTTAACCTGGAGTCTCCAATGGAATTAATGTTTTCAATAACGTCATCGGTAAGCACCTTTTTTAAGAATTCCTTATCTCCCGAGAAGACTTTGGTTACCAGACTCCATTCAATATTGTGTGAGTCGAAGTAAGCACTCAGCGCTTTAATGTTGTTTTGAATTTTCTTTGTGTTTATAACTAACTCGGCCATCTAATTTATTTTGAAATTTTAAAAAATAATGTATGGATAAAAAACTAACCAGAGAGATAAGAATTCCAAAGAAATTTTCATCCGATTCATAAGGTAATTCTAAATCTAGAATGATTAGTATTAAGGTTGTCGCTCCTCCTAATATCATGGACGCCAGTGCTGCCAATGGTTGAGGCTTTTTGAAGACAAGCATGCCTATTACCGGAACAAAAAGACCTGAAACCATAAAGGCATAAGAGTACAGCATTAATTCTAGCACATTATGCATTAGGGTGGCTAGCAGTATTGCAAAAGCGCCTATAATGAATGTTACAACTTGTGACAATCTGATTTCGTTCGTTGTTTCTCCGCGTTTGAAGTATTTCAATATATCACTGACAAAATTTCCGGATGCCGCCATTAAGCAACTGTCGGCAGTCGACATTATTGCTGAGAAGTAGGCAGACATCATCAAGCCCAAAAATCCAATGGGAAGCGCTTTTCTTAAGAGCAAAGGTAAACCCAACTCCGAATCAATGTTTGCTCCTGTTGGGTATCCAAAATCGGCAAACATGCCTTGCTCGAAAGCTACGCGGGCAAACAGGCCTAAAACTACGCCCATAAATGCCATAATTGGCCATTCAAACAGACCAGCAATTCTCCATGCTTTTACAGCAGTTTTTTCATCCTTGCAGGCATAAATTCTTTGGTATAAGGTCATTCCAACAAACCAAATAGGAACAATGGTAATCAACCAGTTGAAAAAATGTATGGCTTTTAGATTACTAAGTGACAGAAAATTATCAGGCATATATTGTGTAATCGAAGACCACCCTCCGATTTCAATAAAAGCAATGGGGATGCCTATAAAAATAAGGCCAACCATTAAAATGGTCCATTGAATGGTATCGGTGTAGATCACTGCTTTCATACCTCCAATAACCGTATATACTACGGCAATAACTCCCATTGCCAAAACCGCATCACTGATGGATAGGGCAGGAAATGTTGCTGAGGCCAATTTGGCGCCCGCCAGTATTTGAGAGCTTGTAAAGCCCACATAGCCGATGAGTGAAATGATACCGGCAATGAGCGCTACTTTTGCGTTGTAATGAAATGTTAAAGACTGAGGGAAGGTTAAGAACTGATGTTTTTTAGCAATGGGGTACACTTTCGGAATCAATAATACAGCACTTATCCAAGCTCCTGCCAGGCCAGTAAAAAGCATCCAGCTTCCCGACAAGCCCATTACGAAACCAAGACCGCCAAGCCCAATGGAAAAGCCGCCGCCAACATCAGTCGCTACAACGGATAAACCGATATGACCGGCACTCATTTTTCTTCCGCCCACGTAGTAGTCATCATTGGTTTTGTTCTTTTTAGCAAAGTAAAAACCTACGCCAAGCATGCCTGCCAGGTAGAATACAAAAATTGTCAGATCTATGATGTGAATATCCATGGGTTACCTCTTCAATCGCATTTCCAAGTATGGATTGGTGAACCCTATTTTTTCATACAAGTGCTTTGCAGGATTGCCAGCTTCTACATGTAAAGCAATATCACCCGTGCAGTGATCAATTGCCTTTTGCATGAGTGTTTTACCCAGTCCTTTTCCTCTAAAATCTTTGTGAGTAGCAATGTATACAAGAATATTCTCTGGAATATACCCGCCCATACCTGTTTTATTGATTACCGTAACTCCAACAATAGCTTCATCATCTTTAATCAACATGGTAAATCCGCCGAAGGAGACAGATTCCTTAATCGAATAGTCTATTGCCTTTTGAATGTCTTCTTTAGGATCACCGTATTCTTGAAGATGCTCAAAAAGGAAGTCAATGATTTCTTTTTTATCTGAAATTGTTGGCTTGTTGACAGCGTCAAATACTTTTGTTTCTATCATAAATTATTTGTTTGATCTTATTATATAAGAATACTTGAGATATCCTACATTATACTGTTTTTTATGACAGCCAACGTCTGTCATTTTTCATTTAAAGCATAAGGTTTGCACATCTACAAAACTATTTTTCTCTGAATTTCTTTTGGCAGCTGGGTTAGCAGCTCATAGTTAATCACCTGGCTTAAGTCACTAAATGATGAAACAGATATTTCCTGATTCTCTTGTTTACCGATTAAGACTACTTCATCACCTTTTGTAACATCAGAGGCTTCGGAGATGTCAACTATCATCATATTCATGTTCACAGTACCTACAACATCTAATCTTTTCCCTCTGATCAGCACTTTCCCTTTGTTGCTTAAAGAACGGTTATACCCGGACGAATAGCCCACTGGAATTATAGCAATCTTAGTAGGGACATTTGTAAAAAAAGAGTTTCCATAACCTATGTATTCTCCCGCCTTAACGGTTTTTACATCCATCACTTTCGTTTTCCAGGAGAGAACTCTGCGCAATGGATTCAGAACATTTTTGTGCTTGTCAAGATAGTGTACCAATATCTCCTGAGTAGGAAAGAAGCCATATTGTACAATACCCGTCCTCACCAGGTCATATCTTGTTTTTGGATATCGAATGGTTGCTGCAGAACTTGCCATGTGAATTTGCGGGAGCTCCCAGTTGTTTCTTTTTAAATAGTTGATGATTCTTTTGAACTTCTTTTGCTGGTCAGTGATTCTCTTATAATTCGCTATGCTTTCAGCACCTGCCAGATGCGTACATATTCCTTTTACATGAATATCTTTCGGGTTGGATTTGATAAATTTTAGCAGGTTCCCAAAATCCTTTCTGACGAATCCTGTGCGGTTCATCCCTGTTTCAAATTCTACATGAATTTTTGCAGGTTTGCCTGCTTTTTTAGCTGCCAATAAGGCTGCTTGCAATCGGTCAGTCTCAAAAACAAAGAACTCAATATCATTTTCAACTGCCCATTCCAGATGTTGATTATCAATCATCCCCATGATCATAATGGTAATATCCTTTGAATTGAGACAGTCAAGAACCTCCAGTGCCTCGGAGGCATCCGAAACACTGAAGTGTCGAGCCCCGAATTTGTAAGCGAGCGGACAGTAGGTTTTAATGCCATGTCCATAGGCGTTGCCTTTAACAACGGAGGAAAAAATGACATCTTCGCCAATTAAATGCTTTATGAAATTGATGTTGTTTTTAACAGCTGATTCTGATAGCTCTATGTACGATGTATGCATCAAGAGTTTAGCGCTTTTTTAATTATAGAATGAAACATGGCAACTCCCGTTGGGATGATTTCATCAGGAAAGTCATAATCTGGGTTATGCAGAGCGGGGATGTCTTTGCCAGCACCGAGACCAAACATAGCACCTTTGAATTGCTGTGTGAATAATCCAAAATCTTCGCCCCATTTAAAAGGCGCAGCTAGCTCATGAGTGGGAAGTTGATTTTCTTCAGCGGCGCTGCTGATAAATGAAACGGCTTCAGCGTTATTGATATTTGCATAGAATTCTTCCAGCCAAACCGTTTCTGAATTGATGTGTTCTGCCCTGCAAATGGTCTCGATTTGTCCTTCCAGCTTGTTGCACTCTGCCTCCATCAACTGTGTTGACCAGCTGCGAATGGTTAAATGCACCTCTCCATAACCTGCAGAGGTGCCATAAGCAAGCTTTCCCATATTTACATGAATCGGAGTGATTAAAAAGAAATCTTTCGAGCTTGGGTTGTTATTGGTTCGTTCATCCGAGTATTGTATTATACGCGCTATGGGAATGGCAGGATTGTGTCCTTTTTCAGGTTCAGCAGCATGCGCGGTTTTTCCTTTTAATTTAACAATTACACTTTTTACATTGCTGGTGAACTCCCCTTGTTTGGTTACAACTTCATGTGAAGGAAAGCCTGGTAAGTTGTGCAGAGCGAAAACGTAATCAATCTGAAGTGTTTTAAAGTACTGATCGTTCAGCACCTGTTCAGCACCTTTGCCGTTCTCTTCGGAAGGTTGAAAGAGTAGATAGACGATTCCTTTATCTATTGGGTTTTCCGACAGTAAAATTGCAAGACCAAGCAAAATTGCCGCGTGCCCGTCGTGTCCGCATTTATGTGATACTCCCTCTGTCTTTGATCTATGTTCAAATTCATTGATTTCCTGAATGGGAAGCGCATCAATATCACCTCTGATCAATATGCTTTTCCCCTTGTCTTCGCCTTTAAACCTGGCCAGCACACCAGTGCCGCCAACTGCAATAGGCTTCACACTACAGTGGCGTTCCAAAAAGTCAAATATCTGTCGCTGGGTATTGAATTCTTGTCCCGAGAGTTCAGGCTGGGAGTGGAGCCGTTTGCGGATTTGCTTCAATGATTGTATGTGCTTTTTTTCAATTTTCATCATTGCTCTTTCTGCATTAAAAAACCAAACAGGCTTGGCAATAAACACCTCTTAGACTTGAATTTATTTTGTGGTTTAATGACAGAAAACGGTATGTGTTATTTGTTGTGAATGTCTATTAATTTTTCAGTAAGATAAATTAATTTTCCAAGGGACGCAAGTTCTCTTTGGGCAGGTGCCGCGCTTTGAACCACTGGCAAGTCGCAAGGTTGTTAACCGCGAGATATGGACTGAAGGAAGCAAGACCGCTAACTCCGGTACCGGCGAACAGGAACCGCATAAGAGGCTGGCAAAGACGGACAAGAATAATACCCTTGAAAATCTAGACCAGGAGTATAATTGAAATTTTCTAATTGTAAACCATGGAAACCATGAAGAAAAGCAGACGAAAATTTAACCCTGAATTCAAGGGTATTATATTTGAAGATTTGTATTTGGAATGGTTAGCTAGTCGAGATTAAAACATCCGCCACATCAGCCCGCGTTTCTCTTAATTAATCACTTGTCTGTTCTTGTAAAATAGAATTAGGGTTATATTCAATTGGAGTTGTTTCTGAGCCTTTTGAGCAAGCTCGTTCCAGATTTCATAGGGGTTAGTGCTATTGGGCTTGTCAAGATCTGGAAAGAGCACCATATTTCGACCCTTCAGGACTTTAAGGCGGTTGAGCGTAAGCGTTCCCAAACTCGCTGAAGCAAGCCAAAGGTATTGAGGTAAGTTTGCAGAAGCGATAATAGCGGATTTTTTATTTTTCACTAGAGCAGCAGGAGATTTTGGCCTTTTGTTAAAAAGTTGTTCGCTGAAAAGTGATATGGGGCTTTTAAGCTTTATTCCAAACAAAGAAAAAGATGCTCTAGTACCCCCGCCAGGACTCGAACCTGGATCTAAAGTTTAGGAAACTTCTATTCTATCCCTTGAACTACGGGGGTAAGCGTTTCGCCGAAACGGATGCACAATAACGGCAATTATCTTTTTCTATACAAGCCAGGGCGCATTCTTTTATGTGTTGAATTTTACGATCAGAAACAGTACGGCTGTTCCGGCCGAGAGCAGCAGTGCCAGGTAAAGAGCGTGGAAGACCAGCACGTACAGGGCGCTTTTCAGGTTGCTGAGCGAATATAGTTTTTTCATGTAGTAAGCCCAGAACAGGAGGCTGACGAAAGGCGCCAGGGAAGGAGAGCTGATACTCAGGAATGCGGACAGCAGCAGAAACAGCAGGACAAAAGGCCGCAGGCGTTTTTCCCTGCGCCAGCGGGTGAGCTTCCGGAGCAGCGGTTTTCGGAAAACAAACACTGCGGGTAGCAGAAATGCCAGGCGGCCGTGCTTGTGCAGGCCGGCAAGCCCTTCGAGCAGCTCGCCGGCGGCCGTCCAGACGCCGAACAGGTAAAGGCAGATGCAGACCAGCTCGGTGTAGTTGTAGCGTTTTTTCTTTCGGACCAGCAAGTGAACTATGCCTGCTACAAGAAAT
>JAKSBZ010000172.1 GCA_022360875.1 Cytophagales bacterium | reverse complement strand
GCCCTACAAAAACATCCTTCAGCTCCACTCCGTAAGCTCCAATGTTCTGAATGGGAGCTGCGCCTACAGTTCCTGGAATCAAAGAAAGATTCTCAATACCTCCGTATCCACGTTCCACAGCCCAAAGCACCAAGTCATGCCAAACGACACCAGCGCCGGCAGTAACATAAACTTCACAAGAGGTTTGCACAGTTTCCCGAATACCTCCTATGTTATTTTTTATCACAAGACCGTCATAATCCTGAGTAAACAGCAAGTTGCTTCCTCCTCCCAGCACAAGTTTTTCCTGCTCCTGAATTTCTTTTTCCTTTAATAATTTCTTCAGCTTCTCCACCGAATCAATTTCCAAAAAGCGTTTCGCTTTTGCATCCAACCCAAAAGTGTTCAAATGCTTTAATGAGTAGTTTTCTTTCATTTGTTTAATGATTTTCGAAGGAGAAATGCCACGACATAATCACTCCGGATCTGCAACCAAGCCCGGTTGTCAAAATTGCTTCAACACTTCAGTCCTTTTTTTACATGCGCTGTAAAACTTGCATACGGTGCGCATCCAGTTTTATTAAAATAAAAAGCAAAATGGTAAACGACAGCAGAGACGACCCTCCGTAACTAAAAAATGGCAATGGAATTCCGATAACCGGAAACATTCCAATAGTCATGCTGATGTTCACAAAAACGTGAAACAGCAGTATTGACAAAACACAGTAAGCATAAACCCTTGCAAAGCGCGATTTCTGCCTTTCTGCAATATGTATTATCCTTAAAAGCAATACCATGAACAAAATAATAACAACCATAGCTCCCACCCAGCCCTGTTCCTCGCCAAGAGTACAGAAAATAAAATCCGTACTTTGTTCGGGAACAAAATCAAACTTGGTCTGGGTGCCCTGCAAAAAACCCTTACCCCAGAACCCTCCCGAGCCAATTGCAATTTTTGACTGAGTAACGTTATAGCCATAACCCAAAGGATCCGCTTCGGGATTGATAAATGCCTTAACGCGATTTTGCTGATGAGGCTTAAATATGTTGTTCACCACATAATCCACACTGAAAGCTACGCTGCCAACAATTGCGAGCCCGGCCAGTATCAATGAAATGCGCTTAACCGTTTTCTTACCTATAACAATCAGAAAAACAGCCACAACCGCCCCGGCGCCCAGCAGATACAATGGAGGGAAAAGCAGCGAAAGCACAAACAAGGTTGCAGAGCCTATACCGATAACAAACAATGCGGGCGACAGCCCTTCGCGGAAACACATAATAGCCAAAGAGGTGTAGACCAAGGCGGACCCTGTATCTCCTTGCAGGATAATCAATCCCATTGGCAAACCGATGATCAAAGCAATGCCAGCCAATGTCTTCATCTGATCCAGCTTTCTTCCGGACTGATCCAGAAAATAAGCCAGCGCAAGCGATGTGGCAAATTTGGCAAATTCGGCAGGCTGAAGCCGGATGGCTCCCAGCTCAAGCCAGGATTTTGAACCTGCCACTTCGCGCCCGAACAGCAACACAAAAACAAGCAGCAAAAGCACCCCGCCGTAAATAAGGTAAGAGGCAATCGAGTGAAAAAACTTAAAATCAATCACCAACAATATGATAATGGGAATGGTCACAATACCGATCCACATAAGCTGCTTACCAGAATTTATTGACAGCGAGAAAATACTCTGAACAGCCTTTTCATCATAAACTGCCGCATAAATGTTTAACCACCCCATGAACACCAGCGCGGTGTATAGCAAGATAGTCAACCAGTCAACTTTCTCTATAAATGATTGATTTCTTTGCATCAGTACGACTCCTTTCTTAAATATCCCTTCCTGTCCAAGTAATCTTCAAGCCAAGCTCTTTTTACTTCCCCTTTCAAGTACTTCTCAATCATCAGTGAAGCCGTAACTGCCGCGGCACCGCCACCCCAGTCAGCATTTTCCACATACACGGCGATTGCAATTTTCGGATTGTTTCTGGGAGCAAAAGCCACAAAAACACTGTGGTCTTTGCCATGCGGATTTTGCGCCGTCCCTGTTTTGCCGCAGATTTCGATATCTTTCATGTATGCCCGCGAAGCTGTCTGAGAAATTGCCTGAGCCATTCCTTCAATGACCGGCTCAAAATACATGTGATTAACCAGCGTTTTATGCTTTTCAAAGCTCCGAACCGGCTCTCCGTCAATTTCTTTAACAAAATGAGGCGTAATATAATAGCCTCGGTTAGCAATAGCTGCCGTCATGTTTGCCAGCTGCAAAGTCGTCACCAGCAGTTCTCCCTGGCCAAAACCCACAGAGCGGATTCGGGAAGCTTTCCACTGATATTTTCCGATAATCCGGTCGTAATAAGCAACACTTGGGATAAGCCCTTTTTTGTCAAAGGGAATATCAATTCCCAATTTTTTCCCAAGACCAAACGAATGAATATATCTCGTCCATTTTTTCATTCCTATTGCAGCGTCTTTAAACTGATTGGCATCAGCCTTCTGCTCCAGAATCCGCTTATAAAGCTTAACAAAAAAATTGTTTGAAGAATAGCGTATAGCTTTAGTGACAGTATAGCTGCCCGGCGGAGCATGATCTCCAACAATCGAATTATCACAGTAAATCGTTTCATTACCCCGAATTACTCCTTCCTGCAAGCCGATGAGCGACTGCACCATTTTAAATGTCGAGCCGGGCGGATAAGTGCTGTTTACCCGGTTCAACAGCGGCTTGTCTTCATCGTTTTCTAATTTCGAATAATTCTTGCTGAAATTACGGCCAGTAAACAGAGTCGGATCATAGTTCGGTGCTGAAATATAGGCAAGCACGTCTCCGGTCGATGGCTCCAATGCCACCAAACTCGCTCGCTTGTCTCTTAGCAAGCGCTCTCCATACTGCTGCAGTTTCAGATCTATACTTATCTTTAGCTGACTTCCCGGTATAGGCAGGGTGTCATATTTTCCGTTGCCGAATTTCCCTTTGACTTCTCCTCTCACATTCACTAACTTAGCCGAACTGCCCCGTGTGCCTCTCAACTTCTCCTCATACTGTTTTTCAAGTCCGCTTTTCCCGATATAATCACGGCTCTTGTAATACCCTGTCTTATCATTTTTCAGTTCCTTCAACGAAACCTCTCCGATATACCCCAGTACATGGCTCAAGCATTTATGCGGATAACCACGCATAGAGCGCGATTTCAAGTAGAATCCCGGATAATCGATCAGATGCGACTGCAAGCGCGCCAGCTCAGGATTAGTCAATTGCTTTTGAAACACCGAAGGGCGGGTACCGGAATACTTTCTGCACTTTTTGTAACGCTGAACAAATTCTTCCTTTTCCATGTCTAAAAGACTGCAAAAGGATAATGTATCTGCTATCTCCACATCTTTGGGAATGATCATGAGATCATATACCGGTTCGTTGTAGACTAGATAATTGTTGTTTCTGTCTAAAATCACGCCCCTGTAAGGATATTCGGTTACCTTCCGCAACACATTGTTCTCAGCCTTGCGCTTGTACACATCATCAAAAACCTGAATATGCATGAGCTTGACGGCGAACAGCAGCCCAACCATAACCACAGCGGCCTGTATAATCTTTATCTTAATAGCCGAATCCATTTATCTGGCTTTTTTCTTATGATAAAACAGCAGCTGCACCAGCACAATAACCACCATACTAAACACAAAGCTGCTCAGAGCTCTCAGAAGCACTCTGCTCATAAATGAAAATGAACCCGCTTCCAACGTAAATAAACCCAGCGTGTAGAACAGCACCAAAGGGGAGGCATACTGCAAAAACCAACCGAACCCCAGCTCGCTTATCGAAGGAAACTCAATGTTGTCGTAACCACCCTGCGGGGTAAGCACCTGCATCCAGTATGGGCGTGCATACATCAAAAAAGTGCATACCGCCGCGTTAATACCCAGTGTATCATAAAACACATCAACCAAAAAGCCTACAGCAAAACCTATAAGCAGACCGGCTACACGATTAACAGAAACGGGAAGAAGAAGCAAAAACGCGATAAAAATCATGCAGCTCGCCGATTCGAAAAGAACCAGGTCTTTAAACAGAAGCACCTGAATCAAGATATAAAACAAAAACTGGAGAACACTTTTTCCCGCTATCGAATATTTTGACACCATACCCTTACAAACTTATCTGCTCAATGGAATCCATTTCTGCTTTGTGCACGCTCCTGACAACCTCCACATAATGAACTTTATGAAAATCATTAGCGAGCTTCAGCCTGATTTCGTAAAATCCGGAATTCAAATCCACCTTGTAGTCTTCGACTTTTCCAATGGGCGTATCTGCCGGAAAAATTCCGTCATAACCCGAAGTCACTGCCAAATCACCCTTCTCAACCCTCACATGGGAAGGCACATAAAGTACCTGCGCAAACTGCGGATCTTCTCCATCCCATTTTGTCGTACACAACACGCCGTCTTTTCCCATTTTCGAGGAAATCAACAACCGGGTATGCAACAAGGAGGTAATCGAAGAAAAGTGATCGGATACAGCATGCACCCGCCCGACAACTCCGACGCTGTTCATCACCCCCATTCCTTTTCGGACGCCATCTCTTTTTCCCTTGTTAATAGTGAGAAAGTTATGAGAAAGCCGAACAGAATTCTTAACAACTTTTGCCGATAGCACATCAAAACTACGGGGTTCGTTCTCGAGACTGTCCATCATTTCTTCATACAATTTTTTCCGCAGCTTCCCTTCCAACGAGTCCCTGTACACCTCTTTCAGAAGCGTATAATAAGCCTTTTTCAGTTTAGCATTCTCCAAAGCCAAACTGTCGTTTTCATCACCCAGCTTCCAATAACTCACCATTCCATCTTTTGCCTCGTATAGTTCGCCGGCAAACTGGCTGGAAGAATTAAAAAAAACAGCACTATGGTAGCGATTGTAGTTCACGATAAACACAAACGCAACAACTTCCAAAATCAGGAAGGTAAACAGCGCCCGAAACTCATACAGAAATTGTAACAGCTTTCTCATCCGCCCTTACACGTCTTAATACTAAACAATCCTTTATTCCCTTTCGTCTTCAAGAACTCCTTTGAAAAGCGATAAAGCACAACCAAAATTTCGCATTCCGCTCTCAGCCACACTAAACAAAAATTCAACACCCAGTCTGCATACAATACGCTTCTAAGTGTTGAATAAAACGAACATCCCATTTTCTTGATGAACATCAAGTCATTAAGAATGATTTAGACACTCCAATATTTTTCAGCGCACGTCCAGTTCCGCGAACAACCGCCTTCAGCGGATCCTCAGCTACGTGGATCGGCAGCTTGGTCTTAAGCGCCAACCGCTTGTCAAGTCCCCTCAGCAAGGCTCCTCCTCCAGTAAGGTGAATTCCATTGTCATAAATATCAGCAGAAAGCTCTGGCGGCGCAATTTCCAGTGCCTTAAGCACGGCTTCCTCTATCTTGGAGACCGACTTGTCTATAGCAAAAGCTATTTCAGAATACGACACCTTAATAACTTTAGGAATTCCGGTCATCAGGTCTCTTCCTCGGATCTCAAAATCATCCGGAGCCTCATCCAGCTCTGTCATCGCCGAACCCACTTCAATCTTCACGCGCTCAGCCGATCGTTCTCCGATCAACAGATTATGCTGCCGACGCATATAATCCAGAATATCCTTGTTAAACGTATCTCCGGCAACACGAATAGACTGATCACACACAATACCCGACAGGGCAATTACAGCGATCTCAGTCGTTCCGCCTCCGATATCCACCACCATTGATCCCACCGGCTGTTCGATGTCGATGCCTATTCCCAAAGCCGCGGCAATGGGTTCATGAATCATATAAACTTCCTTGGCCCCGGCGTGCTCTGCAGAGTCACGTACAGCACGTTTCTCTACTTCAGTAATCCCCGAAGGAATGCAGATTATCATTCGGTGTGAAGAAAGAAAAAAACGGCTGCGGTTGTCAATCATTTTAATCATTCCCCGGATCATATGCTCAGCGGCATGAAAATCCGCAATCACACCGTCTTTCAGCGGCCGAATCGTCTTTATATTTTCATGAGTCTTTTCATGCATCAGCATCGCCTGCTTTCCGATTGCCATTACTTTGTTGGTGTTGCGGTCAATGGCGATAATAGAAGGCTCATCTACTACTATTTTGTCTTTATGTATAATCAGGGTATTCGCCGTACCCAAATCTATGGCTATATCACTTTGAAAAAAATCGAAAAAACCCATGCTGTTTATTCAGAATCTAATATAATTTCAATTACCTCTTTTCCTTTCGCGCTCCCGGCTGTTATTAGGATTCGCATTATCAACGAATATAAGGGTTTATTCTCCACAAAACAACCTCCGTAAATGAAAACTAAATGAAAAAATGAAGCCTCTAAAGAATGTTCTTTAGAGGCCAAAACTCGCTAGAAAAAATGTAGTCGCTTAGATAGTTAAGCTCCTTTTTTTTACAGAAAAAAGTGTTGATTAGTGTTTAAAATGCCGTGTTCCAGTAAACACCATAGCCATTCCGTGTTCATCGCAAAAATCAATCGAATCCTGATCGCGCACAGAGCCTCCCGGCTGAATTGCCGCCTGAACCCCCTCTTGATGAGCAATCTCTACACAATCGGCAAAAGGGAAGAACGCATCGGAAGCCATCACCGATCCTTTCAGATCAAAACCAAAGGCTTTGGCTTTCTCAATAGCCTGCTTGAGTGCGTCCACACGGGAAGTCTGCCCTACGCCGCTCGAAAACAATTGCCCGTTATTCGCAAGAACAATAGCATTAGACTTGGTGTGTTTGCAAACTTTCGACGCAAACAACATGGCATCTATTTGGTCTTGGGTCGGCACCAGCTTGGTCACCACTTTCAAGTCCTTCTCCGTATCAGTTACACAATTTCTGTCCTGAGCAATAACTCCGTTCAACAAACTTTTAAACTGCTTTTGACCTTTCAATTTTTCTTTTTGCACCAACAAAATGCGGTTTTTCTTAGACTTGAGCAACGCCAAAGCATCTGCAGAAAAAGCCGGAGCAATAAGAACCTCGCAAAACAGCTTGTTGATCTCCTCAGCAGCCGACAAATCCACTTCCTTATTGGCTACCAGCACTCCGCCGAAAGCCGAAATGGTATCCGCCTGAAAAGCTTTCAGATACGCTTCTTTTACCGTCGCTCCCGTAGCCACACCGCAAGCGTTGGTATGCTTCAATATCGCAAAAGCCGTTTCCCCTTCAAATTCTTCGATAAGCGACACCGCCGCGTCCATATCCACTAAGTTGTTGTATGATATTTCTTTGCCGTGCAGCTGCTCGAAAAGCTGCTGAAGCGGACCGTAAAATACTCCTTTTTGATGCGGATTCTCGCCGTAGCGCAGCACTTTCGCCTCTTGCTGGCTTACCTTCAACCGCTCAATTCCCTCTTCCTGATTAAAGTAATTGAAAATTGAAGAATCGTAATGTGAAGACACATCGAAAGCCTCAGCGGCAAATTTTCTACGCTGCGCCAAAGTTGTCCCGCACTCATTTTCTTTTAAAATTGACTCCAGCTCTTCATACTGAGTCATTGAGGAAATGATAACCACATCCTTGAAATTTTTCGCCGCCGCGCGAATCAACGAAATTCCACCAATATCAATTTTCTCGATAATGTCCGGCTCCGTCGCACCCGACGCCACAGTTGCCTCAAACGGATACAAATCCACAATCACCAAATCGATGGACGGAATTTCATATTCGGTAATTTGCTTTTGATCAAGCTCATGATCTCTGCGGCTCAATATTCCTCCGAACACTTTCGGATGCAGAGTTTTTACGCGTCCACCCAAAATCGACGGATAGCTGGTAATATCCTCTACCGCCGTTACCGGCACTCCTTGCTCTTCTACAAATTTCTGAGTTCCTCCAGTCGAATAAATGGTTACGCCGTGAGCACCCAAAAGCTTCACAATCGCATCCAGTTTATCTTTGCTGTATACTGAAATTAAAGCCGACTGAATTTTTTTAATAGCCATTGTCTGATAATTGATGTAGTAAAAAAAATTAATGTATTAATAGTTGTTCTGTAGTCTTCGCCAAAAATTCATATTCGAGTTCATGGACTTTCTGCGCCACCTGATCCGGCGAATCGCCTTCAAGCACTCTGCATTTTGCCTGCAGAATCACCTTTCCCTCATCGTATCGTTCGTTTACGTAGTGAATTGTAATCCCCGTCTCACTTTCGCCGGCTTCTACCACAGCTTCGTGCACGCGCATACCGTACATGCCCTTGCCTCCGTACTTAGGCAGCAATGCGGGATGAATATTGATAATCCTGTTCGAAAAAGCCTGAACAAGAGATTCCGGAATTTTCCAGAGAAAACCCGCCAATACAATCAGGTCAATTTCTCTTTGCTTCAAGAACAGCTCTATCTCCTGAGAATTCACAAATTCATCCCGGTTAAAAACACGAGTTTCTATCCCAAATTTTTTCGCCCTTTCCAGCACATATGCGTCTTTCTTATTCGACAAAAGCACATCCACCTTTATTTGTGAATGGTTTTCAAAATGTTCAAACAGCTTCTGCGCATTGGTTCCGCTGCCTGAAGCAAACACCGCAATTTTCTTCATCTGATTCTGATGGTTTTCAATGGTCAGATGAAACATCCATCATAATCAAACCTCTCGTTTGTGCCAAAGCTGATTAATATGCATGATTCATCAAAATATGATAGTTTATTCAATTGCAAAACTTAACTTTCAAGACAAGCACGCCCCGCATATGCACCAAACAAGTTAAACACTTCATACTTTTTTTCAGCTGCACCTCATGCCCAGTGGTTTAGCTAAATAAACTCAAAAGTAAATTACCGGCAGCACCTATCATGAAAACATCACTCTATATATGGATATATAGCTGCAGCTAAAGCAAAATCATACTGAGAACCCCGGCCACCATGAGCCGTTTAGCCTTAGAGCTCAGCCGGGCATAAGCATGCTTTGTATCGGCAATCCTCAACTCTTTCACAAAATCCGCCGTCAACAGCAGCAAAAACAAAAAATACAGAACCATCCGATTTTCAGAAACCCACGTCATCGTCCCCACAAGAGCAGCCAACAGAACAATTGAAAGCGCAAGCACTAGCCGGTGGGTTTTTCGTATGCCCCAAGAAATCGGCAAAGTCCGGCTGTCAAAAACGGCATCTCCTTTCCAGTCTTCCATATCCTTGACAATCTCTCGAATTAGCGTAGTCAAAAAAGCAAAACCGCTGTAAAACCAAACCCATTTATGACTTTGCTGCGTCAGCACAACAAATTGCACCAACAACATCCCGGACAACACAGCCACCAACACATTCCCTACTAAGGGTTTTCTTTTTAGATGGTTGGAATAAAACCAAAGAAGAAATGTCATCAGAAAATTAAATGCCGCCATCTTCAGGGATATCAACATACCCAGTCCGACTCCGATGAAATTGAAAAGGAAATGCAGAAAAAGAACAAACCGCCGGGGAAAAACACGTCCTACCAATACCGAATGCGGTCGATTGACATAATCGATTTTTATATCGTAATAGTCATTGATAAGATAGCCCGCCGCGGCGATAAACATCGTAGACAGACTCATGCACGCCAAGGCCGGAACCGCCAATCCGCCAACGCTCACGGATTGCAGCAGCGGCCACTTAATCACAAAATATGCTGTAAGCCACTGTGCCAGAAAAATAATCCCCAAATTCTGCACACGGACCAAACGCAGAAATTTTCTGAAATAAAAAACATTTTTCTTTATAATACTTGCTTGCACGCCTGTTTAATGTTGATCAGTTGATAAATGAAAAATCAAATGCCACAAGAGTGTCCCCAAAATATTGTTTAATAATTGGCCCTTGCAATCTCCGAGAAGTGTTTTTCAACATCTTTTCTGCTGTTTGTTTCGCCAGGTTAAGAGTAGGTTCCGTCCAGAAACCACACCTGAACTGTACACTAACAACCGAATCAGGTTTTAAATAGACAAGCTCAAAATCTTCGGGATAAACTATCTCCGGGCTCACCTGAGTCTGAATTCCCAAAAACTGTCTTTGGTGCTTCTGCTCTTCACCTGAATAACTGACAACAGTCAAATCCCCATTCCATTTTTCTCTCCGTTTTGTATGCAGCATACTGCGCCACAAAGAATCGAACTGCTGACCTTGTAGGTTCTTTTCTAAATACTTCCCAGCCAACCGATAAGGCCTTCCCTTTTCGACTGTCATCAATGGTTTCGGACACCGTCCCGCACTATAAAATACAAGACCTGCTGCCGACAAAAGAAATAACGCCGCTCCTGTGATTTTTTTCATGGTAGTCCCATTCCTTTTCCCTGCCAGAGGCATTTTGAGAATATAAAAAAAGCAACAGATTTCTGTTGCCCTTCTTTTCATTTATCTTATGCGGTCCACCGATCGAACCAAATCCTCATCCTTCTTAATGTAACGCAAAGCGATTTGATTGCAGACTACCGCTGCCAGAATCAGATAAAACCCAAGCGCATATCCATTCCCTTGTGTTAATTGCCAGCGCGCCTGGTTCTGAAACACAAAATAAAACGTTCCTCCAACGGACGCCAACATCAGCAGCGAGTTAATCATCCCCAGCAGCATTTGTTTTACCCGGTTTTTAAAAGAAACGATTTCCCAAAGACAAAGCGCGATGACAACCCCCGACACAACTGCTAATATGGTAAAAGGAAAAGTATCCTTTACTATTCCCCCTTCCGTCAGCGTATGCACATGGCTCGATAAAAACAATTCTTGTTTCTCACCGCTCGCGGCCTGCTGCGCCCAAAGCGGAAAAAAATTAGCCGCAGTCATCAAACCCGCGACCATCAAAAGAAAAAACGTTTGAATGCGTTGAATCATATTATTCCAAATATCCTTTTAATCCTCTAACTCTCTAAGTTAAAGCTCATATTTTTAACTTGTCACAAAAATACGAAAAAAAGCGAATGCGTGCGATCTTCCTGTAAATTATTTAAGCCCGCGGCAAGAAGGGGCGCTTAACAACAAATTCTTCTGGAAAACAATCAGCAACTGCTAGAAGAAATCAAAGTGAAAGCGCCCTCTGCCTGTGACCAAACACTATTCAAAACTGAGCTTTAATATAGTTTCGCCACTGTTTCATGTTATTTTCATCATGATAATATATCCTTAAACTCGCCTGATCATTTTGTCTGGCAGAATCAAGATACTGTAAAAAAACGATCTCAACACTACTGGCGGATCTTAATTCAGCCCTCATATCCAACCGAACGCTGTCTGAAGGAAAAGCCGCTTGCCATATTTCGAGCTCCTCACTTGTCGGCATGCTTACTGAATAAGAACCATCCGTTTCATTATCTATATCACAAGGCTCTAAAAAATTAAATGAGCGCTCTCTATAAGTAAACACATAAGTTTGATTACTCCTGAAATCATAACGAAATCTTTTTGACACAAGAGCTCCGCAAGTCGAACTGTGCTCATCAGCATCTGATTGCCATTGCCCTACCAATTGATTTGTCATTTGAACAAGCAGATCCGGCTGTGCTTGCGGCTCGGGAGAGTCGTCTTTTTTACACGATGGAAAAACCAAAAACAAACCGAAAACCCCAAAGAAAACAAATATCTTATTCATCTTATTTAAATTAATTCACATAAGAACAACTAATAATATTTTCTTAGGTTTTAGCCTTTGTCATTTTCAAAAACAACAAACAATACCCACGTCCAGAACTCCATTCTCTTCCAAACCGCACGCAAGTTGGCGCAAAACTTTATAACTTTGCTCCGAATCAAGTAACCAAAGCTACATGCGCTATTTTCTAGACATCGCTTACAAGGGCACAGACTACCACGGCTGGCAGATTCAGCCCAATGCGAGAACCGTGCAGGAGGAACTGCAAAAGGCACTTTCCACAATATTGAGAAAACCCATTGAAGTAACAGGAAGCGGGCGGACAGACACGGGAGTACACGCCCGCCAGCAGGTTGTTCATTTTGATTTTCCTGAAAAACTCAGTTACCGCATACACGGATTCAAGCTTAACGCCCTCTTACCAAAAGACATCTCCGTAAAAGATCTTTTTCAGGTAAAAGATGAAGCCCATGCCCGATTCGATGCAATTGAACGAGCCTATCGTTATCAAATCTCTTTAAAAAAAGACCCTTTCCTCACAGACACAGCCTATCAGATCAGAGACTCGCTGAATATCGAGGCCATGAACGAAGCCTGCCGGCACTTGCTGGGACGCCAAGACTTTGAATGCTTCAGCAAAGTGCACACAGATGTGAACAATTTTTTTTGCGAAATAAAAGAAGCTCGCTGGGAAGAGAGTGGCAATCTCGTTACCTTTCGAATCTGCGCTAACCGTTTCCTGAGAAATATGGTGCGAGCCATTGTGGGAACATTGCTGGAAATTGGAAGGGAAAAAATACCACCGAAGAGTATCATTCAAATAATCGACAGCAAAAATCGCCAGCAAGCCGGACGTTCGGTTCCCGCACACGGCCTGGCGCTGGCTGAAGTTGTTTACCCTGACACAATCCGAGACTGTTAAACATGTTCGCTAGGTCAGACAGTTTGTTTTTCTCAAAAAAAGAAACATTGTCTGTTGCGCGAATTTCATCTAAAAAAGCGACCCATTGAAAGAACAAGACAAAAGCGGAAACGTCATTGACTGGGAAGTGCTCTCCCGGCTTTTTAAGATTATCATGCCGTACAAAGGGCGTTTTTTGTATCTCTGTTTTCTGACTGTCGCGGTTGCTTTACTGGGCCCTGTCCGACCTCATCTGATTCAAGTGGCTCTGGACAAACACGTAGCGACAGGAGATTACCAAGGCCTGGTGAACATGACTTTGCTGATTGTCGCCTTGCTGGTCATCCAGTCTCTGGTCATGTACAGCCACACGTACATGTCGGGCTGGCTTGGCCAATATCTTATCCGCGACATTCGCGTTAAGCTGTATCAGCACCTGCTTTCGCTGCGGCTGAAGTTTTTTGACCGCACTCCCATCGGACGGCTGGTCACCCGAAACGTATCAGACATCGAAACGCTAGCCGAGGTATTCAGCCAGGGAGTCGCCGCCATGCTTGCAGACATACTCCAGCTTATCGTCATTTTAACGATCATGCTGCTGACCAACTGGAAGCTTACTCTTGTCAGCCTTTCGACCCTTCCCGTCATCCTGCTGAGCACATATCTGTTCAAAGAAAAAATAAAATCGGCATTCAACTCCGTACGCAATGCCGTTGCCCAGCTGAATTCCTTTGTGCAGGAGCATATCACTGGAATGAACATCGTTCAGATTTTCAACAAAGAAGAGCGGGAATACCAAAAATTTGTTAAAATCAACGAAAAGCACCGGAATGCCAACTTACGCTCCGTCCTATACTACTCCATTTATTTCCCAGTGGCAGAAGTTATCGCCGCTTCAGGAACCGGCCTGCTGGTTTGGTACGGCGCCCAGCAAGTAGTCAACGAAGAAATCACTGTAGGAGTAATGGTCTCGTTCATCATGTACCTCTCCATGTTCTTCCGCCCCATCCGCATGATCGGCGACCGATTCAACACGCTCCAGCTGGGAATAGTCAGCGCTTCGCGCATTTTCAAGCTGCTGGACAGTTCCGACAACATCCCGAACGAAGGCACATACACCACCACCCACATCGTTGGCAATGTAGAATTCAAACATGTCTCATTTGCCTACAACGAACCCGATTATGTACTGAAGAACATCAGTTTGAATATAGAAGCAGGGCAAACCGTAGCCTTGGTAGGTGCGACCGGAGCAGGAAAGTCCTCAACCATCAATCTGCTTAGCCGTTTTTACGATATTCAGTCAGGTGAAATTACTGTAGACGGACGCCGCATTGAAAAATACGAACTGAAAAATCTTCGCTCACACATCGGAGTTGTGCTGCAAGACGTCTTTCTCTTTACAGACAGCATCCGCAACAACATCACTTTAGGCAACCCTAACATAACCGACGAAAAAATACTAGAAGCTGCTGAACTGGTCGGAGCACTGCCCTTCATCAACCGAATGGAAAACGGTTTAGACTACAAACTAACTGAAAGAGGAAGCAATCTTTCTGTTGGTCAACGCCAGCTGATCTCGTTCATTCGGACCCTTGTGTATGATCCGAAAATTATCGTTCTGGACGAAGCGACTTCTTCTGTTGACTCGGAAACCGAGCTTCTCATCCAGCAAGCCATCGCAAAAATGATGAAAGGGCGAACAGCCATTGTTATCGCCCACCGCCTTTCAACCATCCAGCACGCCGACCAAATAGTGGTTCTGGAAAAAGGGCGCATTGTAGAACAAGGAACACATGATGAGCTACTCGAAAAGGAGGGCGGACACTACCGCCTGCTTCATCAAATGCAATACAAAGAGACGCTTTAAGCAGCGTCTCGCCTTATTTTCCATATAGCTCCATAAATGCCGTTCCTACGTGCTCATTCGTCTCCAGATCCAAAACTTCGGCCCATCCGGCCCATGACTTGACGCTTTTGTGAATACTGAAAACCAACTGTTTTTCATGGTAAGGTTTTATCGAAAATTTTCGTCCCTGGCATGTTGCTTCCCAGCCAGCAGTATATTCCTGCTCCCCAAGCTTGACCTGCTCTGTTGGTTTCAAGCTGAAAATTTTTGAATTTACCGCATAACTTTTCACTTCTCCTTCATCAACCCACAGCGAGCGAATTTCCTTTTTGTCCTTTATGGTCCACAGATCCATGCGCGCAAATCTGTAATCATTAAAAAGAACTTTTATCGTATTACATTCGGAATGCCTGAAACTCGGATGGTGAAAATTACCCCATTGGTGATCAAAACAAAAATTCCCTTCCAAAGAATATTCCTCATTATTCAAATTCATTGTTCCTTTCACACCCATATGATGAGAAAAATAAGCAAAGGCCAACCCAAGAAGCTTTACCGGATCATAATTCCTTTCGATAGGCTCTCCCATACTTACCACACCGGAAGCGTCCAATATGTTATAATTGTCCGTCCCGCTTACTTCTAGCATTAAAGAAAATCCTTTCGATTTTTCCACATAAGCAAGTGTCCACGTGTCATTGTATGCGTTGTACCCCACTTCCCATTTCTTTTCTTCTCCATACTTGAAATAGAAGTCCTCATGCTCGCCTTCCTGGACGCCGTTAAGGTTGCTCAGCTCACGGCCAAAGGCAAACACTTCCCCGGATTTCAAATGAATCATCTCCAAAGATAACGGAAACTTGATAGTTCCTTCCTCGACTACCTGATTCAAGCTGATAGCGATCCCCCAGGAGTCGCCCTGACTGTCAGACAATATTCCCTGCCACAGGTACCACTCTCTGAAGTACACACTCGAAAACATCCCTCCCCTGTTCAGCATATGCGCCTGAGGAAAGTGATAAACACTTTTGTTAAAGGGATTAAATGCTGTCTTTTTTGTTAAAGCCATTTTGATTGTTCGGTAAAAAATATTTTCAATGTTTAAAACGCTAAGGTAAGCGCTCTGTTTTAGTTTAAAAAATTTCGTTTTCAGCTTTTTACAAAGGTTTTTCTTTCATACGTGTCAGAATATATCCTCAGGGATGCTACATTTGTACCTCAATCAATGAACCGACATGCTTTCTATTAATAACATCTCATATTATATAGGCGGACGGGCACTGTACGAAAATGCCTCGCTGCACATCAAACCAAAGGATAAAATCGGTCTGGTAGGACTGAACGGAACTGGAAAATCAACATTGCTGCGCATAATAAACCAAGAGTTTCAAGTAGACGAAGGAAGCATTTCTTGCAGCAAAGATTGTTCAATCGGATTTCTCAACCAGGACCTCCTTTCGTACGAATCAAACGAAAGCATTCTGCATGTGGCCATGACGGCTTTTCAGGAAACTCTTGATCTTCAAAAAGAGATCGAGGAAGTTCTCAAGCAAATGGAAACGGATTATTCTGATAAACTCGTTACCAAACTATCTCAAATGCAGGAGCGCTTCGACAGCCTAAACGGTTACTCCGTTCAGGCCAAAGCCGAGGAGATTCTTGAAGGCATCGGCTTCAAAACCGAAGACCTGCAGCGGCCGCTCCGCAACTTTTCCGGGGGCTGGCGCATGCGCGTAATGCTTGCCAAGCTATTGCTGGAAAAACCGGACCTGCTGATGCTCGACGAGCCGACCAACCACCTGGACCTTCCTTCCATTCAGTGGATCGAAAACTATCTTAAAAGCTACGAGGGCGCGGTAATCGTAGTCTCGCACGACCAGGAATTTCTCGACAACACAACAAAATCAACTGTTGAAGTCGCGGGAGGAAAACTGACATCCTATTCCGGAAACTATTCTTTTTTTCTTAAAGAAAGAGAACTGAGAAAAGAAATCCAGCAGAACGCTTACGAAAATCAGCAGCAAAAAATTAAAGACACCGAAAAGTTTATTGAGCGATTCCGAGCCAAAGCCACAAAAGCCAAGCAAGTGCAATCGCGTGTAAAGTCGCTGGAGCGCATGGACAAAGTAAATGAAGTTGTGGACGAAAAAGCAAGCGTCAACTTCGATTTTACTTTTCAGACACCTTCCGGAAGGTTTGTAAGCACGCTTGAACATGTCAGCAAGTCATATGGACCGATCGAAATTCTAAAAGACACTTCAATCCAAATAGAAAAGGGCGACAAGATCGCGCTTATTGGTGCAAACGGTAAAGGAAAATCCACTCTGCTGCGCATTATATCAGAAACCGAGCCTCTTGACGAAGGCAGCAGCAAACTAGGCTACAACGTTTCGCTTGGCTTTTATGCGCAGCACCAGCTGGAATCGCTAAATGTGGAGAATGAAATTCTGGATGAGCTCAAACAAGCCGGCACAGAAAAAACCGAGCAGGAGCTTCGAAATGTACTTGGCTGCTTTCTTTTCAGAGGAGATGACATTTTCAAGAAAATAAAAATTCTTTCCGGCGGTGAAAAATCCAGAGTGGCTCTTGCTAAAACACTGATCGCCGAATCCAATTTTCTGATGCTGGACGAACCCACGAACCACCTGGACATGCAGTCGGTAAACATTCTTGTCCAGGCTATGCAGCAATACGAAGGCACATTCATTTGCGTTTCTCACAACCGAAAGTTCATAACGGAAGTCGCAAACAAAATCTGGTGGATCGAAGACCGCCAGGTTAAGGAATATCCCGGCACATACGAAGAGTTCAAGGAGTGGGACGAAAGAAGAATGCAGGAAGAATCCCCCGAAAAACCCCTTGAAAAGAAACAGGAAAAAAAGGCTAAAAACAACTACAAAAACGACGAGCTGAACCAGCTGAAAAGGGAGCTTCAGAAAACCCAGAAAAAAATAAAGCTGCTTGAAGATGAAATCGAAAAACTTGAAGCGCAGAAAGAGGTCATCGAAAAGGAGCTCTCCAAACCGGAAGTTTACTCGAATTTAGAACGCCTTTCGGAAGCCAACGATAGACTGGAAAAAGTAACGCATCAACTTCATGATGCCACCGCTCAATGGGAAGAAAGCAGTTTAAAAGCAGAAGAGCTTGAAGAAACAATAGGTTCGTAAAATACTTAAAGCGGCCAATGGTCGCTTTTTTTATATTCATGGGATTCTGTATATTACATCCAAACTTGGTAAGGCACCCAAATCTAGTTTCCCAGAAAAAACCATAACAGGAATGAAATACACATCATCGCTGCTTATTATTTTGCTTACTTTCGGCTGGACCTTTGGGCAAAGACGGCCAAAACCAGTAAAAGATCAAGTTTTCAACTCCAAAATCAAAACAATACAGCTGTATGCCATTCATAATCAAAAACCTGATCTTTTCTCTTTGCCCGTCATAGAATTAAGAAAAAATGCTTACCTCCAACTAGAATTTGACGCATGGGAGGAAGACGCAAACAACTACATAGCCAAGATTATTCATTGCCATGCAGACTGGACTCCTTCCAGATTACTCCCGCTTCAGTATCTCCGCGACTATAACGAAACTTTGATCGAAGACTATGATTTTTCTTCAAATACACTCGTCTATTATACTCACTACAAACTCAGGGTGCCGCCTGTAAAACGATCGGGAAACTACGCACTAGCCGTCTATCATGAAGACGATGAGGAAACCCCACTCTTCACCAAACGCTTTGCGGTAGTTGAACAACTCTCACGTATACAAGCCGAAGTAGCCCCGTCCTTCACCCCAAAGTTTTTGAACCAAAAGCAACGAATAAAATTCGAAATCCAAACCAGCTCCATTGACCTGAAAGACCCGTACAATCAAATTATCGTTCATTTATACCAAAACAAGAACTGGAACTCCGTAAAGGACAAACTGAAACCCACCCGATATCGCTTTGACAAGAACACTATTCAATATGACCACTTCACAGGAGAAAATGAATTTTTCGGAGGAAATGAATACCGTTTTTTTGATCTTCGAAGTCTGGGCTTTAACGGCGTTAATGTCGGTAGAATAGACAAAACAAATAAATATTATCAAGCATTCCTCACCTATAACAAACCACAGGGAAAAGAATCTTACTCACAAATAAGAGACCTTAACGGCAACTATTTCGTGGACAATACCGACGTAAACAAAGGACTTATCGAAGCCGACTATGTTCTAACACATTTCCAACTAAAGTCCGATTTTTTGGGAGACCAACAACCTGTCTATGTTTTAGGAGAATTCAACCAGCACGCACCGAGCCCAGCCTGCCAAATGAGCTACAACACAGAGCTAAAAAGCTACCAGTACGCCGTTTGGCTTAAACAAGGTTTTTACAATTATAAATTTTCTACTGAAAAAGACAACCATGGAGGAAATCTCCTTGAAGGGAATCACTTTGAAACCGAAAATGCTTATTATATACTTGTTTACTACAAAGACACGGGTGACCTATCAAACCGTCTGATCGGATTCAAGAAAATCACCTATAGGGATAAATCTAATCAATAGTCCCCCTAGCAATTCAAGCAATCGCTTTACCTAAACTCATATTTTGTCGTCCTGGCGCTTGCATCGCTATTGGCAATATCAAGCATTCCGAATCCTTTGTGAGTAAACTCCCCCAAACCGCAGCTGAACACGAATTCCTGAACTTCCTTCGCCGCAAAAAGAGTAAAAGGAAAAGTATAGCCTCTGATTTCAAACTTTATATCCTGATCATAAACCGGATAAATTCGAGCAAATTTTTTCTGAGATTCCTTTATCTTGTTAAGATATTTTATATCAGGAACCAACTGAAACTTGCTAAAACTGTCCATTTGCTCTGGCCCGTACTGCCCATACCGCGCCAATCTCGACATAGTTGACTCATAGAGCAGGTCTGAAAATTCATCTGTTTCTGGAGAAATGAATCTTTTGCCTGACGAATCATTAAAATCAGGTGTAATAAGCACCAATGGCGATATACAAATGTACTTTGATTCTTCGTTCAACACTGGAATCTGCTCTTGTTCCACCGATTCAGGCACAAGCACCATATTCCCTATCTCAAGCTGTGACATATCGAAAAGCTCGGATAAAAAATAATCAAGAAACTCTTTGTTTGGACACGAAAATACCAATGTGACACGGCTGGAAAAGAAATGTAATCCATTTCGACTAATTTTCGTCTGGCCCTTAAGACCTGAAAAATTGTAAAAACCGTAATCTAAAAACTCTTTTTTTCCACCTTTAAGGATAATCCCCTTAATTAGCTGAGCTAATAAGTATTGGTGGTGAAAAGGAACATTCGCCCCTTTATTCTTTAAAATAAATACAATTCTAACTCTCACCCTCTAATGTTTTCAGTTAAAAAAAATAACAAAAACCTATTGTTAATATCTATATATACCTCTACTCTCAAAATTGTTTCTTCTCCTCAGCTATTTATTCAAAAAAAATAACAAGAATCATTCCCTTACTATTTTTTATGAATTTCCAACACCTCACTATTTGCAAAAAACACAAAATAGCCAAACGGTACACAAATTTTCAAGCTTACCTCTTCTCTATTCCTGCATACTTACCTCTTTTATTTCTGAAAATACATCTGGATCCTCCTCAACTCTGTTCTTTGCATTACCTACACTCAAGACAACGTTTACGTAAGCGATTTTATCATTTGGGAACAAATTTTCTTTTTGCATAAAAGTATGAACGCAAGCCTATTTAAATTATTATGATTCAATAATTAAATCCATATTTATAAATGCCTTGCACAAAAACTCAAAATGAAATGACACTCCTACCCCACAAAAAAACAAATTGTCAGCATTGGCCAAAAGTAAACACAATTTGGCAAAATCCATAGAATCAATTTTAAGAAAGCCGAAAATCAGCAATAAAAGTCAATTTTTCCTTCCAGAAGAGGAAGTATTCCTATCGCATTACCGCTATGCTATTCACCCCTTTCAGTTCTGTGTCAGATGCACAGTATAACATAATATAATATTCCCGCTATGCTATTCACCCCTTTCAGTCCCTGCAAACCCGAATTATTTTCATCCTGCCTTTTACAAAAAACAAGCAATTACAACTCAAACAGAAATCAAAAAAGTAAAATGTAAGAACCAAAAAATATAACTATGCGCGAATATACCAAAAAAAAACACATAAATGCAATTACACAAAATCAAAATATCTTCATAAGTATAAAACAAGATAACATGTAATAGAAAATAACAATAACGAATCGCAATGATTGCTAAGCTCACCCAATTCCCGCCCATTATTTACAAAGCAAGCTTCTATAAAAATATAACTATCCTGCACACACCTTCCTATCATAATACTAAGCTACACAACATATTCTGCCCGGCTTCGATTAAATAAATTGCGCAACATATTAGTCGATACAAAAACAGGCCTCGGAAAACCGAGGCCTGCAACTATTATATAATTTGGATAATTTTATCAACCAGCCAACATCAAACATTAAAACGAAAATGCATGACGTCTCCGTCTCCTACCACATACTCCTTGCCTTCTACAGACATTTTCCCGGCTTCCCTGCAAGCAACCTCGGTTTTATATGTCACATAGTTTTCATAAGTAATCACTTCTGCACGAATAAATCCTCGTTCAAAGTCGGTATGAATCACTCCCGCCGCCTGAGGAGCTTTCCATCCTTTTCGTATAGTCCAGGCCCGCACTTCTTTCACCCCTGCCGTAAAATAAGTTATCAGATTCAACAGCTTGTATGAAGCCCTGATCAGCTTGTCCAAACCGCTTTCAGTAAGCCCATACTCTCCCAAAAACATCTGACGCTCTTCTTCGTCTTCGATTTCGGCAATCTGCGCTTCCAGATTTGCACAAACTTTAATCACCTGCGCATCTTCACAGGCAACAGCATCCTTCAAGCTCTTTACGTGGTCATTATCTTCATGAATTGTATCCTCGTCCACATTAGCCAAATAAATCACCGGCTTAATAGTCAGCAGCTGAAGGTCAGCGATCTCCTCATATTCCTCTTGCTCGCAAGCAACCGAGCGTGCATTTTCACCCGACTCCAAGGCATCCTTATAACGCTCCAGCACTGCTATCGTCTTCTTTGCCGATGAATCGCCGGTTTTTGCGATCTTCTGATACTTCAGAATTTTTTTATCAACCGATTCTAAATCCTTCAGCTGAAGTTCGGTGTCAATAACCATTTTATCAGACACTGGATTGATCACTCCATCCACATGCACTACATTTTCATCGTCAAAACAGCGCACAACGTGAACAATCGCATCCACCTCCCGAATATTCGCAAGGAACTTGTTGCCCAGCCCCTCTCCTTTGCTGGCACCTTTCACCAAACCGGCAATATCAACAAACTCAATTACAGTTGGCAACACTCTCTCAGGCTTCACCAACTCTTCCAACACCTTCAATCGCGGATCGGGAACAGTTATCACTCCCACATTCGGTTCTATTGTACAAAAAGGAAAGTTAGCGGCTTCAGCCTTGTTGTTTGAAAGCGCATTGAAAAGCGTAGACTTACCCACATTTGGCAAACCGACTATCCCACACTGTAATCCCATACCGTTTCTTGTATTTTAATTTTTTTTGAAAATATAATACTTCCGGTATCCTCTGCTAATTTCCAGATAAGAAACACGCAATATTGTGTATACCGGAATGGCGCCTATCATACCGGGAATCCCCGCTAGATTGGCCCCCGCAAAGATAATAATAAAAATCTCTAATGGGTGAGCTTTAACGCTTTTTGAGAAAATAAGAGGCTGCAGCACAAAGTTGTCGGTAATCTGCACAACAGCAAACACTCCCAATATTTTCAACATCAACAGCAAATAATCATTGAACTCGACCAGATTAACCCCAATTGAAATCCCGACGATAACACCAAAAGTTGCCCCGAGCACAGGGCCGAGGTATGGAATCAGATTTGCAAAGGCGGCAAAAACCCCAATAGTCAGCGCGTATTTGATACCCACCATCGAAAGCCCCACGGAAACTATCGAGAAAACGGACAGCATCTGCAAGACTAGACCCAATAAATAATTGGTGAGCAATTTCTCGATTTTGTAAAAAGCAGAAATGTACATCTCAAAGTATGCGTTAGGAACCAACCGAATAAAAATATTGCGAATCAATCCGTTTTCGAGAAGCAGAAAAAATGTAATAAAGAAAACCGACAAACCGCCCACGAAAAAGTTTCCGGTTATTGACAAGATATCATTAAAAAGACTCGGAAAATCCACTCCCCTCACGATCTCTCGAAGCGACTCCTGCATATCCGCCACAATAAACCCTTTTTCCTGGGCAGTCAAATGATTATTTATAAGGAATCCCTCCAATTCCTCCAAAGGGTTCGTTATTTTCAGAAACAAATGCTCATAATTAACCGATGCAAGCACTTTGACTTGCTCGCTAATAAGCGGCACGAATAAAAAACCGAAAACGCTGATCAGCAGCGACAATACAACAAATGAAAGTACAATAGCCACCACCCTCGGCATCCTTACACCCAGCAACTGCACTCTGCTCAAGCTATTGGCCAAAGGGCGAAGCATGGTAGACAAAACCAATGAAATTACAACATATATAAATATATTAGTAAAATACAACACACCCAACATCCCAACACTCACCCCCACAAACAGCGAAATAAAAAACCGAATTCTGTGCATATCTACCACTTTTTTGCTCACTGAAAAATTCTAAACCTAAAATAAAAAAAGCCTTTGTAAATCCATTCACAAAGGCTTTTTTAAAAACAAATTTTACTTGTTAATCCCATTTCATTTCATCCTCGACCCCCGAGCTAACATAATCGTCCTCATTTTCAAATTGGGAAAAGTCAAAGTCAGGCATCAATTCGTCCTTCACATAAGCCACCGTCTTGCTTAATGCGCCTGTGAATTTACTAAAATCCTCTTTATACAAAAAGATCTTATGTTTTTCATAAAAATGCGTCCCGTCGTCCTTGAAGCGACGCTTGCTCTCAGTAATCGTCAAATAATAATCATTCGACCTTGTTGCTTTTACATCGAAAAAGTAAGTTCTCTTGCCTGCCCTTACTCTTTTTGAATAAATCTCTGATTTTTCAATTTCTTTATGCTCTTCCACAATCCTAATAATTTAATATTACTTACGTTTGATTTCAAATATTTCAATGGATGTTGTATCTAAATATAGCATAAATTATAGCATTATTCCAAATAACATCGAAAGTTAATTATACATTTTTGTAAAAAAATATAAACCATTCTACCAGCCAACTTACACGACAATTACAAAAACCGATTTTAGAAACTGATAATCAACCATTAACACGGGCATCAATTTGTTTTACTGTCAAATGGAATGAAAAGCCAGATTTTGTTTAATTTGTTCATGTTTTCAAAAAAATGCCTATGAACTCAAATAAAATAGATCTTCAAAAATTCAAACCCGAGGGCAATCTCGAGCTGCTCGCCAAACAAATGGTGGAAGGATTCATCACAGGCCTCCACAAATCGCCATACCACGGTTTTTCGGTTGAATTTGCCGAAC
The DNA here is from genome assembly GCA_022360875.1 of Cytophagales bacterium. GTDB lineage: Bacteria > Bacteroidota > Bacteroidia > Cytophagales > Cyclobacteriaceae > JAKSBZ01. Next base: position 20,872 of record JAKSBZ010000172.1, on the reverse strand, counting down.
ACAGATCCTACAACACCGGTGAAAGCACCCGACACATCGACTGGAAAATCTATGCGCGAACCGACAAGCTTTTTATAAAAAAATACGAAGAGGAAACAAACCTCAGATGCATGATTTTGCTCGACACCTCTTCATCTATGCACTACCCTCAAAAAGGGGTCAGCAAATTCCAAACCGCCGCTACTCTTTGCGCGGCACTTGCATTTTTGCTTCAAAAACAACGCGATGCTTTCGGGCTGACCTGCTTTTCAGACCAGATCGAAAATCAAACCCCCATCAAATCCACTGCCGGGCACCTCCATAAGGTTTTATTGCAGCTAAACGGGTTGCTTGAAAATAAAACAATTGAAAGAAAGACCGCAATGGCCGAAACGCTGCATGAGATTTCCACCAAACTACACAGACGATCTCTTGTAATTATTTTCAGCGATATGATGGAAAATGAGCAGCAAATCGATCAACTGATGACTTCACTGCAACACCTGAAGCACAATAAACATGAGATTCTATTGTTCCACGTTACAGACAAAAAAACAGAACAATCCTTTGAATTCACCGAGCGCCCACACGAATTTATTGACATCGAATCAGGCGAAAAAATAAAACTCAATCCCTCGCAAATCAAAAAACATTACCAACAGGCAATGAGCAGTTATCTTCAGCAACTGAGAATACGCTGCGGACAAGCGAAAATCGACTTAGTAGAAGTCGATATTAACGATGACTACCAACACGTGCTTTCGAGTTACCTGCTTAAGCGAGCAAAAATGAAATAAACAAAAAGGCTGTTCCGAAAAAAATTGGAGTTCGGGACAGCCTTTTTTATATAACTTCCTCCATATGCTTACCCTTCGCTCGGGTGCATCCACGCTTTTTTCGTTAACAATTCTTCCTCGGTTTCCCGAAAATCAGGGTCGTCCACACAGCAATCTACCGGACACACAGCTGCGCATTGCGGTTCTTCATGAAACCCCACACACTCGGTGCACTTGTCTGGTACAATATAATAAAACTCGTCCGAGATAGGCTCTTGCTCCTCATCTCCGTCGATGATGGTGCCGTCCTCCATTTCTATCTGCTTCAGCTCTGTACCATCACTCCATTTCCACTCAACGCCCCCTTCATATATCGCTGTATTCGGGCATTCCGGCTCACATGCACCACAGTTGATGCACTCGTCTGTTATGATAATAGCCATTTATATATCTAATTTTGAAAGTGGTATTTGTTTTCAAACGGCAAAATTAATAAAAAATACCCAAAAACGATTCTAACACCTTCAATTTATATTCAATCAAAGCAATTCTGAAAGCAATAATACCACCCTACGGCAAATCTTCTTACTTTTGCACATTACTTTCCGCAAACAAGCTGTAACGGCTTTCATCTCATAAGATACGCACGCCGATCAATATTGTTGACAACATAGTACGTTGGAAAGACTACTATTTAACGGGGTTAAATAAACTCGAACATGAATCTACAAGAAAGAATCAAGGCCTTTGCGGCTTTGGGACATAAAATCCAGTCGCTTCCGACCGAACAGATACAGGAACTCGCCCAAAAGGCTAAAGGACAAAACAATTGGTTTATCAAAGAAAGCGTATCTGCAGCTTTCGAGGGTATCCGAAAAATGCTCGATGAACAACTGCTCAATCAATGGGCCGAAAAATATCCAGCACTGGCATACACAATTCAAGCAAAAAAAATCGGTGTCGTTATGGCGGGCAACATCCCGATGGTCGGCTTCCACGATTTTCTTTGCGTTTTGCTTAGCGGGCACAAACTGCTTGCTAAACTAAGCTCGCAGGACAGCTTCCTGATGAAAACGCTCGCTCAATGGCTAACCGAAATCGAGCCGCGTTTTTCCGAATCCATCCAGTTTGCAGATCGCCTCAATGAAGCCGACGCCTACATTGCCACAGGCAGCGACAACACCGCCCGATATTTTCACCACTACTTCGGAAAAAAACCGAACATCATCCGCGCCAATCGAACTAGCCTGGCCGTTCTGAGCGAGACAGAAACAGAAGAAGACTTCCAAAACCTTGGCAAAGACATTTTTCAGTATTTTGGGCTAGGCTGCCGAAATGTTTCAAAACTATTCGTCCCTGCCGGCTTTTCATTTCCCAAACTTCTGAATGCATTGCAATCTTTTGAATATGTTGCCAAGCACCATAAATACGTTAACAATTACGACTACAACAAATCCATTTTCCTAGTCAACCGAGTTGAACATCTGGACACCGGATTCTTGCTGCTTAGAGAATCGGAAGAAACGGTCTCGCCGATTTCGGTGCTTCACTACGAATACTACCAATCGGAAAGTGAACTGAAGAAAAAACTGGAGCTATGCAGCTCAAAAACCCAATGCGTGACCGGCAAAGGATTTATTCCTTTCGGGCAAGCCCAATTGCCCTCGCTGGATGATTACGCAGACGGAATTGACACAATGCATTTCCTGACAACCCTATAGCAAAAAAAGGCCGGCTAACTCGGCCTTTTACATTTTCTTTTTGACCAAGCCCAATTTCACTTTCGACTGCTGAGGAAGCTCCATTTGCAGCCAGTTCTCCAAAGTTTCCACCATTTCCTTTTTCATCTTGACTGGAAAATGGCGGATTCTGGTCGCATGATTTCCTCCTGGATTCAAAAACTTCACTGCATTTGTTTTTGAATTTTTTAAATCCACAGCCGTTGCTGTCCACGTATCGTTTGCTCCGTAAATATACATCATATTGCTTCCATTCTTCATTAGCCAATTTTGCAAATCTTTCATCTTTTTCGGATCAAATGAAAGGTCGGCGCCCTTCGGAGCAAACATCGAATTATCAGGTTCTTTTATAGTAAGCAAATGTTCAAGCCCTTCCTTCCTGTAACCATAATAGCCCAGCTGCTTTTGAAACTGATAATGCGAAACGATATTTCTGCGAATATCCTTGTCATTATACCAACTCAAGGGCACAACACTAACCAAATGGCTGAAAAGGATTTGTGGGTCAGCCTCACTGTTCGGAATCTCATCACACAAGTCCAATCCCTTCCCCCACTGCCAAAAAGCAAAGGGATATTCCAAAGCCGCAAAGTCTATGACTCCTTCACTTCCCAATCTTTCAAAGACAAACCCTTTCTTGGCTGCATAAGTCTTCAGCTTCGGAAGCATTTCTCTTTTTTTTCTTAGAACAGCCCGCTGAAATTCCAAAATCCGTTCTTTACACACACCATTTTCCCGAGAATCAATAAAGTCATATATGCGCTGGTCGTCTTCCCGTAAAAAATTCAGCGGAGCAACATATGAAACTGTCACATCGGCGTCATGCGGATAGAATCGTTTATGGAACATTGCCGTCTGCCCTCCTTTGCTAATTCCGGTTGTAATCCATTTACCTGAATAATACTTTTTAAAGGCATCTATGATACGATGCTGATCGGCGGCCGCCTGCTCTATAGTTAAATACTTCCACTCAAGCGAATCAGGGACCGATACCCCGTGATATCGGTGCTCAATAATAATCTGATTAGCCTTCAGAAGGCTGCTAAGCTCGCCGGCCTTTTTGTCATTCCAAATGTTGTAACCCTGCAATTCAACCACCACTGGCCGGTTGACATTGATGTGCCCCAAAATCACGCGCTGCTTAAAACTCCCTTTTGAGGGATCCTTATGATCAAGCGGCTGTTCAAATAAAATCTCATAACCTTCCGAATACAAATCGTCTACAGCGTGAGGATTCACTACCGCATTATCCAATTGGCTCATAAAATGCTCAAGCTCTGCAGATTTTTTCTCAGATAAACAGGCCCAAAGAAATGGCGAAAAAAACACCAGAATCAGACGAAAAACATATTGTCTCATAAGCTAAATGATCGGATAAACACTTTATAATACAAAAAAAACTGCGCCCTCATCGTACAACTCATCTATTCTTTCAGGCTTGAAAAACAAAATTCACCTCAAAACAAAACCACATTTTAATGCATCCTTCGGATCGAAAAAAAACTCGTTTTTCCCAACAATGAACGCATTTCCCGTCACTTTAGGAACAACGGCTTCATAACCTCCATAATCAACTGTTTCACCAACTTCCACATCCATCACAGTACCAATGATGCTTTCAATCGTAATCGGTTCATTCAGCTTAAGCTCTCCCTTGGCATAATGGATTGCGGCTCGACCTGAAACGCCTGAACCTGTAGTAGAACGGTCCACTTCTCCGTCAGCAAAAACACAAACATTCCGGCTGTGGTGCCCTTCATACGATTTTCCTGTAAATATAGTCCCATAGAGGAAACTCAAGTCTTCCTCAAACGGATGCTTCGCTTCATATTGCTCGCTTACGGCATGCTTAATCCTTCTCCCATAATCAATCAGCCTTGAATAATCACTCCCGTCCAGCCTCAACCCGAGCGGCTCCGCTTTTACGTAAGTGTAAAATGCTCCTCCGTAAGCCAAATCAAACCGAACCTCTCCGATTCCGGGCACCTTTACCGTCTGATCACTGTAAAGCACAAAAGACGGAACATTTAAAAATGATACGCTGTCCACCATTTCATCCTCGCCTCTAACCGCTGTCGCTGTAATTCTTCCGCAGGGCGCATCAATCCTTAACACAGGCGACCTCCCTTCCTTCTCAATAATCCCTGTGTTCAGCACCAGAGTAACCAAAGCAATTATTGCGTGACCGCACATTGTGCTGTAGCCCTCATTGTGCATAAAAAAAGTCCCGAAATCAGCATCCGAAAAATCAGGCTCCGTAATAACCGCGCCGTACATATCTGCATGCCCTCTGGGCTCCCACATTGTCCCTGTGCGAATAAAATCGAGGTGATCCCTGAAATACCTTCGCTTAGCCAGCACAGACTTGCCTTTTAAGTCTGGCAAACCATCCACAAAAACACGCAGAGGCTCACCGCAGGTATGCAAATCAATTGTTTGTATTTTCATCCAGTCCTCCGGAGGCGTCCAGTTCCAGCTCTGAATCAGCTTTTCCCGAACAATCGAAACATCATTCATAGGGTCAGTGAATTTGTCATTCTCAAAAGTTAAAGAAAATGAAACAACGCAACCACCAATACAAACCAGAAAGCCAATACTATTTTTCCTTCGCTTGCTCCTTGCCCCTTTACCAACAGCCGGAAATAAAAAAATCGCTTGCCGCAAGACAAACGATTTCTCAAATTTCTTTTTCTGCCAAAAGCACTTTCCAGTTTAAATGACAGACTTGCCTTAAGCAAATTCTTCTTTAATCCACATTATCGTGAAAAAATTTATTGTCACCTACAATTTTATTGTCATCATTTAGCTGAAGCCGAGAGATGTCTCCTTCAGAATTCGGCAAATCGGACAAACGCTTTTGCTTGCGCACATAAGCAGGCACAGAAATCCGCTCCTTGTAATTCTCTTCGTTTCTCTGGCCGTTGCCTTCTTCCTTAAACCTCTGCACTCGCTCCCTGCTGCGCTGCAACAGTTCCTGCTTCTTTCGCTCAATCAATTCGTTTTTTCTCTGCTGCTCAAGCTGGGCGGCCTGCTGGTTGTCAAAAACCATGTACTCCTTCTGAACATCCATTCCGAACACTGTATCAGAAGCCATATTGCCCGGCTCAGCATCCGAAGAAGAATGAGATATTACATCGTTCCCTTCCATGTCGAGGGTGCCAATTATCTTCTTTTCCGGCTTCACCTCAAAGGGTTCTCTGCTGGGTGTAGGCGCAGGTTGCGCAACAGCCTCCTCTCTGGTCATTTTTTTGCTCGATTCCAAATCAATTACTTTCTTCTCAACGGTGCCGGCGTTTGTGTTTGCACTCATTAGATTTGTCTCCAAATCCTCCTTAAAGCCCGTTGCAATAATGGTTACGCGGATGCTGTCGCCCAAGCTCTCGTCAATGCCATGTCCCCAGATCATCTCGGTTTCTTCGCCGCCAGCACGCTGAGTAATGTACTCAGTAATCTCGTCAAGCTCGTCCATAGCAATCTCGGCATCGGTACCCGAAATAATAGAAAGCAAAATCTTCTGCGCACCGTGTATGTCGTTGTTGTTCAAAAGAGGAGAAGCCATCGCCTCTTCAGCAGCGCGGATAGCCCGAGCATCACCCTGCGTAACAGCAGATCCCATAACGGAAGCGCCGGAATTGCACATCACTGTTTTCACGTCCTCAAAGTCCACATTTATCTCGGCGTGAACCGAAATAATTTCGGCTATACTTTTTGCCGCCGTCGCCAACACCTCATCAGCTTTCGAAAAAGCCTGACGAATTGGCAAATTCCCAAAAAGCTCCTTCAAACGATCATTAAGAATGATAATAACTGTATCACAGTATTTCTTCAGCTCTTCGATCCCTTCCAAAGCCTGACGCATCTTTTTTCTGCCCTCAAACTTAAACGGAGCGGTTACGATGCCGACAGTCAATACCTCCAGATCGCGCGCCACTTCGGCAATCACTGGAGCGGCACCTGTTCCGGTTCCTCCGCCCATTCCAGCGGTAATGAAGATCATCTTGGTGCCGTCACTGAGCAATTCACGGATATCCTCCTTATTTTCCAGCGCTGCGTTTTTTCCTTTCTCAGGATTAGCCCCAGCACCCAATCCTTCCGACAAATTCACTCCGATTTGAAGGGTATTGGGTACAGGGCTGTTTTTGAGCGCCTGCAAATCGGTATTCACCACAACAAACTCTACATCCTTAATTCCCTTGCTGTACATGTGATTAACGGCATTGCTCCCTCCACCGCCAACTCCTATGACTTTTATAATGGACTTATTATGCGCCGCAATATCAAATTGGTATGAATTGTCTATCATAACGGATTATTTTTAAAAACCAGGAAACTATATTACTTCATTTCGTCATGTAAATGAGAAAACGCCCTGCATTTCTATCTAAAAAATGAATTATCTGCAATGCACGCGGGCTGTAATAAGTATTCTGCTCCCTGTACTATCTATTTCTTAATTGATTGTCAACGGTTTGACAAAATACAATATTTATTTAAACACAAGACTTATATCTGAGAAAAAAATCAAGAATCATACTAAACGAAAACATTCTTTATTCTCTTTATTCTATCCTCTTTAATAATTGTCATCAACATCACTGGTCATAATATCCCTGGTCTTGTTTAGAAAAAGCCTCCACCAAGAACTTTCCCGTTTTGAAGGTCCTTTGGCTGACGAGCTTCTCTTGGTTCCTGGAGCAACAGTCATCATTTCTTCCTGTTTGTCCAAATATGGAGTTTCCCGGTCGTCAAGCCCCCTGAACCCGTTCAGCACCAAACCTACTGCGGTCGAATACATCGGGCTTTTTACCGCCTCTATCTTGCTTTTTCCCAAATGCTCATTCGGATGGCCAATCCGGGCATCAAGTCCGGTCATGTATTCAAACAACTGCCTGGTGTTCGACAGCAACGCACCCCCGCCTGTGATGACAACACCGGCCGCAAGCCTTTTGCTGTAGCCCGAATTGATGATTTCGTTGTGCACCAGTTCGATTATTTCCTCCATTCGCGCCTCGATAATATGCGCCAGATTCATAACCGAAATCTCCTTAGGCGGCCGGTTTCTGAATCCCGGAATGGATACAATTTCATTGGGGTTAGTTTCCTCAGCGATTGCCTTTCCGAATTTCACCTTCAGCTGCTCTGCCTGGTTTTCCATCACCATGCAGCCGTGCTTGATGTCTTCAGTAATAATGTTCCCGCCCAAAGGTATAACCGCAGTGTGGCGGATAATATTCTCGTGAAAAATCGCAATATCGGTTGTTCCTCCGCCAATATCTACCAAGCAGACTCCCGCATCCTTTTCTTCTTTGCTGAGCACCGCCAAACTGGAAGCCAGCGGTTCCAATATCAGATTATCCACTTCCAAATTGGCACGCTTCACGCATTTGCTCACGTTATAAATAGCATTGGCCTGAGCGGTAATAATATGAAAATCAGCTTCCAGACGGCTTCCGCGCATACCTACCGGATCCTTAATGTTTTCCTCATAGTCCACCGTATAGTCCTGAGGCATTACATGAATAATCTCATTGCCCGGCGGAATTACGGTTTTGTACATATCATGAGTAAGACGGCGAACGTCTTCAAAGGAAATTTCGTCATACATCGATTCACGGGTAATGCTGCCATGATGCATGGAACTGTTGATATGCTGTCCTGCAATTCCGACATTCACCAACTCGATATTGATTCCCGACTGATCGGCCGCTTCAGCAACTGCTTCCTCAATGGCCGCCACTGTCTTGTCAATATTGGAAACCACGCCTCTTACAACACCATCGGAAAGCGCTTTCCCCATACCCAGCACTTCCAGTTTTCCATACTCATTCTTCCGTCCAACCACTGCACATATTTTCGTAGTTCCGATATCTAAACCGACTACAATTTTCTCGTTTTCCTTATCCATGAATCAATTTATTTATGGGTTGTATGGGTAATCCTCTCTTTAAAAAAAGATTATTAAAAATAATAAAATTCCAAAAGAAACGACTGACAGTTTCTCTTAAAATTTGTCATTATTCACAAATAATCTGGTCATGAAATTCAAGGTTCACGCGCTTGTAAGTATTCCACCCTTTAAAGGGTAAAATCTTGGCATGAAATATTTTGAATTTCCTCAATTTGTCTTCAATGTTCTCGGCCAAGCCAAACTCAAAAACTTGCTTTCCCACTTGGGGAAATAGCTTTATCTGCCCCTGCCTGTCAATATCCACCTGCGCAATTTGGGCTTTCAAAAACGAATCTTTATTGATTAGAGCCAACAAAGTTAATATTTCCCGAAAATACTTATCCTCGGCGCCGTCTAATTTTAGATATTTTTTCACATACTCGCCTGAAACCAGAGTAACACGAGCAGTAAAACGGTCCGACAAGGGCAGCACCTTGCCATCCGCTTTCAAGTATGCGTCAGGAGCATATTCCCGGACCAGTCGCGCCAAAGGACGGTTCTGTACCACGCGAACAAACAAGTTTCCTTTAAAGTCCTTGACTATTTCAGCGTTTTTCACAAAGTGATGCTTTTCAACATCATCTTCCAGCGACTTTAAATTCAACTCATTTATATAGGCTCCCAAGACTTGCCGCTTTCCGTTTTGTGTAAGCAACTTTATTACATCCTGCTCATTGATAAAATAATTCTTGTGCCGGTTCTCAACTTCTACCTGAATTTCCTTACACCGTAGTTTCTGATTTTTTTTATACACAATCAGAACCAGTAATAAAAAAAACAAACCTGCTCCTAAAAAAGGAAAATTCTTCTTCCACCGTTCAGAATTCCATGTTTTTTTCATAATCATTCAAAAAGATTACCAATTGGCTCGATGAGTTTAAAGACGTCTCCGGCCCCCAAAGTCACCAATACTTCCGGCTTTTCAGCCTTTAAATGCTGCAAGAGCTCAGCCTCCGAAAACCAGTGTTTTCGGTTGTTCATCACCTCATCCAAAATAAGCTTGCTGCTTACTCCCTCCATCGGCTCCTCCCGGGCGGGATAAATATCCAGTAAATAAAGTCTGTCGGCCAGCGACAGGCTCTTCCCGAATTCTTTGGCAAAATCTTTTGTTCGGCTGAACAAATGCGGCTGAAAAATCACCGACAGCTCGCGCCCAGGATAAAGCTTCTTAACGGCATTCAAAAAAGCGCTGACTTCAGTCGGATGATGTGCGTAATCATCCATAAATACGAAATCTTTGCGCTTAACAATATACTCAAACCTTCTTTTCACACCCGTGTAAGATTCCACACCTGACCGAATGTTTTCTTCGGTGCATCCTAGGCTAAGAGCAACGGCAATGGCTGCGGTCATATTTTCGATGTTGTGCTCCCCGGGAGTCAGAAGCCGCAAGTCGCAAATCTGTGTGTTTCCCTCCCTGAAGTCAAAAACAGAATATCCTTCGTCAACCCGTATGTTGCACGCAAAGGCGTCAAGCGAATCGTCCTCCAGACCGTATCGTTTTACTTCGAGCGTTTGTTTAATTTTCAATGCTTCGCCGCTCACCTTATCCGACAGCCAGCACTTTCCTCCGTCTTCAATCCGGTTCACGAACTCGCCAAAGGAGCAAACAAAAGCATCGGCTTCTCCATAGATATCCAAATGGTCCGGATCCACAGATGTAACAATTGCCTGATTAGGATGCAGCTGCAAAAAAGATCGGTCGTATTCATCAGCCTCAACTACAGTGAAGTTCTGCATTTCAGTGTTTTGGGCAAGCCGAAGATTCGATTTAAAATTCTTGGAAATCCCTCCCAAAAAGGCTGTGCAGTTCTGATGGGCGTTGTCCAACAGATGGGCAAGCATCGAACTGGTTGTGGTTTTTCCGTGCGTTCCCGCCACTCCAACAGTATAATCCTTCTCCGAAATTAGTCCGAGAACTTCTGCTCTTTTGTACAAGCGAAAACCTTTCTCACTAAGAAAATTCAGCTGTTTGTGAGTTGCAGGAACAGCGGGAGTATATACGATCAGCGCGCGGTTGTTCAACGACTTCAGCTCTTCAGGCAGACAGTCCAGAGAATCCTCGAAATGAATCTCCATCCCTTCGGACTGAAGCGCTTCGGTCAGCGGACTGGGCGTACGATCATATCCGCATACTTTTGCTCCCTGGTGCTTAAACCACCGGGCCAGCGCGCTCATTCCTATGCCTCCAATACCAATAAAATATGCTATTTGTATGTCTTCCGTTTTCACTTAGCTAATTTCAAAATTTCCTCTACAATATCTTTCGCGGCAGAAGGCTTAGCAAAAGCCTCCATATTTGCGGCCATCTGCTCCTGTTTCGGTTTGTCAGCCAGCAGCTCCAAAACCCGGTCAGCCAGCAGCGTCTCCAACTCGCTGTCCCGGATCATCAGCGCCGCACCGCGGTTTACAAGCGCCTCTGCATTCTTGGTCTGATGATCCTCAGCAACATTCGGCGAAGGCACAAATATCGTCGGTTTGCGTACGATGCACAGCTCCGAAACAGACAGCGCACCGGCTCTCGAAAGCGCCGCGTCAGCAGCCAAATACGCCAAATCCATCTCCCGAATAAATTCGCGTATACGGATATTTTTTACCCGATTTTCATTTACAACTTTCTGTACTTCCTCAAAATAAAACTTCCCAACTTGCCAAAGCACTTGAATACCGGATTCGTCCAGCTTCTTTAGGTGTTTCATCATGGCGTTATTGATGGTGCGAGCGCCCAAGCTGCCTCCCAACACCAGCAAGACCGGACGTTCGCTGCTCAAACCAAAATGTGTCAGCGCCTCCTCCCTGCTCGACTTGCACTCCAGAATATCGCTTCTGACCGGATTTCCGGTAAAAACAATTTTTTCTTCAGGAAAAAACCTCTCCATGCCAAGCGAAGCGACGCAAACCCTTTCCACTTTATTTGCCAAAAGTTTATTTGTTAGCCCTGCAAAGGAATTCTGCTCCTGAATCAAACAAGGAACTCCCCGTCTGGCGGCCTGATACAACAACGGCCCCGAAGCAAATCCGCCAACACCGATGGCTACATCAGGCTTAAAACGCTTCAAAATCTTTCCGGCTTTCCAAAGACTTGACGCCAGCTTCAAAGGAAAAGAAAGATTGTCCAATGTGAGCTTTCGCTGAATACCGCTTATCCAAAGCCCCTCAATCGCATAACCGGCTTCCGGAACTTTTTGCATTTCCATCCGTCCCCGGGCCCCCACAAAAAGTATTTCCGCCTTTTTCACCCTCCGCTTCAGCTCATTGGCTATGGCCAGGGCAGGATAAATATGACCACCGGTTCCTCCGCCGCTTATAATCACTCTTATGGTTTTTTCCTCACTCATAGCCTTAAATATTCAATTTTTAAAAACTACTGCACCTTCCGTCTCCAAATATTCCGCTTGGGCATAACTCTTTCGTCCGGTGCATTTTTGCGGCTTACGCTCAGAATAACACCAAGCGAGGCGCCTGTAAAAAACAACGATGTCCCCCCCCAGCTAATAAAAGGAAGAGGCAATCCCGTAACAGGTATTAAGCCTGTAACCACCGCCATATTTGTGAATGCCTGAAGCACTATCGAACAACACAAGCCGGCGGCGAGAAGCCCTCCGAAAGGGCGATCGGATTTTTGCGAAATAATCATAGCCCTGTAAAGCAGGACCAAATACAACAGCACGACAAGCGCGCCGCCCACGAGCCCATACTCCTCGATGATGGTCGCAAAAACATAATCGGAATAAGGATGGGGCAAGAAATTCTTCTGGATGCTTTTTCCCGGACCCAAGCCAAAGGTTCCTCCACTGTAAATAGCAATATGTCCCTGTTCAGCCTGAAAAGACATTTTGCCATCATCCATATAGCTTTCAACCCTGGTCAATACGGTTTTCCAGCGCTGACCTACTTTTGCAAGCATTGCCCCGGTTCCCAAAAATGCTCCTATCATCAAAAACAGAGCTATATGCTTGACCCTTACCCGGCCGATAAAAAGCATTATCGTACTGGAGCAGAACAATAGTACTGCAGTCGAAAAGTCTGTCAATGCAATAAGTCCGCAAATTAAAAAGATAGCCAGCACGCAAGGAAGAATCGCCTGAAACGACTCGCGGACTTTCTGCTGTCCCTTAGCCAGAAAACTGGCCAGTGAAGCAATCAGCGCAAATTTTGCCAAATCAGACGACTGAAAGGTTACTTTTGTAAACGGCACATATAGCCAGCGGGAGGCTGCGTTGATCTTCACCCCGTTCAAATAAGTGTAAAGCAGCAGAAATACCGACAGCACCAAAATCACTTTAGCAAGCAAAGAAAAGAAGCGGTAATCGAACCGATGAGTGGCCCACATCGCCCCGAATCCTAAAAACATCATCAAGCTGTGCTTGGACAAAAAACTTTCGACTTCCGTACCTCTTTTAAGCGCCATCGTCCCTGTGGCACTGTACACTACCCATATACTAATAATGGCAAAGCAAAAAACAACGCCCCAGATAATTCTGTCACCCTGAAACTGGTTTCTGAAAAATGCCTTGTACTTATTCATGTTCATGGCTTGCCTTTCTTTTCAGTGAAAAGACTTCATTTTTAAAAAAAGCACCGCGCTCCTCGTAATTTTTGAATAAATCAAAACTTGCGCACGCAGGAGACAGCAGCACCGCATCTCCGCTTGAAGCCAAGTCGCCTGCCAGCTCTACCGCTTCTTTCATAGACCGGGCAAAAACCATTGGAACATGCTTCTTATACGCTTCCTCCAACGCTTTCTTGTGCTCTCCAAGCACCACCAAACTTTTGACTTTTTCCTTCACCAACGGCAACAAGCTTTCATAATCATTTCCCTTGTCAATACCGCCGGCAATCCATACAATTGGCTGGTCGAAACTGCCCAATGCGTATTTTACTGCATCCACATTTGTTGCTTTGGAATCATTGTAAAACGAGACCCCTTCCAGCGTATCCACGTACTCAAGCCGGTGTTCGACCGCCTTGAAAGTAGATAAATGCTTTTTCACTTGCTCAGCAGCCAAACCAAATTGCAAAACGGAAACTGCGGCGCAAAGCGCATTTATTTTATTGTGCGGTCCTTTTATCTTGGCGTGTTTCCAATTATAAACAAAACCGTAATCCGGCACTCTTAATTCGTCATCTGCGGCAAATGCGCAGGTCTTTCTGCTGCTCAAGCTCACCATTCGCACTTCGGAGAGAACATCTGCTTTCAAAAGCGCATTGTTTGCTCCTTCATCGTCGGCGTTAATCACCAGTACACTGGATTTGTCCTGAAGTTCCGCCAAACGAATTTTGGAAGCCGCATACCTGTCAAAATCATATCCATAGCGGTCCAGGTGATCCGGCGTTATATTCAAAAGCACAACGACATCTGCATGAAACTTTCTCATGCCGTCTATTTGAAAACTAGACACTTCCAGCACATAACAGTCATAATCGCTTTCTTTTACCTGGCGGGCAAAGCTGTATCCCACATTGCCAGCCAAGCCGACAGAACAGCCAGACTGCTCAAGCAAATGATATATCAACAGACTTGTCGTCGTTTTCCCGTTGGTTCCTGTAACAGCGATAATCCTGGCATCGGTATAGCGCCTGGCAAATTCAAGTTCATCGATAACCGGAACTCCGGCCTTCCTCAGCTGAACCACCAGAGGCGCCTCATCCGGTATGCCCGGACTTTTCACTACCTCGTCGGCGCGAAGCACCAACGACTCAGTGTGTCCGCTTTCCTCAAAAGAAATTCCGGCTTCTGACAATTCCTCCTTGTACTTCGGTGCTATAATTCCGTTGTCAGAAACAAAGACGCTAAAACCTTTGTCCTTGGCTAAAAGCGCGGCTCCCGTACCGCTTTCGCCGGCACCCAAGATCACCAATCTCTTGCTCATCATCATCTTACTTTCAATAATGCCAGCGACATTGTAGCCAGAAGAACAGCTACAATCAAAAAGCGTATCACAATCTTGGACTCATGAATCCCTTTTTTCTGGTAATGATGGTGCAAAGGAGACATCAAGAATATTCTCCGCCCCTCTCCGTATTTCTTTTTTGTAAATTTAAAAAAGCTGACTTGAAGAATTACCGACAGATTTTCAATAAGAAAGATTCCGCAAATCAGCGGCAGCATCAGTTCTTTGCGAATCGCCAGAGCCAGCACCGCAATAATACCACCCAAGGCCAAGCTTCCGGTATCGCCCATAAACACCTGCGCCGGATATGAATTGTACCAAAGAAATCCCACACAAGCCCCGACGAATGCCGAACAGAATATTACTATTTCTCCGGAATTAGGTATGTACATAATGCCCAAGTAATCCGAAAAGATAACGTTGCCGGACATGTAGGCAAAAATTGCCAGCACAAGCCCGATTATTCCCGAAGTCCCTGCTGCCAGCCCGTCTATGCCATCAGTCAAATTCGCGCCGTTGGAAACTGCCGTTACTATAAAAATCACCACAAGAGTATACAGAATCCATGTGTACTTTTGTGGAACAAAAGGCAGTATTTGCGAATAATCCAGCTCATGACGCTTTACAAAAGGAATTGTGGTTTTCACCGACTTGACGTCCTTATATACCGAAACAGCAGATTTCTCCTGCGATGTACTTATCTCGGTCTTCTGGCCAACCTCTTCTCTCACTTTAACGCCTTCATTAAAATAAAGCGTCAAACCTACTATTAGCCCCAGGCCTACCTGGCCCACGATTTTGAACCGGCCAGCCAAACCTTCTTTGTTTTTTCTGAAGACCTTGATATAATCATCTAAAAAACCAATTATGCCCATCCAAACTGTGGAAATCAGCAGCAGAACGACATAAATATTGTCGAGTTTGGCAAACAGCAAGGTCGGCACAACAATACCGCTCAAAATAATTACGCCTCCCATCGTCGGCGTGCCTTTCTTTTCCATCTGCCCCTTAAGGCCCAAATCACGTATGCTTTCTCCCACCTGAAGTCTGCGCAGCAGGTTAATGAACCTGTCACCGAAAGTGACGGTAATCAGCAGGGAAACCAGCATGGCTGCACCTGCCCGGAAGGAAATATATTGAAACAAGCCCGCGCCTGTCAGCTCAAAATGCTTTTCCAGATAATCAAACAAATAATAAAACATCTTCTCTTGGTTTCTTCGTAGTCTCTCATTAAAGCGTCTCTGCGACACTCATTCGCGTTTTTTTCAGAATTCTCACTCCAGCAGCTCCCTGATAACCGCCCGGTCGTCAAAATCATGTTTCACCCCTTCGATTTCCTGATAGGTTTCGTGCCCCTTTCCGGCCACCAGCACAATATCATGCGGCCCGGCCAGCATCAGCGCCGCTTTTATTCCTTCCTTTCGATCCAGCACCGACAAAACACCTCTTTTCTTGCCTGTCGGAATTCCGGATTCCATATCCTTCAGGATTTCCGAAGGGTCTTCAAACCTTGGGTTATCCGAAGTTAGCACAACCCGGTCACTCAAGCGACAGGCAATTCCAGCCATTTTCGGCCGCTTATCTTTGTCGCGATTGCCTCCGCATCCCACAACGGTAATCACTTTTTCCTCGGCGCCTTTAATATTTTGGATCGTATTCAATACATTCTCAAGCGCATCAGGCGTGTGGGCATAATCCACTACAACCGTTACGTTCTGCGCATTCGGCACACGCTCAAAGCGACCAGGGGCGGCATCAAGCACCGTCAGCGCAGTCAGCGCCTGTTCGGGCGCCTCTCCCAATTCAACAGCCACGGCATAAGCCGAAAGCAAATTGTAGGCATTGAAATCCCCTACTAAGCGAAACCAGGCCGGCAATCCGTTGATGTCAAGCTCCAGCCCATCCATCGAATTCGTCAAGAGCTTTCCTTTGTAATCAGCAGGATTTTTCAGGGCAAAAGTCCTCTGCTTTGCTTTGGTGTTCTGCAACATGACCGCTCCGCGCTTGTCGTCAAGGTTTACCAATGCAAAAGCCTTTTTGTCCAAGCCGTCAAACAGTTTCTTTTTTGCTTTTATGTAATTTGAAAAAGTCTCATGATAGTCTAGATGATCATGCGTGATGTTGGTAAACACTGCTCCATCCAGACTCAAACCCGCCATCCTGTTCTGGTCAACAGCATGTGAGCTTGCTTCCATAAAACAATGAGTAACGCCTTCTTTCACCATTTCGGCCAGCAGCCGATTAATCTGCAAAGCATCGCCCGTTGTGTGGCTTGCCTTCACTACTCGATCGTCAATGCGGTTCTCGACCGTCGAAAGCAACCCTGTTTTATAACCCAGCTTTTTAAACAATTGGTAAAGCAAAGTAACCGTGGTTGTTTTTCCGTTGGTGCCCGTAACGGCCACCAACTGAAGAGCAGCAGAAGGATTGCCGTAAAAACAGCTTGCCATTTTTCCCAAACACTCCGAGCTGTTTTCTACCCGGAAATAGGACACCCCTTCTTGAAAAGCATCAGGCATATGCTGACATACAATGCATGCCGCTCCTCGTTCAACCGCTATATCAATATACTGGTGACCATCGGTCTGCGTCCCTTCCACAGCCACAAACACATCCCCTGATTCTACCTTCCGCGAATCAAACTGAATCCCGGAAAATAGACTTTCCATATTTCCCCTGGACTCCGCCACTAAACAGGGCTCCAGTATTTCTCTAATTCTCCTCAATTTACTTCAAGGTTAAAAAAATCTGCTTCTCTTTATTAAATCTCATTTTCGGCGGCAACGACTGCGTTACCACCCGCCCTTTTCCCTGAAAAGTCACTCGAAGCGACATATTCTCCAACAGATAAAGGGCATCGCGCAAAGTCATGCCCCGCACATCAGGAACAATATTCGGTTTTATTTTAGCATCCTGCCAAATGACGGCATTTCCCTTTGTACTGGTTCGTACCCATTCATCGGTGTCGGAATCTTTATGCGCAATTCCCAAACGGTCGCAGATCTCCTGCAAATCGGGTTTGAGACCAGCCCGTATCACCGGAAACACCCCGTCCTGAGACCTGGGATTGCCCTCAAGCTGATCATGAAGTTCCAAGTCACTTACATAAATCTTATCAGCAATGTCTTTAAAAACCGGAGCGGCGGCATCTCCGCCGTACTGCTGATATCCTTTCGGGCTATCGATCACTACAATGCAGCTGTACTTAGGCTTTTCCGCCGGGAAATATCCTGCAAACGAAGTATAATACGTCCTTGTATATTTCCCGTTCTTAACTTTTTGAGCCGTGCCCGTCTTGCCTGCAATCCTTACTTTTTCGTCGTAAATATTTCGGGCGGTTCCTCTGATTACAACCCCCTCCAACATGGTGCGGAGCTTCTTCAGCGTTTTGTCCGAACATATTTTTGGATTAATCACTTTCGTCCCGAAAGTCTGCAGCACTTCATTCGCCTGCATCACATTCTTAACCAGCACAGGCCGTATCATCTTGCCTCCGTTAGCCACAGCATTAAAAAATGCCAATGTATGCAAAGGCGTCAGCTGCAGCTCATAACCTATCGACATCCACGGCAAACTCACCCCGCTCCATGTCTTGTCGTTTGGATGCTTTATGTACGGAATTCCCTCGCCTTTTAGCTGAAAATGCAGAGGCTCTTTAAGCCCCATATTCCTGATATAATTATAAAACCGCTCAGGTTTATGCCCAAAATGGTTGTTTACCAATTTTGAGACTCCGATGTTCGAAGACTTTTCAAAAACCTCCTGAACTGTAAGCGTGCCGTATCCCCCGGGCTTGTGGTCGCGCATTATTTTATCATGGAATTTGTACGTTCCGCTTCCGGTTTCAACCTTGTCTTCCAAATCCAGGCTCGTATCCTCCAGCAGCGCCATCATTGACGCCAGCTTAAAAGTTGAGCCAGGCTCCGTAAGTCCCTGCGCCCCTACAGCATAATTGTAAGCTTCTGAGTATGTCCCTTTCTTCTTGTTCCTCTTTAAGTTGGCTATCGCCTTGATTTCCCCGGTTTTCACCTCCATCAACACCACGCATCCATAATCCGCTTTATAATTCAAAAGCGCCTTTAAAAGCGCTGTCTCAGTTACATCTTGAAGGTTAACATCAAGGGTTGTTGTAATATCCAAACCGTCAACCGGGCGGATTTCGGAACCGTCATAAACCGGGCGCCATCTTCCTCCGGCAATCCGCCGGTAAATCGCTTTACCGTCCACGCCAGCAAGATAATGATTGAAACTTTTTTCCAATCCAGCTCCCTGATTGTTTTCATTGACAAAGCCCAATGTTCGCTTTGCCAAACCACCGAAAGGAAAAAACCGCCGGTTTTCCTTATCGAAAACGCCTCCTCCCTTCAGCCGGCCGTTTCTAAAAATCGGCCAAGTCTGCATCTCTTTTTTCTCCAGATGATCTATGCGACCAACCGACAATGGCACATAATAAAGCGAATCCCTTCGCGCATTCTTAATTCTCCGGACGTAACCCGAGGCCGAGCGCTTTCTGAACTTACGCGCCAGCATCAACCCCAGCGAGTCAATCTTTTCTTTTACCAGTTCGTCAGAAGCCATTCGAGGATCAATTCCAACCCGGTAGAACGGCAAAGAAGTCGCCATAAGGCTGCCGTTGTCGGAATAGATGTTGCCGCGCGTCGATTTTATTATCCGTTCATCAATCCCTCGGTGCTCAACAAGCTCCTTCCATTTATCCGCCTGCAACCGCTGTATTTTGAATATTTTAAAAACAATCAATCCCGCGGCCGCAAAAAAAAACAACAGCGCTATCCGTATTCTAAAAATGATCGACTTTTTAATATTCACCTTTTTTGACAATTATTTTATAAGGAGGCTCCTTGCTTTCCACTACTCCTCTTTTTTTAACTTTCAATGCCACCTCCGATTGCTTGCTAGCAAACATATACTGCGCCTTCAATGTCGTGTAATTCGCCCGCAGATCCTCGACCTCGGTTTCAAGGGTTTGAATTTTCCGCACTATTTTGTCCGTTTTATGGCTATTCCCTACGTACAAAACCCCAAGTATGCTAATGAACAATATTTGCGGCAAAAACTTGAACGGAAGTCCGTCCACAAGCCAATTTTCCAATCCCGTCAGTTTGTTTATCACGGAGAAAAGACTGGCTTTTTTTTCCCCGTTCACCTTCACCTTAGGAGTATTCTTTGCCATTTGCTAAATTTTTTCTGCGATTCTCAGCTTAGCGCTTCTGGCACGGCTGTTTTCTTTCAATTCTTTTTCCGAAGCCAGAACAGGCTTTCTCGTCACCGGCTTCATCGGCCGTACCGGATTGCCGTAGAAATCTTTCTCCAATTCACCGAAAGCCTTGCCCTTTGCCATATAGTTTTTCACCATCCGGTCTTCCAGCGAGTGATAAGACATCACCACCAAACGCCCTTCTGGTGACAAGATTTCCTGTGCCTGACGCATCATATCTTCCAGCGCCCCCATTTCATCGTTCACTTCTATTCGCAACGCCTGAAACACCTGGGCATAGTATCGGTTTTCTTTCCCCCTGGGGGCCAGCTTTTGCAGTACGTTCTTCAGCTCGTTTACCGTTTCAATCGGCTCAAGCGTGCGGTTTGCCACTATCGCTCCCGCCGCCGATCTGGCGTTCCTCAGTTCACCGTATATGCCGAATATCTTGTGCAGCTCTGCTTCAGAATATGTGTTGACCACATCTCTGGCAGTCAATGTACCCTGCTGATCCATGCGCATGTCCAGCTCGGCATCGAAACGGGTTGAGAAGCCTCTCTCAGGCTCATCAATTTGGTGGGAAGAAATCCCCAAATCCGCCAAAATTCCGTCTACCCGATCGACTCCGTACAGCTTCAAGTACCTTTTCAGATGCCTGAAATTCGACTTAACCATCTGGAACCCTGGATGCGAAATCGAAGCCGCATTTTCCCATGCGTCCTCATCCTGATCAAAACTCAGAAGCCGCCCTTTATCACTTAAATGTTTTAAGATCTCTCGGCTGTGTCCTCCACCGCCGAAAGTAACATCCACATAAATCCCGTCCGGTTTGATAGCCAAACCTTCAACACATTCATCCAGCATCACTGGCCTATGATATTCCATTCTTCAATTTTTTTTCCTTCCGGGTGTTTTTCAATATCATTACTCTCCGATCCACCAGCAGAACTCATTCTATCAAAAACTCCTGCTCCAGTGTATCAATATCCTCATCCTGAACCGATCGGTAAGCTTTCGGATTCCAAATTTCCAGCCGGTCTCCCAGCCCTACGATCACTCCCTCTTTTTCCAGCGATGCGTATTCCAACATTTTTCGCGGCACCAGCACACGGCCAGCACTGTCCAAACTTACCTCCGACACCGAACCAAAAAGCTTCGCTGCAGCTTGCGTTGTCTGGAATCAAACTCATTCAAAGCCGATACTTTGGAAGCCAACTTCTGAAAACCAATCTGGGTATATACAACCAAACAGGGATCCGTCGAACGACGAAGCACTACTTCTTTCTGAAAAGGAACAGGCAAATTAGCCTTCACCTTTGCCG
>JAKSBZ010000267.1 GCA_022360875.1 Cytophagales bacterium | reverse complement strand
TAACCATGTGTCAAAGGAAATTATTTATGCAATTCCGTTTGACAATATACATGGCTCGGGATGGTACATTGCCAACAAGACGCTTCATTACCAGAATCAGCATACATTTGGTTTGTCAACGAAACCCTGGAACGGCATGTGCGCAATTCCTGAATTTTATAACAGTTTTGACGATGAGGATTATCGCAAGACAGACTGCTGGCTTGTAGGACAGCAGTATAGCAGAGACGGAAAGCCTTTAGTTTGCACTGAAGAGAGCAAAGGGCAGCCCTTAGTCTTTGTGCCGGATGGATTTACCTACAAGGAGGCTAAGGAGTACCACGGAGCCCGCGTGAATAAATGGGAATTTTATGAGGACCAAACTATGTGGAGTAAAAATGACTTTCCTGTTTTCCGTTTGGCTGATGCTTATATGATGAAAGCGGAATGCTTGTGGAGAAAAGGTAATGTAGGCGAGGCCGCAGATATCATCAACACGCAAATCAGGGCAAGGAACTTCAAAACGCCGAAGCCTGTTTCTGCAGCGGAGCTGACTGAAGAGCGTCTGCTAGACGAAATGCGGTGGGAATTCTTCGGCGAGTTGAGGGTTCGTCTGGACATGCGCCGTTTCGGAAAGCTTACCAAAGGAAAGTGGCTGAACAAGCCGGCTTACGATCATTATGATTTTGACTGGCTGCCGATTCCAAAGGCAGCGCTGGATTCCAACAGCAAGCTGAAGCAGAATCCGGGAACCTTTTACAGCGGTATGAACTAGGATACATACGAACTGGTTTTGGGGAGCTTTTAGGGCTTCCCAAATACTAGCTTTATTGAAACAATGAAAAAATAATCATAATAAAGCGGGTTCTTTTTTTTGGGATATAAATGAAAAACGTGTATTTTTAATATTGAATAAGAAAAGGCGCTTGAAGCGCATCTTTTTTACAGCAATACTTAAACGATTAAGCAAGTGGTTCGGCGATTTAAATAGTTGAATTTTTTTATTACACACATATACCAATTTAAAATGAGAAAAATTATTTTATTGATGTTGTCGTTGGTTGCGTTTTCTCCTGGCTTTGCCCAGAAGTTCAATGCGCTGGAGACGAATCTGGGAAATCTTTACCGAGTGTCGGATGCGAAGACTCGTTCGATTACGCCGGAAAACCCGACCGGAGAAAAAGGAAAAGGGGGTATGATTCCTCAGAAGAAAGGAACGGCATCATGGGCTGCGCGTGATTTGGGCGACGGATGGAAAACTAACCCGTACATTAATATCAAAGCAGGTCAGACTGCAGTGCTGGCAGAGATGGAGGGCCCCGGAGCAATCAAGCATATCTGGATGACGCCAACGGGACAGCGCCGTTTCAGCATTATCCGTATTTACTGGGACGATGAGAAAGAACCATCTGTGGAATGTCCAGTGGGCGATTTTTTTGCAAACGGCTGGGGAGGTTTTGCGCAAGTGTCGTCGATTCCGGTAACTGTTAATCCTGGAAGCGCATTCAACTGTTATTGGGTGATGCCTTTCCGCAAAAAATGCAAGATTACCATGACAAACATTGCGGAAAGAGACATGCGCCTGTATTACCAGGTAGATTATGAGCTTACGGAAGTTCCGGACGATGCGGCTTATTTTCACGCGCAGTTCCGCCGTGTAAATCCGCAGCCATACAAAAAGGTGTATACCATTTTGGACGGCATAAAAGGAAAAGGACACTATGTGGGAACATACATGTGCTGGGGCGTCAACAGTAGCGGCTGGTGGGGCGAAGGCGAAGTGAAATTTTATATTGACGGAGACAAAAAATATCCGACAATTTGCGGTACGGGTCTCGAAGACTACTTCCTGGGCTCATATAACTTTGATGTAAAAGACGATAACAAAGGCCGGGGTTACAGAGAATTCACCACACCTTATGCGGGAATGCCGCA
This sequence comes from Cytophagales bacterium, assembly GCA_022360875.1. Lineage (GTDB taxonomy): Bacteria > Bacteroidota > Bacteroidia > Cytophagales > Cyclobacteriaceae > JAKSBZ01. The sequence goes on along the minus strand of JAKSBZ010000267.1, from coordinate 6,472 downwards.
AGTGCTGAAACCGGATGGTTTGTACAAATCGCAGATGCGCTTTGCTATGTATCGCTGGCATATTCCGGATCCAATTCGTTTCGATAAGGATTTGCGCGTAACGGTTCAGGCTCTTGGCTGGCGCTCAGGCGGCCGTTATTTGCCGCTGCAGGACGATATTTCTACCGTAGCGTACTGGTATCAGTTGGAACCGCACAAAAAATTTCCGAAATTGCCTTCCAAAGACCAACTGGAGGTGAATTGACAGAGTGTACAGCAAACGCAAACCGTTGTTTTTGCCTGTGAAATTTTTTCTGTCTGAGGGTGTGAATTTTTTTAACAGGATAAAATAAACGCAATGGATATTGCTAAACGCTGGAATTTTTACTCTTAAAATATAAAAAATAATTGTCATCCCTTTTTAGCGCGTAGGCCTTTTGCCTACGCGCTTTTTTGGTATGTGCTAAGTTCAACTATAATCACAAATTCTATGAAAATTTTTTTCAGAAAAAGCCTGCTTGCCCTGATCGTGGTTTTTGGTTCGGTTTCTCTGGTTAAAGCGCAGAAATATGCTTCGGACTGGAACTCACTGGACAAACGGCCGCTGCCTGAATGGTTCGGCAAAGCCAAATTCGGAATTTTTATCCACTGGGGGCCGTATTCAGTACCGTCGTACTCGCCGGCCGGGACATATACGGAATGGTATCAGTTCTGGTGGTATACGCATTCAATTTTCGGGAACAATAAGCCGAGCAAAGACGCTATTCCTGACTTTCAGAAAAGAGTGTACGGAGATGAATCCAGCTATTATGATTTCGGAAAGCAGTTCAAAGCCGAGCTTTACAACCCTAAGGAATGGGCTGCTCTTTTCAAAGCCGCCGGAGCGAAGTATGCCATTCTTACTTCCAAGCACCACGACGGATTCACGCTGTGGCCCAACAAGCATGCGCAGGACGGCCGCTATTTTAAATGGAATGCTAAAGACACGGGACCTAAGCGCGATTTGATCGGCCCTTATATGGAGGCTATGCGCGATGCAGGATTGAAAGCCGGTTTGTACTACAGCCTGTACGAATGGTACCACCCTTGGTATTATATGGGCAGCGAAAAATTTGTTAAAGACCACTATCACCCGCAGTTTAAGGACCTTGTGAACCGCTATGCTCCGGATTTGATCTACGCAGACGGCGAGTGGGAAAAAGACAACAGCTACTGGAAGAGCAACGAGTTGATTCAGTGGCTTTACAATGAAAGCCCTTGCAAGGATTATGTAGTTATCAATGACCGCTGGTACAGAGGTTCTCGCCATAAGCACGGAGGATACTATTCCACTGAGTATATGCGCGAGAAAATGGACATCAATAAAGAGTGGGAAGAGATCCGGGGCATAGGCTTGTCGTTCGGATATAACCGTGACGAAGACCTGAAGGATTATGCAACAGGCAAAGAGCTTGTGCTGATGCTCTGTGACATTGTCAGCATGGGCGGAAACCTTTGTTTGAACGTAGGTCCGTCGGCAGACGGCAAGATTCCGGTGATTCAGCAGCAGCGCTTGATGGAAATCGGTAACTGGCTCAAAGTAAACGGCGAAGCTATTTACGGCACAACCAAATACCGCACGTCGTGGCAGTGGAGCAAGGGAGACAGGAACTTCAAGCTGAGAAAAGACGGAGACAAATACACAACCGCCGATTATATCCTGAAACAAACGGTTGACCAGCAGCCTGGCAAGGCGGTAAAGGAGTTGTTCTTTACGCAAAAAGGAAAGAATGTTTATGCAATTATTCCGAAATGGCCGGGCAATAAAGTCGTGTTGAGAGAAGTGGATTTCGCGCCGGGAACCAAGGTGTCATTGCTGGGCGTGAAAGGCCGATTGAAATGGAAAAAGCAGGGCAAGAAGGTAACCGTTTACATGCCAGCATTTAACCCGAACTGGGGACTGCCTGCTGAAGCGTATACGCTGAAAATCGAGAAGTAAAAAGCTTAAACACACTTTCCATTTAGTATTTAAGTTCAAAATTTAAGGGAGTAAGATGTGCTTTCACATATAAATTTTCTTCTTGATAATATTTAAAATTGAATAATTAAGGCTTGCTGAAAGTAGTTTTAGCAAGCCTTAATTGGCATTTCAGTTCTTGGAATTTTGTGAAGAAATTGGAAAGAAATCTATTCACTGGGTTTAATAGAACAAGCGAATGCCCAAGCCTGACACTTAATGGGAAAGTGTTCATCGCCGGTTAAATTATTGTTGTTAAAAAAAGACTGCTGAGCAATTGGCAGTCTTTTTTTGTGAATACAGCCTGCACTGAATTTCTGGTGCGTGAAGAATCGCAGGGAAGTTTCTGTTTTCCTCTATTTATATTCAATTATTCCTTCCGTTGCAGTTCAAGGAGTTGACCAGACAGACCATGTTCTTTCGGAGAAGCCGTGAAAGAAACAAGAAACGAGTTAGAACTGTGCTAAATGTGCATTTTAAAAATGATCTGATCATATTTTATTAATGTCTGATTTTTTCAATTTCTTATTCTATCTTTGTGTTGATAGGTTTTTTTCTGTAAAACTATAGAAAAAATTAAAAGGGAAATCGGTGAGAATCCGATACAGTACCCGCTGCGGTAATTCCTGCTAATTTGTAAATCCATATTTAGCCACTGGCGAAAGCTGGGAAGGCGATTTACAAAAGGATAAGTCCGAAGACCTGCCATCTAATTCTACTATATACCTTCGGGAGTTAAGGTGAATAGTGCAAAATGCATTGGCCATTTTTGTCTTTTCTCTCCAGGGTTGTATTTTTTCTAAACAACCAAAAAAATGAAACATTTAGTACGATTACCAGGCTTAAGCGTTGCCATTGTGCTTATGCTTTTTCAGTTTGGCCTGGCGCAAACGCTCCCGGATGAATATGCAATGGAAGCGGGAGCCGCAACAAAAACGGTGGGCAGCAAAGGAATCAATTTTTACGATGACGGCGGAGCGGAGGCAAATTATTCAGCAATGTTCGAAGGAACCGTGACTTTTATCCCATTGGAAACCGGCAATAAGATTAAGATCAATTTTTCCGAAGTTGACCTGGGGCCAGCCAACGGTTCCGCGAAGTATTCCGGAGACAAAATAGCCATCTATCAGGGCACGGAGGCTGTAAAAGAAAATCTGATTGGGGAATACAGCAGCAACAATTCAGAAATTGGGCTGATTAAATCATCGGCGGAAGACGGCGCGCTAACAATCGTATTTAAATCGCTTGACTGGACCGATTTCGGTTATCTGCCAACTGCAGGCTGGAAAGCAACCGTTTCGTCTTTTGCACCGAGCCCATTGTCATTAGCGGGACTTAAGGTTGAAAATGCGTGTTCTGTCCAATCGCTCAGAGGCAAAAAAAACAGTCCCATGCTGCACATTAGTTTCTCTTTTGAAGGAGAAACAGGCAGTGTTTCGCTGGATCAACTGACTTTTGAATCCGCCGGAACCAGCGATATTGCCAATATTTTGCAGGCTAATGTTTACTACACGGGAACCTCGGACATTTTTTCTGCGGAGAATAAATTCGGAGCTGCTGCCACAGTTGCCGGGAGTAATTTTTCCTTTGAAAAAAAACTGGTGATAAATCAAGAGGCTGTCCACCACTTTTGGCTGGCCTACGATCCTGCACCGGATGCAAATTTGGGTGACAAGCTTGATGCAGGATTTGTTTCATATCAAGCAGGAGACGAGAGCGCCGAGGTTGCTGGAGGAAATCCGGAAGGAAACACAGAAATTGTGAGCGGACTGAAAGGGATCTATACCTTGGGAGCAAGCAAAGAGGCAGACTTTTCCACTTTTGAACAGCTGATCGGAAAAATCAACAATTTAGGAATTGAGGAATCGATTGTTGTGGAAGTTGAGCCGGGACTTTATGAGAATTGCGTGATATTTCCTCATGCAGAGGGTTTGTCGGTGGAAAAAACAATCACCGTCCGTTCCAAAACGCAGAATCCGGAAGACGTGGTTTTCACTCCCAAACTAAAAGGAGGTACGGAAAAAGGCATTTTTCATATTAACGGAACAGACTTTCTGCGTCTGGAGTCAATGACATTCAAAACGGAACAAACGCGTTTTGAGTCATTGGTTTATATGAGCGGCATTAGCCGGGACAATATAATAAGAAATTGCGTTTTTGAAGCGCCTGTATACACAGATTATACCGCTCATGTGAATCTGTTCGAAAGCAAAGCCAACAACGCTGAAAATGAAAACAACGACCGTCTGTGGCTTGATAAAAATACCTTTACGGGAGGCTATATTGCTGTTTATGCGTCAGGAACAGGATACGTGAAGTTGCCTAAAGAAAGTGGCGTCAGACTTACCTCGAACGTACTTTTGAATCAGGGCAGCAAGGGAATTTATCTCAGCAATCAGAAAGATGCTTTGGTTGAGAAAAATAATGTTTCGAACACTCAAACCGCCAAAATTGGGTTTCAGGGGATGGATTTTTACCGGATGACAGGAAATTCCATTGTCCGCGGCAATCAAGTTTATTTGGCATTGCCAGGAAAAATGAGCGCCTTCGGCATTGAGATGCGTCCGGCTTCGGGATCAAATGAATTCCCGGTTCAGGTTTACAATAATACCGTTATTGTAGAAACGGGAAGCCCGTTTTCTGCTGGGATATTGCTTAAAGATGCCTGCGAATTTTTAAGTCTGCAGCATAACTCTGTATTAATGAAAGGAGAATCGCCACAGACGGCTCTGGGTATTCATGCGAGAAAAAGTTCACAAGTGCCGGAAAACGTCAGAATAGAAAACAATATTTTTCAGACCCAAAGCGGCGAAGTCATAAGGACAAAATACGAGAGTTTTTTCAATGCTTTAAGCTTTAGCAACAACAGCATTTTTTCAGTTGGATCGGAAGGCAGCCTGGCCAAAATCAGCAAAGAAAAAAGTATAAAGAGCATTGAAGAGTTTAATGCCACGGGCAATGCTGTCAATAATTTAAGCGAAAAAGCGGATTTTTTGGCACCGAGCATTTTGCAGCTTCGGAGCGCAGGAAATCTGCAAAGCGGAAAAAACATTCCGGAAATCGCCACGGATATTCAAGGCGATGCCAGAGCAACAGTCCCTACAATTGGCGCCGACGAATTCCGTGAACCGGATTTGATTCCACCGGATTTTGCTTCATCCTATCCGCAGGCCGAGGCAAAAGACTGGCAAAATCTAAGACTGAAAGCCAAGATTATGGAGGCGGGCAAGCTGTACGGAGTGGTTCTTCCCGCCGATGCAGAAGTACCAACAAAAGAGATGTTGCTGGACAACAGCAGTGCAGATTCAAAGCCTTTTTCTATTCATTTTGTTAAAGAACTTTCGGCAAACGCCGAACTCACCTGGGAAGTTGCCGGCCTTTCGCAGAACGCTGATTACAGGGTCTATTATCTGCTTTCTGATTTTTCGGTATTAAAAAATACTTCCGAAATCATCAGTCAGCTTATTAAAACGCCGTTCAAGCCAACTGAAATAAGCGATTTTGAAGGAGAGCTTACTGAAAAAAACGGTTTGATTTACAATGGGACATCGTCTTTCGAAAACATTGTGCTGATGCAGGACGGAACAAACAAGGCCGCTAAGATTTTGGCCGGCGAACTCGCCAAAGTGCGTTTTCTTAATACGGCTTCCGGCATTGCATGCAAAGGATTCAAGTACAAAGCGAAGTCGGGGGCGCAAATGAAATTGCGGAAGAAACAGGACGGAGCCGAAGTTATTGCTTTGCCAGCTGCTGTCAATTGGACGTTTTTTGATTTAAGAAAGAAGGGAAAACTATTGGGATTTGACATTCAGGCAAGCACAGAAGATTTTTATTTTGACGATGTTCACGGGTCTTCCAACAAATTGAAAGTAATGCCCTTGGCTGAACAGCGAGTCAGTTTAGGAGAAAGCATAACCTTAGAGCCGGAAATTAGCGGAGGCTATCCGCCCTATTCTGCTGAGTGGGTGAATCTGGGCACAAATAAAACATATTCTGGAACAAAGTTAACATTTGCACCAGAAAGTTCAGGCCTATATCGATTTACGGTTACGGATGACAATGAAACATCTGTTTTCGGAGAAATTACTGTTTTGGTAACCCGGCAGGCCGAACAGGGCACCGCCGAGGAACTGGCGCTTGAACCGGAAAGTTACTGGAACGGTCCTGTAAATAGCAAGGGCATAAGCTCAGGTTTTTACACCGGGGGTTATCACTTCACGAATACAAAAGTTACTTCATGGTTCACTTGGGGAGGATTTGCCTATTCTAACCGTACCAATAAAGACGAAGCAGGCGGTTTGAGCAATCAATTTACCGCCGCTCCGGGAAAAGGTGCCAATGGTTCAAAAAATTATTTGGTCAGCTACACATTCGGTTCAAAGGCGGAACTTACCGTTTCGCATGCCGAAGATGGAGGGACAGTCAACGGATTTTTCGTTACAAACAACACGTTTGCAACTTATTCTATGAAAAATGGAGACAGCATGGCCAAAAAAT
>JAKSBZ010000266.1 GCA_022360875.1 Cytophagales bacterium | reverse complement strand
TCCTGCAGTAAAACGAATAGAAAATGCCATTATTTCTGCCTGGGAAAAAGATTATGAGAGATAAAGCCTATGAGCAGCAGGTCAATGATATTCAGCAGCAGATGATGTGTGAGCTTGAGGAGCTGAAAGAGGATATAGGCTCCTGGAAGACTCGGGATCTGTTAGCCGCACAGCGGGCTTTGCAGGTTGTTATTGAATCTCTGGTGGGTGTCTCCCGCTATGTATATCTGCAGAGATATGGTATTTCCGTGAGTAAATCCCGACAAGGGCTGGATGGATTGTTAAATCGTGGGGATATTAACCAGAATGACCATAAATTAGCGATGAAGATGCTGGGCTTTCGGAATGTTCTGGTTCATGACTATCTGGAAGTTAACCGCGCTATTGTTGAATCGATCCTGAAGAATGACTTTTATCAGGATGTTCGGCGTATTTCCAGTGATTTAATGGAGGTGTTGGAAGTGAATGGTGGAGACGGCGGGAGTTGAACCCGCGTCCGCCAATGCTCTGCCTTTAGCTCTACATGCTTAGATCCGCCTTTGTTTTAGTCCTGCCATGACCCAGCGGTCGGGGTAAGGCAGCACGAGCCTGTAGGGTTTTAACCGATCAAAGCCAGGCGCAGATCACGGCGAGTCTGTCTGCAATGACGGTCTTGTAACTACCCGACAGACGGGGTAGAGAGACCGGAAGAGTGCTGTTGTTAAGCAGCAATATTACGCAACGAGTGCGAAATACTCTTCGTTAGCTGGTGTTTTTCCAACTAGAAAATGGCAACCAGTAGATTTACGAGAGTGATTACCCCCTCTCGGCATGCACCTCAGGTTTCGTCATCAGCGTCGAATCCGAATCGTCCCCATAGTCTGTGACAACAAACAGCAGTACTTTACTTCACTCTGTAAGGTTTAGCTGAGTCAGTGGCTGTTAACAAGGTGGTCGGGAATACAGGGAAGGCTGGTGCAAGGCTTACAGTGGAATGAAAAAAGGCCAGTCTGGAAACAGACTGGCCTTTTGGGTTTGGTGGAGGCGGGGGGATTTGAACCCCCGTCCGCCAATGCTCCGCCCTCGGGTCTACATGCTTAGAGCTGCCTTTAGGTTAACCCTGAACGATCCGGCAGGCGGGATGAACAAGGCGATCCTGGAAGGTTTTAGCTGTCCCACGTCAGGCCCGCGGGAGGCAGCGATTCTGTTTAAAATAGCGACCAGTTCCAGCCAACAGAAAAGTCAGAGTGGTCGGTAGCGGGCCGGTATTAAGCGGCCAGAGCTACTTGGTAGTTGTCGTCGTTGGCAACTAAATGGTTTGTAGTAATTCGTTTTACGAGAGCTACTACGCGCTCGACATGCACCTCGGGTTTCGTCACCGTCGTCGAATCCACATCGCCCCCGGCAGGTTGAAACCTGAAACACCCATAATATTTAAAGATGAAGTACTGCACAGGTCAAGAAAATAAAGTGCAAATAAGTATTTTCCGCTGCGTTAGCCGCGTCCCATCACCCGCTGTTTCTCAATATTCCATTCGCGCTCTTTTGT
>JAKSBZ010000042.1 GCA_022360875.1 Cytophagales bacterium | reverse complement strand
CCGCGCGAATCAAACGATATTATGGATACCAATACGACATACCTTAACGGACTGAAAGCAATACAAGAACAGGACTTCCAAAAGGCCGCAACACTCCTAAGCCAGGTGCTGGAGGAAGACAGCACGCACTTCAACGCCCGTTTCAACCGGGCAATGGCCTACTCCAAGCTTCAGCAGTTCGATAAAGCCATCGAGGATTTTCACGCCTGCATCACCCAAGAACCCGAAAAGGCCGATGCGCATTCGGAGCTGGCCATTTGCCATTTTATGAACGGCGATGCGAAAAACTCGCTGGCGCACTTCACGCACGCCATCAAGCTGGAACCCCGGAACCCTTTCCGCTATTCGAGCCGGGCTTTCATCAAAGACCGCCTGAAAGACTACAAAGGAGCAATAGCGGATTATGAGAGAGCTATTGAGCTTGATCCGGAAGACGCCATCTCCTACAACAACAAAGGACTTGTCGAGGAAAAACTCGGGCGAAAAGAAAAGGCTAAAAAAAGTTTTGCCAAAGCTGATTCGCTGGAAAAGCCCGGGAAGAAAAAATCGCTGAACGAGAAGCACCGAAACAAAAAAAAGCACAAAGAGCTTACTCCTTTACAGAAAAATAAAACGCAAAAAACCAACGATGCTCCCCGACAGACAGCTTCCAAGCCGCAAGTTTCCCAGAAGCTGACGCTGCGTCTGTATCTGAAAACGCTTAAATCGGTTCTTTTTTCGCAAAAAGAACGGCAGGCCTTTGCCGCATTTGTAAAAAACCTGCTGAAGGGCAATGGGAAAAAATAATTATCCCGAACCTTCAGCGTTTTCTAATTGTCCTGCGGTGTCACCAAACTGTTCATCCCGCCGGATCACTGAAAACAAATCAACCATGGCTTCTACAAAAGCTATAAAAGCATTTCAACATGAGGCATTATCTTTTTTTTACATTTCTGATTTTTAGCCTTCCCCAGCTTAAGGCCCAAGACAACGCATCCCTGGCCATGCAGGAGTTTTATTCCAAGGCCAAAGAACAAATGGTTCAGGGCAATTACCAAGAAGCAAACGTTAATTTTCGAAAAGCGCTGAGCCTTAAACAAAAAATGCCGACCGATCTCTGCTACTTTTTTGCCGAAACACTTTACCAGATTCAGCAATTCCAGAACAGCGAAAACTTCATCAACAAATACCTGGAGCTCACCGGAAGCCATGGAAAATATTTTTCAGAGGCTTCTGCTTTAAAGAAAAGGCTGAATGACCGTCTGGAGGCGATAAAAGCTTGTTCCCTCTGCGACAGCAAGGGCTTCCGGTTCGGAACCTGCAACTTCTGCAGCTCGTCGGGACAGGCTGCGTACCAGTGCCCGACCTGCTCAGGAACAGGAAACCTGATGTGCCAAAAATGCATGGGCGAAGGCATTCTCATCACTAAAAACTCCCAAAACGAAAACCGCTACAGCAACTGTGGACAATGCAAACAAAAAGGATACGTGACGTGTCCGAAATGCCACGGGGAAAAAGTCCTGTCCGGAGTCTGCAGCATTTGCCAAGGCACCAAAAAAACTAACGGTAAAACAGTCTGCACGCATAAGCCGCTTACCGCCATACCCGAAAACTGATGTCCAGTCACTGTATTTCAAAATAATCACAACGAGAAGCGAAAATACGGCTTTACAAAGGCAAAAGGCAATGCCCTTCCGATTTTCGGATAACATTCTTCTGCAATAGTCCCGTCAGTGACAACTGCTATTTTCATCTGTTTTTGATGGTTTTCTATGGCCGAATGAAACATCCATTGCAACCATGTCTCTCGTGTGTGCTAAGGCCGGTCATCATGGACGTGTCATTTTTTTTGATTGTTTTTCAATGATCATACAATACACCCAAAATAATCTAGCCCACAAAAAAAATAAAGTTCCCATAATAGAAGCTTCAACTCCTTTTCTTTTCCCTTCCGTAAAGTCGCGCTCCATCCTCCGAAGGAGGCAACACCGTTTTTATGCACGCTTTAGGACGAAGGACGAAAAGCGGTGCAGAAAAACACATCTTGCAACTATAATTGTCCTGCTGAAAACAAGCAAAATTCGCCGCTAATTTTTTATTACTCTATGTGTACCATCAGAAATTTTTCTCACAATCTTTTTAAGAATCTGCTACTCATCCAACCCATCGAATAATATGCTTTCCCATCATTGCTTCCATTATCAATAATACCTTT
>JAKSBZ010000265.1 GCA_022360875.1 Cytophagales bacterium | reverse complement strand
GTTTTAGCTTTGAATATATGCCGGTAACTACAGAGGTTGATAAAGTTATTACGTATAATGTTAAAATATACAAAACTAACGGCGAGTATTCCTTTTTGAGAGAGGTAAAATTCAAGGTTAATCCTGGTCCTCCAACAGTTTCTTTTAAGGACAATGTGTCAAAAGTGACAAGAGTAGCGGGTGAAAAGCAATTGATTCAGGGTTCGGTTTATTCGCCGACTAAGCTTACTTCTATCGTTATCAAGAAAGGTGACCAGTTAATAAAGCTGCCTGATGGCGCGGTTGATTTGGCGAAAAAAACATTTACATATGAGTTTACAACATCAGAAAAGGATACTGAGGAATCAAATGTTGAGTTCAAGGTGTTTGCCATGAATGAAGGAACAGGGACTGAAGGTGTGGACTCGCTTCAAATGAATGTTGAAGTTTTGACAAAACATCCAGTTGTTAGTTTTGATGATGATATAAAGGAAAAAGCTGTTGTGGCTTATGATACAGCAGTTTTCTCAGGATCGGTTTCTGTATTAGAAGGAGCAAAACTGGATAACATCAAGATTTATAAAGGATCCGAGGAACTTGATAAAAAGTTTGTTAAAATAGATTTGGCGAAAAAAACGTTTAAAGTAAAATATCCTGCAAAAGAGAACGAAGTTGGGGATGTCGTGTTGACTGTACATTCACAGAATACTTACAAGGGAGTAGCCTATGAGACTGGAGAAAAATTTCCAGTTAAAGTAACTACAGCAAAGCCTGTTGTTTCGTTTAAGGATATGGTCAAGGGAATCATAGTTAAGAAGGGTACTCAAGTGGTTGTAACAGGAAGTGTTGCTTCAGCATCGGACTTAACTGCAATAGCCATTTACAGAGACGGTAAAAAGGTGAATGTTAATGACTTTAATTTGGATATCAATTTAGACGAAGGAATGTTCTCATATACATTTACTCCGGAGAAGGTTGGAAATACGGTAATTAAGGTTGAAGCAGGAAACGGGATGGAGAAAAAAGTAGAGAAAGGCTCTGCTAAGTTTGTGGTTACCGCTGTAGATTAATTGTTTTTAAAACTAGTGATTAGGCTGATTGCAGGGCTGGTATTGAAAAATATTGGCTTTGCAATCATTTTTATTATACATAAGAGCAGTTCATTTGCACAAAAGGGGAATTTTTGTTTTTGATATTAATTGACACAGCCGCAGGCAATATGAAAAGGCAGAGGACTGATGAAATAACGAGTTGTTTTGTCGCGAAACTGCCTTTTCTAATTTTTTTATGTTTTTGCATCAAATCAAAATGCATTGACAGCTTGCTCTCTTGAGCAGGCGTTTATTGCGGGTGTTCAGGTTGGCAGGTCTGTTTGGGATGCGTATTCATCCAGTGTTTTTTTCAAAAATTTATGAAATTTTGTAAGGTCACCGCATATTTTGGCTAGTAATGAAGCGTCTTTGCCCGAGAATACAGGCATGTTTCCAGCAGGCATTGATTCTCCGTGTTTTAGCAAAACAAATGCTGTGGAATTGTGGGATCTGTAATAGGAGTGGCAGATTTGCCGATAATTTACAAGGATAAGAAAAGCTTCAGAAAGATCTTTAGCTGTATTTTGGGGAATAATGCTGAGTCTTTGCATGTGGCTGATTCGCTCAAGTGTATTTGTGCTGGGCAGAAGGTGAATCTGTGCAAGTTTTTGAATGCTGTAGATTAGAAAGTGGTAAAGGGATTTGTCCAGATCATATTTCATGGAGAAGGGCGGGAAATCCGGACGATATTCTTTAAGAAACAAATCGAGTTCTTTCCACTGCTTTCCGGGGTTTGTTCCTGAGGTCTTAATATCGGTTACGCTTTGAGCATATCTGTCGGCGCTTAGGCTTTTTGTGCCGGAAAAGCTTTTGAAAACTCTGGCGTCGCCCGTAGAATGTTTAAGCAAAGATGACTGAAGCGAGTCTTGGGCATCGAAGGAACTGGAGCTTCCAAAGCTGACTACAGGAGCTTGCCCATGCTTGATGTCAGCCGGATTAAGAAATGTTTGTGAATAGATTTTGTTGGCCAGCTGAATTTTCCATCGGGTGAGTGCGCGTATTTTTTTGAGCCTGTCAAAATCCTCATCCGAACCGACAATGCCGAATTCAAGTTTTGAGAAATCCTGCATTTCTTTTCTTCCCAAATCGCCAGTGGCTAATAGCGCAAACGGGCTGGAAGCAGGCCCGAGGTAGGATAGTGCTGCCTCAGTGTTCGACGCTATAACAGATTCTCCGAGCTGAGTGCTATGCTTCATTTTCTCCCCCGGAGAATAAGCTTCTGATTCAAACACTGAGTGAAGCTCGCGAAACAGTTTGACTGTTTGCAAAGCTTCTCTTATTAATGCAATGGCCGTTGTTTCATTGAAAGGACCAAGAATGCTCTCTATCTTTTTGTTGAGATCTTTAGGAATAAGAGAAAGTATGTCAACACTATCATGGATGCCAACTTGCCGGGCAAGTTCTCTGGTTTTTTTGATTTCAGCGGGAGTAGCCTCGTAGTCTTGATTTGGGATGCGGCTTACTCCTCCAGATCCTTGTCGCCGCCGGTTGCTTAGACCTTCAAGCCGATTGCTTCTTTTGGGGTTTTTGAGCATATGTGGTTATAGAAGTTGCTAAGTTGAATTGCAGCGGAAATGGATTTTTATAGAAGACTTGCAGTTTTGACTTCAATTCAAAGCGTTACTGGTTTAACAGCTGCTTTATTTGATGGTTATTAAGACGATTAGGGGCTTAGCTGTTTGGTAGTCAGTTCAGGCTCTTTTGTTAGTGCAAAACCAAAAAATGTTGAACTTTACTGAAAAGGTAATATGGATCGGTAGAAATTTGCCAGGCAGAGAATTATTTGGCTGTTGTTGCCCTGGGAAATTTATAAGACATTCATTTAACAAAAACGGTAGTCGTCCGCATTGAATCGTTTGGCTGCTGAAAAGCCATTAGAAATAGAAATAATAAGGCTTACCGGGCAATTGCTTGTATTTCATTATTCCTGAATTTTACCACGATGCATTCATCCCCTATGGAATTGAGGACCAGCTGATAGTCCAGATTGTCCAGTTTGTGAACAAGTATTTTTGAGCAGGTTTCAGCATTCAGTGATATATCCGGATGATTTTCCAGCAGCTGGTAAATATAATAAGAGAGAAAATTCAGATTTTTTGTTTCGCGAAAGCGCGCAAAATCCGTGAGTTCTAAATAAATCTTAGCGGCTATAGTGTGTTTTTTTTGCTTGGGGCCAAGTTTTGTCAACAGAATGCGAAGTTCCTTTTCCGTTAGATCAATGAGTTTTTGCAGCGGCTGGAGATAGCATGCGTCTGGGAACAGGTGCTCGTCATGGAGCATGTCTTGCAGGCGAAGATAGGTGTTTAGAGTTTGGTTGAATTTTTTGTATTCTCCCTGCAGTTCATCCAGCAGTTTGGGAATTTCCAGTTCTTCCAATTTCATAAGTTGTTTCTCTTTTTATTAATATTATGGATTTATTCCAGAGAAATCTTAGCTGAAAAAATGGAAGAGGTTTCGAGTATCTTTCCGTTCTCCTACTCCGATAGAATTTGCGCTTATTTTAATGCTGATTCTTTATTTCAACTCCACAGTTACTCGAAACGCTCTACTCATAGATAAAAAAATTAGTCTAAGTTTTGAAAACTTCTGTTTAAAAAATCTAAAGGGAGAATTATGAAATACAATTGCTTTAGGTTACTTAGTGTTTCAAAATACTTGGATTATTTATTGAAAAATACATCCTTCCCCCTTTTGTTAAAACAAAGTTAGAGGATAAATCCTACAAAACAAAAGATGTTATTATTAAATATTTGAGTTGATTCTGATTATATTTTGCCTGCGAAAGGTAGATGGTGCTGATACAAAGACAATTGGCGTGTGATTAATATTCTATTAACATTGAAATAATATATGGCTTATTTTTTACATAAAATTCGATAAAGATTTTGTAAATTGCATTATTTCGCTATGGGTCATGTTTTAAATAGAATGAAGTAAATGAAGGCACCGTTTAAAGTGCAAAATTTCTTTTGTTATTATAATATTTCTAGTATTTCCGAGCCTTGTTATGGAATTTATTTTTTTTTGTTTTAAGATTTTTTTGCCGACAGTTTGAGCTGATTTTTCGGGTTTCTCAGCCTCAAATTTGTCATCCTAACGATGGACTGATTTTTTTTACAGGTTTGTTGTTACAAGCGATCTCTCACGGTACTGTCAAAGCATTTTCAAATGGCTTTTGATGTTTGTTCCTGAGGACTGGTTGGGCAGACAGGGAAAATGGAAAATCAGGCTGGCAGTAAAAAACACAAGGCCCGATACAGGCCTTGCGCAAATGGAGAAAGGATTTGATATTTTAAAGGGATTAAATCATTCCCAGGCCGTGAATAAATACAATGAATACGGCAGCCGGGGCGAATATTTTTGCAAGGAAAAGATAGAGTATAAAGAATTTTTTGGAGTAGCGGCCATATGCGGTGAACTCTTCTTCCAGGATTTTTTTGTCCAGGAACCAGCCTGTGTAAATCAGAATGGCCATGCTGCCGATTGGCATGATTAAATGCGTAACGATGAAATCCAAAACGTCGAAGAGGTTTTTGTCCATAATGGTGATATCGGCGAAAACACTTGAGGACAGTGCACATGGAATACCGACCAGGAAGGTGGCCAATGATAGAATTATAGTGGCTCGCTTGCGTTCCACCCGGTGTTCTTCCACAAGATAAGAGACCAGCACTTCTAGTATGGATATGGCGGATGTGAGCGCTGCAATCGCCAGCAGAATAAAGAACAACAGCCCGAAGACATAACCGCCGAAAATTTGCTGGAACACGGTCGGCAGGGCAATGAAGATAAGATTCGCGCCTTCCGACGGGTTGATGCCGAAGGCAAACACAGCAGGAAATATCGCCAGCCCCGACAGCAGCGCAATAAGGGTGTCGGCTATTGATATCTGTAGAGTCGTTTGCTGCAGATTGACGTCTTTCTTGATGTATGAGCCGTAGATGACCATGGTGCCGAGGCCGAGACTGAGCGAGAAGAATGCCTGTCCCAGTGCCGAAAGCATCATTTTTTTGTTAAGCAGGTCGAAGTTGGGCTCCAGCAGGAAAGAAATGCCTTTCTCCGCACCTTTTAGTGTGACGCCCCGGAATACCAGTACAAGAATGAAAACGAAAAGCACAGGCATGAGGACCTTGGAGTACTTTTCGATGCCTTCTTTTATGCCGAAATAGACGATCCAGCAGGTCAGCGATATGAAAATTCCCTGCCACAGGATTGATCGCCAGGGACTTGAGACGAAATCGGCGAAAAGTTGTTGCAGGGCTTCGGTGCTAAGACCGCTGAAGCTGTTTTTCAAAGCCAGAAAGGTGTATTCAACAGTCCAGCCGGCTACGACGCTGTAAAACGACAGCAACAGGAAGGCGCCAAATACGCTTATTATTCCGAACAGGAACCATGGAGTTCGCGGAGACAGCCTTTTGAAAGCTCCTACCACATTCTTCTGGCTGCTTCGGCCAATGATAAAGGCCGAAAGCATGGTTGGCATTCCGACGAGAATGATGAAAAGCAGGTAAATCAATATAAACGCTGCTCCTCCATTCATGCCGGCTACATAGGGAAATTTCCAGATATTCCCCAGCCCGATGGCTGATCCCGCGGCGGCCGCAACAATTCCTAATCTGGAAGAAAATCCATCCCTTGATTTTTCAGACATACTTATTTATTTGATAAATTTAAAAACTATCATTATTTCGCTATTTTGAAACTCGATCCAGTTGAGATCGGCCATTCTTACAAGTTATTAATTTTTTTTGAAATGAAAATTTACACAAAAGGAGGAGATCAAGGAAAAACCGGAGTGGTTGGAGGCAAACGTGTGCTAAAAAGTGACATCCGTATGGAATGTCTGGGTGATATTGACGAATTAAATGCTTATATTGGATTGTTGAGGGTAAAGCTGCCCGAAGGCGATCTGTGGGACAGCCGTCTTCTTCGGCTGCAGACAGACCTGATGAATTTGATGGCGCATGTGGCGACGCCGTCTTCTGTGGAGAGCCGCTCGTCGGTGGAAAAGCCGGTTGAGAGTTCCCGGTTTTGCGAAAACTGGATAGATGAGGAAGAGGCTAAATTTGATGAGGAGAGCTCTTACTTTTTGGTGCCCGGAGGCAATGAGGTGGTTGCCCATTGTCATGTTGCCCGCACAGTAGCTCGGAGAGCAGAGCGGCATTTGGTTGCGCTGAATCAGGAGGATTATCTGGAAGATTATGTTCTTCGGTTTATGAACCGGCTATCGGATTTGTTTTTTGTTTTGGGACGGGCCGAAATGCATCGGTCTAAAGTGAAAGAATACCGTTGGAGGCCGTTTTTAAGCGGAAAATGATAGGTTTTTCGGGTATAAAGCGCGTATTTTTATTTTTTATTAGGGTTTTTAAGATCGG
>JAKSBZ010000249.1 GCA_022360875.1 Cytophagales bacterium | reverse complement strand
GGCTATGATTTGCACGAGACTTACGGTCCAATATGGAAGACTCCAAGTGCTTGGAAAAGCAGTCCGGAAGTTATTCTCGCTTATGAATATAGAAAAAAAGAAAAAGTTAACCCTTGGACTAGAGTAAACTGCCCTCAGTCATCTATAAGTGATTTAAATGGCGGCGGAGGTGCTGGAGTAACTCATCAGCATACTGAGGTTTATTTGGTTAAGGATGAGGATGGCGTTTGGAGAAAATGGGAGGATTCGAAGCATAAAGCAAACACCAAGCCTGCTGATGGGGTGCTTGAACATCTTTATGGTAATCGAGAACTTCGGTTTTATGAAAATGTAATGACGGATAAAACAACCTGTATGGGGTATGATTTTGCATTTAATGAAGGAGGTAAAAGCGGTTCTCTTACAAATTTTGAAGAAGAAGAAATATGGGATCACGTGTCACAGGTTAAGACGGGATATATGTGCAAGAAATTTATGGGTGAAGATCCGGATTATTTGCCGACAAGAAAGTACGAATGTGATTTGCCAAGCATCGCATTGCGCTATGCGGAAGTTATCCTGAACTATGCGGAAGCTTGTTTGATGACCGGAGAGGAAGCTAATGCTAGGGCGGCGATAAACAGAACCAGAAAAAGAGCAGGGCTTCCTGAGCTGGATGCTTCGGCTGATCTGAGGGAGGAATACAAGGATGAGCGGCACAAGGAGCTTGCTTTTGAGGGACACCGTTATTTTGACTTGCTGCGCTGGGCTAAGCAGGAAAAGCGTGATATGATTCCTGAGTTGAATAGACGAAGTAAATGGATACTTATTGACAAAGAACGAAAGGCCTATAAAATCATAGAAGCAAAGTATGACAAATACTACAGGAAGTGGAGTAAGAGGAGGTTTTTAATGCCAATACCGTTCGGTCAATTGGAATACAATCCGAATTTGGTTCAAAATCCAGGTTGGTAAGATAGTGTTTTATGCAGCCTCCATATTTTTTAGAATCTTGCGCAAGCAGGCGATTATTTTGGAGGCTGTATTTGACTTTTGAAATAATTATAAATAGATGAAACATTTATAATAATCGGTCTTAAAACACGCGAGAGATTGAGTTATTATGATCGTTTCATATAGCAATTGAAAAACCATCAAACACAGATGAAAAAGTTATTATATATATTCAGTTTAGCCGTGTTGTTTTCTTCTTGCCGAGCGGGTTTGGATGAGTTGCCGCTTTATGAGGACAGTGAAATTCTTAGTTTTAAACTGGCCCGCAAGGATGTGATAGAAAAAGACCCGGAAGGGAAAAATGTACATGGTTATCCGAAAGTGGTTATAACAAATTATTCGGACAAACAAGTAAGCTTGGACATTGATAAAGAGGCGAAAACCGTAAAGCTGGTGGTGACTGCCGATGTCAATTTGAAGAATGTAATCGGAATTTGTTCGATCAGCCGTGCGGCGACGATAAAACCAACAGGCGACAGCCCTAAGCTTGGGTTTATGGCCAATTGGACCAAACCGCATACCTATCGCGTAACGGCGGCCGACGACAGCTTCCACAGTGACTGGACTATTACCGTTACCAATCAAAAGCCGTAGGGCTAGCGAAAAGTAAATATTAGAAATAAAATTTTAACGAGAAAAGGCTTTGTTCGCCATATGGCTGAACGGGCCTTTTTCTTTTGCTGAAGACCGAAGTAAGTGTCTGGCTGCCGTTTTGTTAGGGTATATTTTGTCTTCTCTGAACATTTCTTGCCTTTTTCTTTTGAAACCTGGTAACTTGCAGAAAATTAAAATATACCATTTGTTTTGACGACTTTTACACAACTAGGCATATCCAAGGCTTTCGCAAAAGCCTTAAAGGAAAATAACATAACAGAACCCACGGGGATTCAAGAACAGACTATCCCTTTTCTGATGACCAAGGGAACCGATATGGTCGGGCAGGCGCAGACCGGAACGGGAAAAACGGCGGCATTCGGTCTTCCCTTGCTCGAAAGGATAAACCCTAAGCAAAAGCAGATTCAGGGTTTGGTGCTGGCGCCTACGCGCGAGCTGAGCCAGCAAATTGCCAAATCGCTGTTCCGCTGGACGAAATACTCCGAAAAAATATTTACCGAGTGCGTGTACGGCGGCGCTCCGATCGGCCAGCAAGTAAAGAACCTGTTGCGTCCGACGCACATAGTGGTGGCTACTCCCGGCCGTCTAATTGATCTGATCGACCGCCAGGCGCTGGATTTGTCTGCGGTCCGTTATGTGGTGCTGGACGAGGCAGACGAAATGCTTAATATGGGGTTCAAGAAAGACATTGACCGCATTCTGAGGTTTGTTCCGAAACAGCGAAACACTTGGCTTTTCTCAGCTACTATGCCGAATGAAGTGCGCGATTTGGTGCGTCGTTTTCTGTCCAGGGATGCTTTCCGGGTGGGGACCGGTCAAAAGGAAATCGTCAACAGAAATATTACGCACCAGTACGCTGTCTGTCCGAGCGGAAAGAAATTTGAAACGCTTTTGCAGTTTTTGCGGGTTCAGGGCACCAGCCGAGGTGTTGTTTTCTGCAGGACGAAATTGGCTGCAGCTGAACTGGCCCGACAACTTTCAGAGCAGAAGCACACAGCCGATGCTATCCAGGGCAATATGAGCCAAAAGGAGCGTGATAAAGTGATGCGTGCCTTTAAAAAAGAAAAGCTAAAGATTTTGGTGGCTACCGATGTGGCTGCGCGCGGCATTGACGTGGAGAACCTGGCCTATGTGGTGCATTACCAGCTTCCGGAAAGCCTGGAATATTATACTCACCGAAGCGGACGGACCGGAAGGGCAGGCAAAAAAGGACTTTCCCTGGCGCTGATCGAAGAGCATGAGCTGCGCAGAGTGAAAGAAATTGCGGCCAAGCTGAAGATCAATATCAATCCTGCAGTATAGAAAAACTCCAAGCGCGCTGCTCAGCCAAAAAGCGGCGTGCTTCTAACCTCTTTTATTTCCATGGTCTCCAGGTACAGCAGATAGCCTTCTACTTTTTCAAAGCCCATGTTTTGCAAAAGGCGCATGTACTCGGTCACCTGATCGAAATTCGCTTTCCGCTCGTTGCCGGTTTTGTAGTCGATGACTATTGCGTGTTTGCCTTTGATAAGCACGCGGTCGAGGCGGGCGAGCTCTCCGCTTTTGGGAAGAATAGGCACTTCTGTTTTGACTTCCCAGTCACGCGAAAACCATTTTTTTACTTTCGGGTGGCGGACGATTTCCTTGATTTTCTTTTCCAGAAACTCCTGATCTGTCTTTGAAAGTTCGCCGTCTTCGAAGCGCTCGTTCAGGGCATGTTCCAGGTATTCGGGGTAAGGGATTTCCGCCAGAATGTCGTGCAGAAGCGTACCGTAATTGACTTTCTGAGCCCGCTTGTCGTCTATTTCAAAAAAATCTTTGGACTTCTTTACCACTTCCAGCCTGTTCCGCCAGCTGGAGCTGATATATTCTCTAAGTGTCAGGCTTTCCTCCGGTTTTTTTTCTGCATTTTTTTTCATTAGGTCGAAGTTGCCCCATGCGTAGGAGAGCGTTTCTTCGGACCAGCCTTCCGGCAGGCGGATGAGCGAACCGTTGTTGTTTTCCGCCGGATTTGTCAGAATTTTGTGCAGCAGCTGCCCGACGTTTTTGATTTCTTTGGCTGATTTGGCCGGCAGCTCTGTGTGAATCCACAGGCATTCCTCTGCTCTTGTAAGCGCCACATACAAAATGTTGAGGTTGTCCAGAAAAGCTTTAAGCTGCTCATGGAAATACTCATGCGCGTAAGCTGTGTTTGTGAGGCCTTTTCCGTAATTGACCGGCAGTTTGGACGGGAATTTCAGAAGATCGGCGCCAGCCTCAGACCACAGATAGTTGTTGTGGTGCGTATTGTGGTCCAGCTTCCAGTTGCAAAACGGAATAAGCACGACCTTGTACTGGAGCCCTTTTGATTTGTGGATTGTCAGGATGCGCATGGCGTCCAGTTCATCAGACATCTGTACGGACTTCTTGACGCCCCGTTCGTCCCACCAGCTGAGAAAGTCCGGCAAGTGGTCGCTGTTTTTTTCCGAAAACTCAATGACGCAGTCCTGAAAAGCCTGCAGGTAGACAAGCTCGTGCTGAAACTTGTTGAGACCCAGCATTTCGATCAGCGTTTCGACCAGTTCAAAAAGCGGCAGCCTGCTGAATATTTCCCGCTGAGCATTCAGAATCTTTTCCAGCCGCGTTCTGTGAGCGTCTTTGCTGTCCGGGCTGAGGCTTACTTGTTTTTCAAAAAGAGAGCTGTATTCATAATACAGCGCCGATTCGATGACTGCATTTTCAGGATCGTGCAGATGCTTGAGCAGGTGCACAAGCAGGCGAATAGTCAGCGCGTTTTTCAGGTAAAGCGATTCCGAGGAAACCACGTCGTAGCGGCAGTGCGGCTTTGCTTCGTTGGAGTTCTGGTATTCCATCATCCGGTTGGCGATTTCAGTGCCCTCCGAGGCTGTGCGCACCAAAAAGGCAATGTCGCGCAGCGCGTAGCCTTTTTCCTGCAGCGTCTCGACTACTTGAGGCAATTGCTCGAGTGTCTGGGCCTTTGGCGTGCGTTTGTTTTCTTTGTCGTTTTCCAGAAAGTCTACGCGTATATAGCCTTGGTAACCGGTTGCTTGTTTGTGCGCGGGGAATTTCTGATACACGTCGCTGTAAGCTTCGCTAATGCTGAAAGTGGCTGCATTCAGTTTTGTGCGCATCTGTTCGTCCGCCAGTTGCTCCTGGTTTTGCAGCGCCTGCCGCTCCAGCCAGATTGGCGCTTCGGAAAAAAGCGCGTTGTTGAAGTCGATGACGTTTTTTTTGCTGCGCCAGTTCGTGTCCAGTTGTGCTATCTGGGTGCGGCGCTCGCCTATGTCCATCTGGATCTGCTCTTGCAGCAGCTGCAAGTCGCCTCCGCGCCACCGGTATATCGACTGTTTTACGTCGCCCACGACCAGGCTTTTAAATGCTTCAGTTTCACCGTTTGGCTTGACAATGCCTTCCGAAAGACTGTTTTCCAGCAGTGAGCGGAAGTTTTTCCATTGCAGCCCCGAGGTGTCCTGGAATTCGTCAATCAGGAAATGCTGGAATTTTGTGCCTATTTTCTCATAAATAAAAGGCGCTTCGTTTTCTTCAATAATTTCTCCTAAAAACTGAGGCGCATCGGAAATGAGCATCACTTCGTTTTCGTGCCGGTATTCCTGCAGCTTCCGGGTCAGATCGCTCAGAATACCGTAGGTATGGATGTGCTTGTGTACTTCCAGTGCTGTGCCGTAGGCCGGACAAAACAGGTCGTAGTGCTCCAACGCGTTGCACAGACATTCATTTAGGCCGTCGTCGTAGGCGGCGTAGAGTTTGCATTTTTGGGCTGCCTGGGTTGACTTGTTGGACCATTTTTCTCTGTTGCCCGCCGCCTCGCGCACGCGCTTGACAGGCTCAAATTCGCCTTTAGTCAGTTTGTTGAAGTAATTGGCAAAGCTCGATTTTTTGAAGGGAAAATCGTCAAGCGCAAGCTCATGCTTCTCCATGATGGCCAGTCCTTGTCTGCCGTATCCCTCCATGGTTTTTTCGAAGACAGAGACGGTCTTTTTCAAATGCTTGATTAGCTCTCCGAGCTTTTCCGGACTTTTTTCGGCCCAGTCCAGTATGCCTTCCCGGATGTCCTGAAAATTCTCCCGGAAGATTTCTGCGCCCAGTTTTTTTATTGAAGAAGCCAGCTCCCAGCTTTGTCCTTCCTCAATTTGTTTTTTTGCCAGATTTTTAAGCCACTGTGTCAGGCGTTCGCTGTTTCCGATGTCGGCAATGAGCCGGTCAATGACTTCATCAAGCACTTTGTCCTGGTCAAGCTCCAGCTGCACGCCCCCTTGCAGTCCCAGCTCTTTGGTGAAGGCGCGGATTACTTCCTGAAAGAAGCTGTCGATAGTCTTGACGGAAAAGTTGGTGTAGCCATGCAGAATGTTGGAAAGCACGCGCCCGGCCCTTTCCCGTACATGCTCTGCCGATATGCCGATAGCTTTGGCGATGTCCTGGGTCATAAGCGGCTCTTCGCCCCGGCTGATTTCGTCGAGGAAGGCAATGATTCGCTCTTTCATTTCCTGGGTGGCTTTGTTGGTGAAGGTCACTGCCAGGATATGCTTGAACCGGAAGTCGCTTTTAAGCGCCTGAATCAGGTACTCTTTGGCGAGCGTGTATGTTTTTCCGGATCCTGCCGATGAGCGGTAAATCACAAAGTTTTTGTCTTGCATGACTGTCTTTTCGGTGAATTGGGCGTTGCGTGTGCTGGCATAGGCTTTGTTCAAGCCTTAGGCAACAGTGCGAAAACAGGGATTTTTTATCTAAAGGCTGCCTGAGTGAATACGCACAGATGATAAACTATATGTACTTCGTACTTTTTTATTATTTCAGTTATGGTTCACAGCCAGTGATTTAGCTAAATAATAACATTGGTTAAATTACTGGCAGCAATTATTTAGGACGAAGTCCGTAAATGACAAATTTAGCAAACCCATGAAAAGAAACAATTGGTTTATTCGTATCGTGTTTTTTTCTTTTTTCTTTCTTTATAGCTGTTCCAATACTCAGTTGCTGACAAGCTGGGAGAATGCCAAATTTAAAGGTGAAACTTACAACAGCTATGCTGTGGTGGCAGTGCTGGGCAAACGGTTGAATTCGGATGCTTTTGTACAGGGGGTACTGGAAGATTTCAGCCAGAAAGGGGTTGAGGCCATTAATGGAAATTCTTTTATAGCTTCGGGAAAAAAATACAACAAGGATACGTTTAATGAGGATTTGAAAAAATCCGGTACAGAAGCCTACATGTTTTTTAAACTGCTGGGGCTGAAGAAAAACAAAACCTACACACCGCCTACTAGCTATTTGGTTCCAAGCGCCGGAGGATATTGGGGCAGTCCTTTTTACGGGTATTATTTTCCTCAGCCTTTTGCGTTTTATTATTGGTACCCAGCTTATCAGGTGATCAATACTCCCGGGTACTGGTCGGTGTCTAAAGTGTATCAGATTGAGGTTGCAGTTTATTCGGCGAAAGACGATCAGCTGGTTTATACGGCAAGAACAGACACGTTTGATCCTACGGGTTCGCTGGTGCTGGGCGAGTCTATAGGCAAGGTGTTGTTGAGGGATATGAAGGCCAAGGGGTTGGTGGATTTGAAAAGAAAATAAACCAAAAAGAAAGGCCGGCAACCGCCGGCCTTGTTGAGTCTTAAGGTTGTTGATTCCCGCTGAGTTGCTTGTAGTTTTCCTTGGGTGCGTCGTTCAGGATGCCTTCGTAAATAATGGTAATCGTCTGATCGAAAATGTCTGCGGGTTTGTTTGGAATTCCTTCGCGAACGTCAGTAGGCAATTGGTTCCAAAACACAGGGTCCAGCAGGTTGTTAATTGCACTGTGGTACAGGGCCACTACCAAGTCCAAGTTGAGCCGGGTGCTAACCTGCTTTTTTTCCAGTCCTTCGATTAGCAGTTTTTTGAAGCGTTTGGCCGCTTCTTTTTTGTAGCTTGTGATGCTTTTCCAGGACTGGGGCGAATTTTCTTGAAGATCCTGAAGAAATACAGGAGTTACGTCGTTGATGCTTGTTGCTGTTATGGTCAGCAGTTTTTTCAGTTTAATAACGAACTGCAGTTTGGGATCGGAAGCTATCTCGGAAATCTTGAAAGCCAGCGATTCTTTCCAAGTGCTCAGCACATTTTCTAAAATTTCATTTTTCCCGCTGTAGTATTTATACAGTGTTTTTTTGCTCATGCCCAGTTTTTGGGCGATTTCATCCATTGTAACTCTACTATAGCCTTTATGGTAAAAAAGAAGGCGGGCAGTTTCCAAAATGTTTTCGCTGTTGCTGGTTAATTTTTCCATGGTAATTAGAAATCAGAAAGCTAGTTAAAAAATTACTCGCAATCGGGTTTGATACAGTTTGTGCAGTCTTTATTCTAAAGCTACAAATCTTGAACAAAGATTCAAAGCGCCCTGCCGCGCACTTTTTTAGTCTTTGTTTTTTTCCTGTCTATAATACAAAATTATACAGGAGTCGCGTTACAAACACGGCTTTTCCGTTATAACAGCAAAAAAATATCTCAAGTATGTAAACTATATGCGGAAATTTGGTTTCCTGCGGGTGCCTGCCCAAAAATGAGGCGTTTTACTTAAGGTTTTTCTGTTTTTGATAAGCGATGTTCTAGCTTGGAAAACGGCATTTTTTTTAAAAAAATAAAATCAGTATTTGCCAATACAGTTCTGGTTTGTGAGTAGTTGCTTATCAATATTTTTTTAATTTTGTACAAACCATAATTTATGAGCAAGCAAAAGGCACAGGAAGAAATACAGCAGCTTCGGGAACAGCTGCATTACTATAACGAACAGTACTATCAGAAACATAAATCGGTTGTATCGGACCTTGAGTTTGACCAGCTTTTGGAAAAATTGCAGCAACTGGAACAGGAACACCCGGAACTTGCCGATGCTAATTCCCCTACTGCCCGGGTGGGGGGCACGGTTACCAAAGATTTTGAAACCGTGACGCATCGTTTGCCGATGCTTTCGCTGGGAAATACTTACTCGACTGAGGATTTGATGGATTTTGACAGCCGGGTGAAGAAAGCTCTGGGACATGACGAGTACGAGTATCTGTGTGAGTTGAAATATGACGGAGTGGCCATCAGTCTTCGCTATGAAAACGGTACGTTGGTTCAGGCCGCCACGCGCGGCGACGGTGTGCAGGGCGATGATGTAACGGCGAATATCCGTACCGTAAAAACGGTGCCTCTCAAGATTAAGGAAAAAGGTTATCCTTCTAGTTTTGAGGTGAGGGGCGAAGTGATGATGCCGCTGAAGGAATTCAGACGCATCAATGAAGAATTGACAGACATAGGAAAGGAGCCTTTGGCAAATCCGAGAAACGCCACCTCGGGGACAGTCAAAATGCAGGACTCGTCAGTTGTGGCTTCCAGGAACCTGGACTGCTATATATATTTCTTGCATGAGGAGGAGCAGTCGGCTCCTGCAGAGCCTGTTGGAATGGAGAGCGTGAAAAGCCAGAGCGAGGCTCTGGTAAAGCTCCGCGAATGGGGTTTTCATGTTTCGGAAAATTACAGGCGGTGCCGAGATATCCGTGAGGTGAATGAATACATTGCTGAGTGGGATGAAAAGAGACGGGATCTGCCGGTTGAAACTGACGGCATGGTAATTAAAGTCAACGATTATTCACAGCGGAGGCAGCTGGGAAGCACTGCAAAGAGCCCGCGCTGGGCAATTGCTTATAAATATAAAACTGAGAGCGCGCAGACCAAGCTGAAAAGTATTTCTTATCAGGTGGGAAGAACCGGCGCAGTGACGCCCGTTGCCAACCTGGAGCCTGTGCAGCTTGCCGGTACGGTCGTGAAGCGGGCCTCGCTCTACAATGACGATGAGATTCAGCGGCTGGGGCTGCGCATAGGCGATACGGTGTCGGTTGAGAAAGGCGGTGAGATTATTCCGAAAATAACTGGTGTCAGCCAGGAGAACCGTCCGGAAGGAGAAACGATCAGGTTTATCGGGCATTGTCCGGAATGCGGGGGAGAGCTAGTTCGCAAGGAAGGCGAAGCGAATTATTACTGCCAAAACGAAAAAGCTTGCCCTCCTCAGATAAAAGGGAAAATAGAGCACTTTGTGCAGCGAAGGGCGATGAATATTCTTTCGCTGGGATCACGCACTGTGAATGCGCTGTTTAAGGCCGGCATGGTAAACACTTATGCTGATCTGTATGAGCTGACCTACGAACAGGTGCACAGCCTGGAAGGTTTCAAAGAGCAGTCGACTCGCAAGCTGCTGCAGGCTATTGAGGATTCCAAGAAGATGCCTTTTGAGCTGGTGTTGTTTGCTCTCGGGATCCGCTATGTGGGAAAAACGGTTGCGGAGAAGCTTGCGCGGCACTTCGGATCCATTGAGAAGTTGGAGCAGGCAGATTTTGAAGCATTGGTTGAAGTGCCGGAAATCGGTGAGCAGATTGCCAACAGCGTGATGGATTTCTTCAAAGATGATGAAAGCAAAACGATTGTAGAGCGCCTGAAGGCTTACGGGCTGTCTATGCGGATAAATGAAGAAGAGCAAAGCCAGAAAGGAGAACAGCTTGTAGGTAAAGTGTTTGTTGTTTCGGGCGTGTTTCAGAACTACAGCCGCGAGGAGATTAAACAAGCGGTTAAGGACTATGGAGGCAAGTTGGTTTCGGCGCTTTCATCGAAGGTGGATTATTTGCTGGCAGGTGACAAGATGGGACCCGCAAAGAAAACCAAAGCCGAAAAACTGGGGCTTCGGATTCTTAGCGAGAAGGAGTTTGCAGACTTGATCAGCGAGGAATAGATAATTTTGCGATGCATCTTTTTTCTTGCTTTGCCGTGTGAAATCAGGTAAGGAGAAATTCCAGAGAATGTTGTTGTTGTGTAATGATATTCCGTCATTCTGGTTTTGTCCGAATGAAGTTTTGATTTCTGAGTTTTTAAGTAAGTTTTTGAAATTTTATTTTGTGTTCCTTTTCGGGGAGACTATTTTTAACGGAAGATCGGGTAAGCGGGCTTACCTGATCAAAAGCAATTCGGTATGCTTGAACAGGTGAAGAGAATGATGGCGGGCGCCAGACTAAAAAAACTGAAGGCACAGGCCGTCCAAAGAAATTCGGCGCAGAATCCCTTGCAAAAGGGTGCGCAATGTTTGTTGCTTTTCACATTGGAAGATTCCGGGAAGACTCAGGCTGTCAATTTTTTAAGGAAAGCCTTGGTAAACGAAGGGATGTCGGTTGATTTGGTGGGCTATGCGGCTGATTTGAAAAAAGCAGAGTCCGGTGGATATGACCTAGTGAGCATGGACGATTTTAACTGGCTTGGGAAAGAGGAATCAGCTTATGTGCGCGACATGCTGCAAAATCCATATGATTTTCTTTTTCATGCTGACGGCGATTCAGATGTGTTTGTGCAGTACATAGTGGCCGCTTCCCGTGCGAAAACAAAGGTGGGCATACACCAGCAGGGAAATGAGCTGTTTTACGATTTGATGGTTTGCCAATCGGTTGCGCACCGTAAAACACTGGAAGACATGTTCTTTTATACTCAGAAAATGAATAAAGATAAATAAATCAGATATATGAACAGACTTAGAGGAACAGGTGTCGCGCTGGTGACCCCGTTTACGGCCGATCAGTCCGTGGACTTTGACAGCCTGAAAGAGTTGCTGGATCATACAGCCAAAGGCGGGGTTGATTATTACGTGGTGTTGGGGACGACAGGCGAGTCGGCGACTTTGTCATTGGAAGAAAAAAAACAGGTCCTGGATTTTGTCCGGAAAAACAATAGCGCCGGGCTGCCGATTGTTTTTGGCTTTGGTGGCAACAATACGCACCAGCTGATCCGGGATTTGGCGCATTACGATTTCGAAGGTGTGGATGCGCTGCTTTCGGTTTCTCCTTACTACAACAAACCGAGTCAGGAGGGAATCTATCGGCACTTCAAGGCTCTGGCAGACGAGTCGCCCGTTCCGGTTCTGCTCTATAATGTTCCCGGACGAACGGGCAGCTGCATGAGCTCGTCAACTACGCTGGAATTGGCAAAGCACCGAAACATAATAGGAATTAAGGAAGCTTCGGGCGATTTGGATTTGTGCATGCGCATCGCCCGAGACAAGTCTAAGGACTTTGTGTTGCTTTCCGGCGACGACATGCTTACTCCGGCTATGATCGCCATGGGCGCAGAAGGAGTGATATCTGTTTTGGCTAATGGTCTTCCTGAGGAAATGAGCAATATGGTGAATGCGAGCCTGAAACATGACTTTGGAACGGCGCAGCGTTATCTCTACAATTTTTTGGGTGTCAATCCGCTGATGTACAGTGAGTCGAATCCGGTGGGAATTAAAGAACTGCTGCATCAGAAGGGCGTTTGTGCGAACACAGTGCGTCTGCCGTTGGCTGATGCCAGTGAAACTTTAAGGCAGAGAATTGCCGAAGAGCTGGAGGCAATGAACGGTTAATCTGACGGACTAATCAGATGTTTTCGGACCTAATAAAATAACAAAAAGGCTGTCGTGAATTGGCAGCCTTTTTTGTTATTAATGAAAAATTAATTTTTTATTAGAATGGACGGTGAATCCATCCGTGAGTGTCTTCTTGTGAGCCGCATTTGATTGCGTCCAGCGTTTTCAGGACTTTGTTTGAGAATTTGCGGTTTTCTACCTCCGGAAGATCGTAATCCGTTCCGCGGAAGCTGATAGTAGCTATCTGTGCGATGGTTGCCGCGGTTCCTGTACCGAAAGCCTCTTCAAGTCGTCCTTCTTTGGCCGCCTTCACGATTTCCTCCACGGCGATTTTTCCTTCCACGACTTCCATGCCCCATTCTTTGGCCAGGGTCAGCACGCTGTTCCGTGTAATTCCGGCAAGAATGGTTTTTCCGGTAGCGGCAGTCATAAGCTTTCCGTCAATAACGAACATGACGTTCATCGTTCCGGATTCTTCAACGTATTTGTGCTCAACAGGATCAGTCCAGATCAGCTGGTGATAACCTTGCTCCTGCGCTTTTTTTGCCGGGTACAGCGACCCCGCATAGTTTCCTGCTGCTTTGGCGAAGCCTGTGCCTCCCGGTGCTGCGCGCGAATATTCTTCTTCGATTTTTACGCGAACCGGAGCCGTGTAATAAGCACCTACCGGGCAGGTAAAGATGATGAATCTATAGCTTGAAGACGGACGGATGCCGATGTATTCGTCGGTGGCAAAAATGTACGGACGGATGTAGAGAGCGGTGTCCGGGCTGGACGGCACCCACGCCTGGTCGATTTTCAGCAGGCTGTCAAGGCCCTGCATGAAGATTTCTTCAGGAAGTTCCGGAATGCACATTCGCTGGGCAGAGATGTTCAGCCGCTGTGCGTTGTCGTTCGGGCGGAAAACCTGCACATCGCCCTCTGCTGTTCGGTACGCTTTCAGTCCTTCAAAAATTGACTGTCCGTAATGCATTACGGCGCTGGCGGGCATCATGCTGAGAGGAGCGTAAGGTTCTATTCTGAAATCTTTCCATTCGCCATCCGAGTAGTCGGCCACGAACATATGATCGGAATATACGGATCCGAACACGATGTTGTCAAAATCCACTTGATCGATTCTACTCTGGCTAACTCGGTTGATTTGAATGTCAATTGTAGAATTCATAAGAAAAGTAATTTATGCTAAATGAATAATTTTGATGCGCCGCTCTGCTTCTGGCAGTTAGCAGGCCGAAGGGATTTGGTTTGGTCTGGTTAGCGACGCCTTTCAAAACAAAGTAACTAATTTCAGTATTTTTTGTCAGAAAAACACGAAGGCAGGGGGAAAAGAAAGCGCTGCAAAAGAAATTGTTTCCCGGTTTTGGAACGCGGACAGCTTCTTTTACAGCGCCGGGGCTGGCCAGGGCCGAAGGCGGCTGCGCAAAATTAGCTTTATGAAAATTATTGTTCAGGCCATTCCAGGATGCATCCCGCATAGGTCAGGCCGCCGCCGAAGCCCATAAGCAGGAGTTTGTCGCCGGGTTTTACTTTGCCTTCCCGGAATCCTTGGTCAATGGCCAGCGGAATGCTTGCCGACGAAGTGTTGCCGCATGTGCGCAGGCTCTCCAGCGTTTTTTCGCTCGGAAGGCCCAGGTTGCGCGTAATGGCCTCAATGATGCGCATATTGGCGCTGTGCGGCACAAACCAGTCAATGTCTTCCATGCTTAAGCCGGCGTCGTTTACGAGCTTCTGCGCTTCCCGGGAAATCGTTTCCACAGCCCATTTGAAGACTTTTTTGCCGTCCTGATGGATGAAGTCGTTGGCCGGTATGTCGGTGCCGTTAATTTCCTGAATCCGTGTGCCCAGCACCAGGTTGTGTCCTTCGTGCCCGTCGGTGCCAGTTGTGGTTTTCAGCATATTGGTTTCTTGGGCCGCCTCTACCAGGGCCGCGCCGGCTCCGTCGCCGAACAGAATACAGGTGGCCCGGTCGGTGTAGTCCGTTACTTTCGAAAGTGTTTCGCCGCCGAAAACCAGAATTTTTTTATACAGTCCGCTCTCTATGAGTCCTTTGGCTAAGATCAGTCCGTAGCTGAACCCTGCGCAGGCAGAAGAAATATCCATGGTGCCGGCACGCTGTATGCCCAGCCTGTGTTGAAGCTGTCCAGCTACGCTTGGCATTATCGAGTCTGGCGATATGGAAGCCGAAATGACAAAATCCACGTCGGTAAGATCTTTTGAATATTGGCTGGTGAGCTTCCGGGCGGCTTCTTCGCACAGGTGGCTCACAAAAGTATTTTCATCTGCAATATGTCTGGTTTTTATGCCTGTTCGCTTCACAATCCATTCATCAGACGTATCGATCATTTTCTCCAGATCGGCATTTGTTAGCTGCTTCTCGGGGACAAATGTGCTGATCGCCGACAGTCTTGCTTTCATATTTCAATTTGTTCATTTTTCAAAAAAATCCAAGTATTCAAATAACCTATATTTTTTTAAAATTTAAAAAAAATATCCGTCATTTTATTCGTTTTCGGCACCGCGGCAGTTTCTCTTTCAAGAGCCGAAAACGATTGCAGAGACCTGCTGAGGAGCGATTGGCCAATCGGAAGGCTTTCAACAGATTACCTTATTCAAGCCGGTGAAGCCTTCGGGTTTTAAATGTGCTTTCTAATCCATTTTTGTAAAAAAAATTGATTCTTGGGGCGAACTAGAGGGCTTGATTGATGCTTTATTCGGTTTAAAAATTCTCAACCATGCAAAGCTGGATAAGAGTCAAAAATTTTAGCTTGTTTTCGGCGGTTTTAATGCTGAAAACACTGAGTTTTTTGAAACGGTGTTTGTTTGGGATGAACTCAACTAAAAATACACGCATAGTATTGAGGTAATTGTATGTGTTTTTGTGTTAAATATTTTATTGAATTTTTTAATGAATATTTTTTTAAAAATAGAAATGTGTTTGATTGTTTTTTGAGTAAGGCAGGCCGTCTGTATCATCGAATACCTTTCATTGTTTTTAATCTAAAATGAAAAAATTACATTTTTATAAAGAGTAAATTTGGATTTTGGCCTTGGGCAATTTATGTGCTTTTATTTTTAGCAGGAATAGGGTTGTCATGCAGTCGCCAGCCGTATCTGCTGAAACGCCTCAGCAAGGAAAGAGAATAGGGCAAATTACCTATGAGAACGGCAAGCAGTGTTGGCGGTAGGCTGCGGCAGTTTTTTGAAAACATGCCTTTTTGCTCACCCGCTTACCTTCTCAACGACAGTTTTTTTCTGTTTCTGTACAGATACTCGTACAAGCCCGAGAAGCAAATGAACAGAAACAGCAGGCCGGTAAGTGGGATGAACAGAATTACCCATTTGCCGAAGACCGGCCTCAGCAGGCGCGCGTTGTGCAGCTCGAACATGTAGTTCCAGAGCGGCATGCGGTAGTTGTCGCGGATTTCTTCCGGCATCGGGAAGAGCGTGCGGTCTTTCGGCCGGTCAATCGGGATGATTCCCATGCCGTAGGTGTTCAGGTAGCGGACGGAATCCGGTGTCTGGAAATAGGCTGTCGTCATGAACTGGCTTGGGCGCTCCATGCTTTTGTAAGGCTCTACTTTCTTTTTGGTGAGCACGTCCTGCGCGAACGGCTCGCCTTCTTTGTAGTCGAACAGGCCGTAAAACGACCCGACCAGAAAACGGCCGTTGCTTTGCTGCTCCATAACGCTCGCGCCCATCACGAAGATGTTCACGTCCCAGCTGACAGGCCGGAATTCTTCGGAAAGGTCGGCTTTGCCTGCGTACAGACCTTCCGTCGTGTCAATTATTATCCGGTCGTTTTTTCCGTCGTAAACGGCGTTGCGGATGCTGTGGTACCAAGGATTTTCCAGCATGTAGCCAGGCACCCAGGCTGTCGGCACTTCGCCGTTCACCAGGGCGATCAGCAGCGGCGGGCGCATGAAAATTCCCGTGGCGCCGATTACCAGCAAAAACGCCAGTACCCAAACGCCGATCTTCGTGTGCTGCCGGATGCAGAAAGCCAGCAGTTTGTTGCTGCGCTTCGGCTTCGGTTTTTTCTTTTTTGTTTTTCTGAAAGTGATGTAAAGCGCCGTAACGGTCAGGAAAATCAGCACCAGCGAAACCAGATCGTAAACCAGTCGGCCGGGCATTCCCCAGAGCCAGCCGCTGTGCAGGGCGAAAGTGTAGGTGATCAAATCCATGGATTCTCTCGGCGCTTGCTTCATGGACAGTTTCTTGAAATTGAAGCCGCTGATCTCCGCTCCGTAAACATGGGACTTGGAAAAAGCCAGCAGCTGGTCGTTCCTGCGCAGGAGTTTGACGATGTGCGGGTGCGCTTCGGACAGGTTTATTTTTCTCCATGCCAGGCTTGGCAGATGAAAAGCCCAGAGCCCGCCGAAAGTTCCGACCATGAGCGTCTGTTTTTCCTTTAGGTAAAGCAGCGCGTTTGTTTTTTTGAAGTAAGGCGAGGACGAGAAGGCTTCGCTCATTACGCTGCGAAAGCTTTTGCCTCCGTCAGTACTCATCCATACGCCCTGCTTGCCGCCGAAAATTACGGTGTCCTGTCCGATGAACGCGGCTTGGTTCATTGTACCGCGATTCCAGTGCTGCGGGTGGTATTCGCCGGGGACAAGGGATTTGTGAACGCCAAACGAGGCAAACCAGTCGGGATGGTTGAGGATAATGCCCGACGCGCTCATCCAAAGCAAAAAGACGGAAAGCCCAATTCCGATGTACTTGTGCGTTGCCTTCGAAAACTGATACAGCCGCTTGGCCCAGCCTTTTTTTCTTGCCATTTCCCGCTACTTTTGGTTTGGTATGAGTCAAAAATAAGGAACAGGCTGCGTTTTTTCTATGACCGGACGCATATTTATTTAGATTGGGTATAAATAGCGCGAAAGGTAATGTGGCTGTAAATCAATATTTTTCACATATAAAAAATCATTTAGATGAATTTGGAATTCACGGATTAGATGTGATATTTATGTTGAAAGTTTGGTTTTTGATTTAAATAAAAGAAGGGTGAGTGAGGGCGAAATCTGAGTTTTTCTAGGGGTATTTAAAATGGCATGAAACTAAATGGCGATAATTGACAGAAACAGTGCTGAAGATGCTAAGGCGGTTTTCGAAAAATTGCTTCCTAATCAGCAGACCAGAGTTGAGCTGATGGATTTTTTGATTGAGGCCATCAGTTATGCTGACTTTCTTAACAATCAAAAATGGAATTTAAATCTTGATAAGAATGGCAATTTCATTCGTTTTAATACAGGACATGAATATTGTATTCAAGTAAGAAAGGATGAACTATTAATTCTCTGTGATAGAATAACTCTCAAGCCTATTGTTGAAAAACACAATGTACCAGTAATGTATCGTGGTAACGCTGGGCGGGAAACAGTTCATTCTGAAAGTATTGATAAAGTTCCAGACTGCCTAGCAAAAACAAAGAACAGTGTCGGGTGTCTGTTGCCTCTTAGCAAGATAGAGAAGTATTTGCATTTTTTTAAGTCAGGCAACAAGGATTTTATAAAAGAAGCTATCAAAACATGCCATATGCCCCAAATGAAAGTTGCTCAATGGCAAAACCCAGGTTAATAGCCTGGTTTTGATTGCCAAGGATATTGATTTTTTTAAGCGGCGGCAGTTTACCCGGAATTTTCCGAGCTTAATGTCGGAAAAAGTTTAGCGTTGCTTAGGCCATTGTTCTATTACTGGCGGGGACATTTTTTTAGTGGGAATTCAATATGCGATTGTCCTGAAAGTTTGATGTTTCAATTGTTTTGCTAAATTTGTTTTAGTAAAATATTTTTTTTAGCCTTTCCGGGCTGATTTAATTCAATTTTTAGCAACACATGAAAAAGAAGATTTTTGTATTTCTGTTTGACGGATTTTCTGATTGGGAAATCTCGTATGTTACTCCGGAAATAAATAAAAGCGGAGCGCATGAATTGGTGTATTTTTCGAAAAACGGTGGCCCGGTCCTTTCTATGGGCGGGTTGCCCGTAACTCCGTCGGTATCGCTCAAAGATTTCGGAGCGGAGGATGTGGACATGCTGATTCTTCCCGGCGGAACAGCTTGGGAAAAGGGGGACAATGACGAGCTTGGAGAACTGACAAGAGAGCTTTTTGAGAGCGGAAAGCCGGTTGCCGGAATTTGCGCCGCCACTGTTTTTCTCGGTCAACTGGGCATTCTGAACAATTTAAAGCATACCAGCAATGATTTGAATTACCTGAAGGGAATCGCTCAGCAATACTGCGGAGAAGAGAATTACCAGCATTCGTTTGCCGCGGCGGACAAAAACGTGATTACAGCATGCGGAATAGCTCCGGTTGAATTCGCAAGAGAAATTTTCAGGGCAATCGGACTGTTTGACGGTAAGGATTTGGAAAAATGGTTTCAACTGTTCAAAAACGGGGTTTGGAGCGAATAGTTTTCCCTTGACAGTTGGTCTAAAATTAGGGAGTCGTTTAGTTTTATGCTATTTCACACTTCAGTTAAACGCCGCGGCAGGCAAAAGCATTCCGCTTTTCAATCCCGTAAGCTTATTCAGGCCATGATGAAGGCGCAGGAGCTTCGCCGAAGAATGCTTCCTGCTTGTTCTTCCGCCGCTGAAAAAGCGTTGAGTGAAGTGCATGCGCAGCTGGAGCGTTTGGAGCATTTTCAGTCCGAACACCGGAAGATGCAGCGGGACAGATGGAAAGGCTTTGACCAAAGTTTTGAGGAGAATTTTCTTCAACAGATGCAGTGTCTTCGCGCTATTGAAGGATTGGTTTGCAAGGCAATCAAAGATGTGCCGCTTTTAGGAGAGCAAGAGCATATGGAAGAAGAGCATCGGCTGCTTTTGGAGCTGATCAATCAGCTGCCTTCCGCATGGTCCGATCTGTACTTGTCCGATGTCGGCTTTGGCTTTCCGGATAACCAGAAAAGAGGAAATGTTCTGCAGAATCCCTTACTGGAAGCCATACCGAATGACATGCGCTGGCTGGGTTTTCGTTCCGGAGGAAATATTGAAATCAAAGACCGGGACGGTGATGCGGAAGGAAAACGCTTCGTTGCTGGAGCTTCTTTGCTTAAGGGAATGCTGTGGCGGATGGCCTCCACTGCTGCGGGCACGCGGCTGCTTGCTGAGCTGAATGAAACGCTGGCTGAAAATGGAGTCAAACTGTTGGTTTATCCATCTTCTGAAGCATTCAGTCCGCAGAGTTTCGCCGATGCTTTTGATCGTATAAACACCATGCTCAGCCGTCCGAAAAAAGACCATTATGCGTTTAGTT
Organism: Cytophagales bacterium; assembly: GCA_022360875.1. Classification (GTDB taxonomy): domain Bacteria; phylum Bacteroidota; class Bacteroidia; order Cytophagales; family Cyclobacteriaceae; genus JAKSBZ01. Next base: position 13,796 of record JAKSBZ010000249.1, on the reverse strand, counting down.
TTCCGGTAGTCGGGGACGATTCGGATGTATTTGCCCGCATTGGAACCCTGCAGTCCAGCGAGCTGTATAGTCCGGAGCCTCGTTATTTGCGTTTTGCTTTGATGCTTCGCGAAGTTAGGCAAGCGCTGTGCACTCCCTGCCATCCGGAAGACGTGCACGGTCAGTTTGCTTTTCTCCGGGACTTGCGCCGGGAAGCCGGCTTGCCGCCGCTGGAGCAGTTTGGCTTGGAGACGAGCTGGTTAAAAACCGGAAGTTCTCAGCCGGAGAAGAAGGACGCGCCTTCCTTCCAAACCGCGGTTCGTTCGGATTATGTAAAGCTTCAGGATGAGAAAAAAGAGAAGCGCATATCGTCTCATCCTCATCCTCAGGATTTTTCTCAGGATCCATTTTCAGAACCTGCTGATTTTTACGCCAAAGCCTCTTTGTCCAGTGAGCAAAAGGGGTATTTTGTACTTTCAAAAATGTCTGTAGAAGAAGGGCTGAGTTTTTTGGAAAAGAGAAACATTCTGTCTTCGGAATCTCCTCCCATTCGGGCATTTGCCAACAAGCTGTCGCTTCAGCTCGCCCTTTTGCTGGCGGGAGTATGCAGCGGTTTCCGTTTGCCTGCAGAATTTTACAGAGAGAAAATGCTCGCACGGAAATCCGTTGAATTGATGCGGGATAAATTTGGTAAAGCATCGTCAATCGTTTTGTCGGACAGCGGCATGCTGCATAAAACCGCTGATAGCGAAGCGCAGGCTCTTTTTGGTCAGCCTGCTGCGGGGAGCGAACGGATGCAGGCGCCCCCCGGGCGATTGCCGGTGTTAAAAGAAAAAAATGTTGCGCTGAATTTTTTTATTGTAAAATCCCACGGATTTCCTCTTCAGTTTGACAATGAAGAGCTGTTGCTTTCTGCTTTTTATCCCAGTATTACGGAATTTCAAAAAGAAAAAAAACAGTGGTACGAACAAGCGCAGTCTGCTGCTAATTATTTGAAAGACAAGGAGTTCGTTCGTGTAGTCTTGTCGCCTGTGCAAGAGCCTCAAAAGCCCGGGAATGACCAGAGCCAGTATTTTCAGCAGCCGATGATTGCTTCGTCTCCAACGGCAGGCAATTTTCTGGGAAGCCAGGCGGTTATGGTTCGGCCAGCTGATCTCAATGGATTTCTTGTGCATCAGGAGGGAAAAAAGGCGAAGCTTTTTCATAAATATGTGTTCAATGGCCATCCTGAAAATTTAACAGCTTTCGAGCGCGAACTTTCAGAGCTGTGTCATGCTTCTGCAGAAAAGATTAGGAAGGATGAAGGAATATTAACAGTGCAGTCGCCTATTCCTACGTCAAATTTACTGGCTTTGTCTGTTCACCTGGCGCTGATTGCCGCCCAAAAACGCAAAGCGTATTTCAACGATTCCGGAGACCAGACAATAAAACGCTGGGTGCGCAAAGGCGTTGAGATATACAATGCGAACAGAAAACAGAATCATCCGGTTCTGTGGACTGATCCTCAAATGGTCCGTTCATGGGTTGCCATTGATCAGGGCTGGTCTGCTATGAGGCTGTTCAAACAAAAGACGGACTCCTTTTTTTTCAATGAAAGCGAGCTCGCGGAACTGTTTGGTTATCCGAATCTTTCAAAAACAGGGTTTGCCAGCATCAGGGACAAGAAAACGGGAATGCACGTGAGTGTGGATATTTTTTATTTTACTATCCGGAAGAACAGACTGGCATGGCTCCCCTGCGGTGAGGAAATTTTCGGATTTTATTCCGATGCGGGGGAAGTGTTCGGTGAAATGCAAAAGGATTTGTTTCAGCGCGCGCAATTCATAGCAGATCATTTGGGGCCTTTTTGCCGTGTAGTAGTCACGTTTAAGCTTGCTTCCGAAGCTCAGCCGTTTTTTGAGTATGACGAAGGCGCCGCGGAGGTTGAAGGGTGAATCCCAAGGATAGTTGCTATGAATAGTTGTCGGAGCCCTGTTTGTTTCCTCCGAGCATTATGGACGCGTTGGGTTGGAATCAGCGCTTGATTCCGTTAAACTTTCCAGCCCCGGTGATTTATCTTGTAGAGAGCGAGTTCCCGGTTCGAATACAGCACTTTGAAAGTTCTTTGGTCCCGGAGCAGCTGCTGGTCCCTGGCCATCAAGTCCATCATTTTTCCCAGCAGATCCTGCATTTCGTCTTTGACAGAATAGAACACCCACTGGTCGACTTTGCGGGCGGTAAGCAGTCCGGAGTTTTTCAGGTAAATGAGGTGGCGGGAAGTTTTAGTCTGCGTGAAGTCCAGTATGAGCTCAAGGTCTGAGATGCACATCTCTTTGTTCTGTGTCAGTAAGTACAGAATACGCACTCGCGCAGTGTCCGAGAGGGCTTTGAAGATTTGGCTGCCTACAGTTAGGCTGAAATTTTTTAAGCGCATAACAGGCCGTTTAGGATTTTTAACAAAGATAGTTTTAGTATAATAAAAATGTATAGTAATTTGCTTGAGACAAAGGATTTTTATGAATTATGCAAACGCTAATTTGTCCGCCGGCGTTATTCAGCTAGCACCCGTTGTACATTAAATTATTTATCTGCATGAGGACAGGATCAGGATATGTTGTTTTAGGTCTTATTTTGTTGTTGGGATTCGCACCGGCTTGGGCGCAGAAGAAGCAAACGCACAGAAAAGGAAAGGTGCTGCAGTTTTCCGGGCAGGTGGTTGACAACGAAACTCGGGAACCGCTGTCGGGCGTGCACATTTTTATTCCCGAAACGGGAAGAGGAACGACTTCCAACTACTACGGCTTTTTTACAATGCCTATTGTCGCCGGCGACAGCGTGGTGGTCAGCGTGGTGGGTTATCACCGCAAGTCTTACAAGGTGCCCGAGGACTATAAAAAAGACATTACTTTTGTCCTGAGTCTGAAGTACGACACGCTTTACTTGCCCGATCTGGAGATAAAGCCTTACCCGACTGAAGAAGAATTCAAGAAGGCGGTTTTGGCTATGGAGCTGCCGCGTTCGATGGATTTCAGCATGACAATGGGCAATGCCAGCGGCCATTTGGTGCGTCAGGGTGCGTATTCTCTGGGATACGACGACGCGGCGGCCAGTTTTTCCCAGCAAACCAAGCAGCAGTTCGAGCAGATTCGGAACACCAACATGATGCCTACCTCCAATTATCTGAATCCTTTTGCCTGGATACGCTTTCTTAAGGATGCGAAAAGAAAGAAAAACAGCAAAAAGTAACTGAAACGCGGTGCCGAGTCAGTTTTTGACACATAATGTTTTAGTCCCCGGAAACAACATACTTCTTGTTGCTCTTGGGATTGACAGCTGCTTCTGCTTAAATTTGCGACTTACCGGTTAACCCACCTAAATTTTTTTCTATGCACAGAATTGCTGTTTTACTTTGCTGTTTCCTGTTGTCGTTGTCGGCTTTTGCGGGAGAAATCCGTATTTTTTCGGAAAACAACAAGAAGGGAATTAAGGACGAGAACGGAAAAGTGCTGATTCCCGCGCTTTACGATGAGCTGGGCTGGTCTCAGGCCAGATCTGAGCTGTTCGTGAATAAGGTAACGGGCTATAAGCTTAGCGGCAAGTGGGGGCTGGTTACTTCAAAAAACAAAATGATTTGTGAGTCACGGTATCTGGATCTTTATCCGGCTTCTGAACGTTCTTTTCTGGCTTCCCGGCCTCATAGATGGAAAAAAATCAAGACGTGGGGACTAATCAGCTCAAAAGGAAAAATCCTGCACGACTTTGAATGGGTGGATGTGAAAAAAATTGGCCCCGACAGACTGATAGCCAAAGTCATGCGGGGTAATGTGGCATTTTACGGATTGGTTTCGGCAAAAGGCAAAGTGCTGATTCCTTTTGTGCAGGAAAAAATTATGGATCTTGGGTCCGGTTATCTGTCTGTGACGGGACAGCAAGCCAAAACTGCTGTCTATAGCTGGACGGGTGAACGGCTTAGTGAAAACTTCGCCGACAGCATCACGGCCTGTAAAGACGCTAAATTCGTGTATTTTTCGCAGGGAAGAGCCGGCATTTCTGACGCTTCGGGGCAAGTGCTGCAAAAGCCAGTGTTTCGTTCAGTAAATCTGGAAAAAGGCGAAGGCGTGTTGTATCCGTCGTGGAAGCTTGTGACTCCGGGCAAAGAAACAAAGCAAACGCTCCATTATGAAGAACTGCAGGTGTTGGATGATTACCGATTAGTGGGGCGTGTGCAAGGAGGCGCGCAGCTGCTGTCTGCTTGCGGCGAGAAAGTAACGGACGAGTTTTATGACAGTCTTGGGAGCTTTCAGTATGGTTTGAGTCTTGCGAAAAAGGGAGAAAGCTACGGTTTGGTTGATTCAACCGGTCAATGGGTTCTGCGTCCGCATTTCAAGCAGATCGAGCGTATGGGAGAATACGCTCTGGTGAACGAACAGTACGGGCGCATGTCGTATGCCGAAGTGTTTGACGTGCTGAACAGAAGGATTGTATCGGACAAGTTCCAGGAGATTTGTCCGCTGAACGGGCGTTATTTTGCCGTGCGGCGGGGCGAGCATTGGGGCGTGGCCCGAAGCACCGGAAACCTTTTGATCGAATGCCGCTACGATTCGGTGCTGGCGGAAGAACGCGGACTTTTTAAAGTGATATACTGGGGGAAAAAAGGCTATATCAATACCAAGGATGAATGGGCGCTGAGGCCTCAGCAGGGAGAAATACAGGTTAATCAGGCTGGGAATTTTTTGGTATCCAACCAATGGGGCCACACAATACTGAGTCAGGAAGGTGAAAAGCTGTATTACAGTCCTGATTCTTTGGTGTTGCATCCTCTTGGTTTTTTGTATTCTGGGAAAAAGCAGAAAACGGGAATACTGGACAGAAACGGAAGGCCTCGAATTGAAGCGTCTTACGACCGTGTGTATGTTGTTCAGCTCGATTCGCTGTTTGGGCTGAAGAAGGGTAGCAGGGTGGAAATGATAGACAAGAATTTTCAGTACAGGATAACAACCCGCCATCAGATGGACTCTATTGTGCCAAGCCGCAGCGCGTGGCTGCCGGTGTGCAAGGACGGTCGGTACGGTTATATTGATACGGACGGTCTGCTTCGGCTGGCAAACCGCTACCAGCAGGCCGGAGAATACAGCGAGAAAAGAGCTCCGGTAAAACTGCAGGGAAAGTGGGGCTATGTCAACGAGCTGGAGCGCTTGGTTGTGCAGCCTTGGTACGACGAGGTGTCTCCTTTTCACGGCGGAACAGCCATTGTGGCTCGTAACGGACACCGCGGGATGATCGATTTGCAGGGACGCATTCTGGTGGATGTCGATTTTGAAAAAGTTGTCAAAACGAAAGAAGGAGGCGGCATATGCATGAGCCAGGGACTTTACGGGTATTACAATGCCCATGGAATGCCTGTGATTGCCCGGCGTTACGAGTCTATTGAAGAAATCGGCGACTTTTTACTGGTGAAGCGCGGAGGAAGATTCGGTGTTATCGATAAGCGCGGAGTTAATATCGTCCCGGTGCTGTACGACCGGATTGTTTTTGATGCCCGCAATAAGCACTTTTTGTGCAAGCAGTCTGCCGCAGCCCGATCGCTTGAATTACATTAGCGGTTGTTTTGCTCAATTAAGAATTTGTATATTTGTCGGCTCAATTTTTTTGTTGATTTGGCACAAGACTCATTTTCAGAGCGATTCTGCGGTCTTGAATTTTGATGATATTGCATTTGTAGCGTATGAGGAAATTATTTCCTGCGGATAAAAATACTATTTTAAGAACTGTTCAGAGACAGGAAGAAAGCAAGCTGCTGGCCGAAATGATCGGGCGGGCCAAATTGCTTTATCTAGAAAAATACAACCCGCTGGGGCTTGTAGACCGGACAGTATCTTACATTCAGTCCAACAGCGAATATCCGCTGGAGTATTTCTCAGATTGGTACGAGCAGCTGGCAGGGGTATACCGTTTTAAGTATGACGACGCCCAGCTTTGTTTAGAGTTTGACGGAAAAACTCAGGAAGAACGCTATGCAGATGAATGGGCTGTCTTTTTTTTGAATTGGTCTGAGCAACAGCTGCGACAGGATTCCTTTTTGCAGAGCGTGCTGCAGGCGGCTGTGTTTGACGTTTCAGGGCACTCCCGGACGATGGCGGTGCATCGGCTGAAGAGCGCCGTGACGCTTGAATATGATTTGGCTGTTTACAAAAAAAGACTGCTTGCGCCAGGGGAAATAAAAAAAGCTGTTTCTAAGAAGAAGGCAAAGACAGCAAAAAAGAGCGGCAGAAGGAATCTTTTGCTATAAAAGCTCCTAATCATTACCAGTCAGTGGTTTTAGGTAATTGCATATTCGGTAATACTTTTAGTTTTATTCAGGTACTTATTGCCTAATAAGTATAATAAAATGCTTTACATCCTAAGATGAATTTTGTACTTTGAAGGGAAATTATAAGTTTCCGTGGTCAAACTGCACATCAAGTTAAAAGCATATTTTTTTCTCAGCCTTTTTGGCATGCTCATGCTGCATGGCGCGTTGCCGCATGTTGAGCATTCCGAAACCGCTTACCATGCGATATCAAAAGGGGCTTATTTCAAATATTCTCACCAGGGAAAAATACACACAGCACATTCGTTTTTATCATTTGGCGCTGAATCGGGGAAAGAGCACCACTATGCTTTTGCGGTAAGCCATGCGCACAATGTGCTTCCGAGTTCTTTTCAGTTTAAATCGGAAAAAATGTGCAAAGCTTTCGCGGCACTACCATTGGATGCTCATTGCAAGGCGCTGGATTCATGCTTTAAAGCCAAGGTTAAGTTTTGTGCGTTTTTTTATCTTGCTAATTCGGATGATCTGTTTTTTGGCAACTCTCCTCTGCGTGCCCCTCCGTATTCCGTGTAAGTCTTCATTTTCTTTATAACGGGAGGTTCTCTTTTCGGGCTTCTCATTCAATTTTCATTTTAACAAAAAATCATGGCAAAGCAAATTTTTGCGGCTTTGTGCGGATGTTTGCTTTTTTTCGGGGCTAACGGACAGTCGCTGAGCAAACTGCTGGAGTCTATTGAGGAAAACAATCAGACGCTTAAGGTTGCTCAGGCGCAGATAACCCGGCAAAGTTTGGAAAACCGGCAAAGGAACAATTTGCCGAACCCGGAAGCGTCCGCCTATTTTCTTCCCTTTGGGGCGGGAAAAAACAGCGCGTATACAGAATATCAAGTTTCACAGTCCTTTGAGTTTCCGACAGTGTACCGGGCCAGGAGCCAGTGGAACAGGAAAGAGGAAAAACGTTTGCAGCTTGAGTACAGGCAAAAGCGACAAGCCGTTTTGCTGCAGGCTCAGTCGATGTACTGGAAGTACGTTTATCTGGAGAAACAAAAAAGACAAGAGAGAACAAGACTTGCTCAGGCGCAAAAAGTGTTTGAACATATGCAAACACTTTATGAAAAGAAACAGGCGGGCATTCTGGACATGAACAAGGCTAAAATCGCCTGGATGAATGACCGGTTTGCTTTTGACGCATTGGAAAACGAGCAGCAAAAAGTTCGGCTTTCTTTGAAACAGCTGAACGGAGGGAAGCCGGTTGATTTGGCTTTTGAGATAATTGAAGAAGATTTTGATTTGCCTGATCTGGAAGTGCTTTGGGAGGAAAAAAAGTTAAAGGATCCGGCGCTTTATGAACTGAAGGAGCAGGAAGAGCTGGCTGCGGTTAACTTGAAACTTGCGCGGCGCTTAAGCCTGCCGAACATAAGTTTGGGTTATAATTCTCAGGGTGTCAAAGGCGATGTTTATTCCGGTTTTTATGGGGGTTTATCTATTCCTCTGTGGAAGAACAAAAACAAAGTAAAAGCCGCAAGAGAGCTTCAGCGGTTTGCCGCTTTGAACGCTCAGACGCTGCTGTCTGAGGCCCACGCCAAACTGCAGAGGCGGTACCGAGAATACAGTTTGCTTTTCGGCCGGTTTCAGGGCTTTCAAAATGCCTTCGGAGCGCTGCAAAGCGATGCGCTTTTGTACAAAGCTTATTCGCTCGGCGAAATGTCCTTTATGGAATACTACACGGAGCTTCAGTTTTTTAGAAAAGCGGCCCTGCAAATGCTTGCAGTGGAGAAAGAGCTCAGGCTTCGGCGTGCTGATTTGCTGCAGCATCGTTTGTAGACAACTGGAAAAGTGCATTCTTATTAAAATCGAAAGTTAAATCCATGCGATATTTACTGATAGTAATGCCGGTTATTCTTTTGGCGTCATGCCGGAAAAATGACCGAACTCTTGCCGGAAGCACCGGCGGACACACTCATGAAGCACACAGCAATGAAGTGCCTGCGATTAGTTATACGGTCTGGACCGATAAAACCGAGATGTTTGCAGAATTTCCGTTGTTGGTTGCCGGACAGGAAAGCCGCTTCGCAGCGCATTTTACGCAAATGAAAAAGCACCGGCCAGTAGTGACGGGAAAGCTTACCGTTCGGCTGACAAAAGGCAATGCCGAAACGGGCGTGTGGCATACAGTGGATGCTCCCGGCTCTCCGGGAATATTTTTCCCGGAGCTCACGCCTCGCCTACCCGGAAAATACCGGCTGGTTTTTGATCTGGTCACGCCTGGTTACACAGACAGGATAGTCGTCCCGGAAGTGACGGTTTACTCTGATCAGCATGCGGCCACGCATGCTTTGCCAGGCGGCGACAGGGAAGGAGACATTAGATTTTTGAAAGAGCAGGCCTGGAAAATCGATTTTCAGACCGAACCGGCAAAAAAGGGAGTTGTCTATCAAACCATTGCCGCTTCGGGCATTTGGAAGCACTCGCCGCAAAGCGCTGAGGAGCTGGTGGCTAGCGCAGGCGGCGTGGTGCATTTTCTCACTCCGCTCACCGATGGTCTGAAGGTGAAAAAAGGACAGCTTCTCATGGCGGTGAGCAGCCGAGGATTAACCGAGAACAACTGGCAGACGTCTCTGGCCAAGGCTAAAGCAAGATACGAGCAGACGCTGAGCGCTTACAGCCGCAAGAGGGAGCTTTACCAGCTGGAAGTTGTGTCGTTGTCCGAGTGGGAAAAGACGAAAAAAGAATACCAGCTGGCAAAGGCTGAATATGAGAAGATTCAGGCGAACCTTTCTACAGAAGGCAAGCAAATTCGGGCGCCTTTCAATGGCTATGTGAAAAATGTCAGGGTGCACAACGGAAGTTATGTGGAGGAGGGAATGACTTTGGCTGATGTCGGCACTCATCAGGGGCGCATGCTTGAGGCGCGGGTCAGTCCCCGGTATGCTAATGTGTTAAGCAATATTCATAATGTGTTCTTCCGCAGGCCGAACGGCGAGTGGAGCGACATGCGCAGCTGTGCAGGCGTAGTGCTGTCTGTGGGGAGAAAAGTTAGCGCTGACCAGCCATTGCTGCCTGTTTATGTGCTGATCAATGAAAAAAGGGAAATAGCAGAAGGAACGCCTGTGGAAGTGGAGCTGGCTGTTGGAAATGCCCGGGAAAGCTTGTTGGTGCCAGAAACGGCTTTGCTGGAAAATTACGGGAAGTATTCGGTAATTGTGCAGGTTGCGGGGGAAAGCTTCGAGCAGCGTTTTGTTCGGCTCGGAAGGAGAAACGGCAAAAAGGCGGAAATACTGAAGGGACTGGAAGCCGGCGAGATGGTGGTGACTTCGGGCGCCTTTCAGGTTAAGATGGCTTCAATGTCTGGCCAAACACCGGCCCACGGCCACGTCCACTAAACCGAACAGACTATGTTGAACAGGATATTAAATTTTTCGCTTCATAACCGCATTACGCTCTTGCTGGCCGTTGCGGTTTTGTGCGCTTCGGGTTTGTATATTGCCCGGAACATGAACATAGACGTTTTTCCGGATCTGACAGCACCCACGGTGACAATACTTACCGAGGCTCACGGAATAGAATCGGAGGAGGTAGAGAAGCTTATCACTTATCAGCTTGAAACGGCTTTGAACGGCGCTCCAAATATACGGAGGATCCGTTCTTCGTCTGCTGCGGGCATTTCCGTGGTTTGGGCGGAATTCAACTGGGGAACGGATATTTACCTTGCCCGGCAGACTGTAAACGAACGCATTCAGACAGTAAAAGAAAGGTTTCCCCAAGAAGCGAAAAGCCCGGTGCTGGCGCCGATTTCTTCGATTATGGGAGAAATTATGCTGCTGGGTATTACTTCCGACACTTTGCCGCTCATGGAGCTTCGAACGCTTTCCGACTGGGTGATTAGTCCGCGGCTTAAAGCAATAGGAGGGATAGCAAACGTGGTTGTTTTGGGCGGAGAAAGCAAACAATATCAAGTGCTAGCCGATCCGAACAAACTGATGCAGTATCAAGTCGGCTTGGCGGAGTTGACGGATAAAGTGAAAGAGGCCAATCAAAGTGTTTCGGGAGGATTTCTCAGCCAATACGGCAATCAGTACATTGTTAAAGGAGACGGTCGGGCGTACAGCTTGCATGATTTGAAGGAGGCTGTTCTTAAACAGTCAGGCGGACAGTCTGTAAAAATACGGGATGTGGCGAATGTAAAAATAGGGGCCGCAGACAAAATAGGCGATGCGTCAGTGGATGCAGCTCCTGCCGTGATTTTGGTAGTATCCAAACAGCCGGGCGTCAACACCCTCAAGCTTTCCGATCAGCTGGACCGCGCAGTTGTTGATTTAAGAAAAACTATGCCCGAAAACGTGAATATTGAAAACCGGATTTTCAGGCAGGCGGATTTCATTCAGGCGTCTATTAGCAATTTGCAGAAGACGTTGCTTGAAGGAGCTTTTTTCGTGGTGGTTGTGCTGTTTGTTTTTCTGATGAACTGGCGGACGACGCTCATTTCTCTATTGGCGATTCCTGTGTCGCTGCTGGCTTCGGTAATCGTGTTGAAACTGCTGGGGTATACTATCAACACCATGAGTTTGGGAGGTATGGCGATTGCTATTGGCGCGCTGGTGGACGACGCGATAATTGATGTGGAAAATGTGTACAAGCGACTGAGAGAGAATGTTGGAAAGCCAAAGGCAGAAAGAGCTTCTGTCCTGAAAGTGGTTCGCGAGGCTTCTGTTGAAATCCGAAGCTCAATTATTATCGCTACATTCATTATCATTGTTTCTTTTGTGCCTCTGTTCTTTCTCGGAGGGATGGAAGGACGCTTGCTTAAACCGTTGGGGATTGCTTTTATTACCTCCATTCTCGCATCGCTTGTGGTCGCGGTGACTGTTACCCCTGTATTGTGTACATATCTGCTCGGGGATTCTAAAAAACTGAGCAGAAAATCGAAAGGCACTTTGTTGGAGCGCTGGATGCAAAAAAAATATGAGAAAATTCTTCAGGCTGCACTGAGAATTCCCAAAACGATTATTGCTGTTACTGTGCTGTTATTTGCATTGAGTTTGGGTGTTTTTTCTCAATTGGGAAGAAGTTTTTTACCCGAATTCAATGAAGGTTCTTTGGTTATCAGCATGGTGGGACCTCCGTCCATGTCTCTGGAAGAGGCCAACAAGTCAGGGAAGCTTGCCGAAATGTTGCTGAAAAGTTTGCCGGAGGTGCGCGTGGTCTCTCGAAGAACAGGCCGCGCCGAACTGGATGAGCATGCTCAGGGCGTTAATGCAGCCGAGATAGACGTGCCATTTGTTTTGAATGGAAAGTCAAAAGAGGCGTTTTTCGAGCAAGTGCGCGATGTGTTGCGTGCTGTCCCGGGCGTGAATATCACTTTGGGACAGCCGATTGCGCACCGTATTGACCATATGCTTTCGGGGACGAGGGCCAATATAGCAGTTAAGCTTTTTGGAGATGACTTGCAGGAACTCTTTCGGGTAGGAAAGAAAATTGAAGGGCTTATGCAATCCGTTCCGGGGCTTGCCGACGTGGCCGTGGACCAGCAGATAGAGGTGCCGCAAATTCGTATTGTGCCTCGCCGGCAAATGCTGGCGGCATACGGCATGACGGTTGGTGGCTTGATGAAACAAGTGGACATTGCTTTTGCGGGAGAAAAAGCGGGAGATATTTACGAGAGGCAACAGTATTTTCCGTTGATCGTGCGGTTCAAGAAGAACTTCCGAAATAAGATTGAGTCGCTGCAGGATGCTTTGATTCGTTTACCTTCAGGCGGGCATCTGAATTTGGGGCAGCTGGCTGATGTCAAGTCTGTAAGCAGTCCGAATTCTGTCAGCCGGGAGAATGTGCGGCGAAAAATTGTTGTCGCCGCCAATGTGCACGGACGCGATTTGCGCGGTGCGGTTGAAGACATTCAGCAAACTATTGCATCGGAAGTTGACCTACCCGAAGGCTATCGTATTGAATACGGGGGGCAGTTCGAGAGTGAAAGCCGAGCTTCCAGCATGTTGCTTCTGTCGGCCTTTCTTGCTGTTGCCGTGATTTTCTTTTTGCTGTTTTTGGAGTTCAAAAATGTCCGTCTCGCTTTTCTAGTGCTGGTCAATCTGCCTTTGGCCCTTATCGGCGGAATACTGATTGTGTATTTCACCTCGGGCATTGTAAGCATCGCCGCGACAATCGGTTACATTAGCTTGTTCGGGATAGCGACGCGGAACGGAATCTTATTGGTTTCCCGTTGCGAAGACCTCCGGAAAGCGGGAATGAGCCAGCAGCTGCTGATAAAAAAAGGAGCGCTGGACCGGCTGAACCCGATTCTGATGACAGCCTTTACGACGGGACTGGCATTGATTCCGCTTGCGCTTAGCGGTGCTGAGTCGGGTAATGAGATTCAAAGCCCGATGGCTGTGGTTATTCTCGGCGGTTTGCTGTCAGCAACTATGCTGAATCTGGTTGTTATCCCGTGTATTTACCAGCTGGCGACTTTTGAAAAAAGGAATAGACAGATAAAATTTGGTAGCGCGGCGAGCAGATGACGTTTTTGCCTGTAAGCTCCGTAACCTGCCTGGCAAAGGCCAGCAAGCTGTCCTGCTGCAGGTCCGCCGTCAGCAAATCGTTCTGCTTGTCGTAGGCCAGGCCGATCTTCTTGATCTGCCGGGGCTTCTGGACCGGTACCGGCTGGTAGAAAGTCATGATGTTGCCCGTGAAACGGATGCGCAGGTTGTACTCGCGGCAAAGGTAATACAGCAGGTCCTTGACCTGCACCTTCGTGAAATTGTTGGTGACATTCACCTGTACCGCCGGGGAAATGCTGATATTGAGCTGGTGCACCTCAGCCAGCCCCCGCAGGAATTCCTGCACCGAGGTGTTGACCACCGAAATGTCGGCTTGCTGCCTTAGGCCCGAGGCCTCCGCCGCGGCCAGGGTGTCGAGTTTTTCCCGAAGCATTCGCAGAGCGGGATCAGACTGGGCGCGGACGGCGCCGGGCGCTCCGGCCAGCGCTAAAAAAAGACAAAAAATGCCGGGTAATATCTTCGTGTTCAAATGCTTGCGTTTTGTAAAAATGTACTTCTCAAATAACTGAATTAACCTATAAACAAAGATACAATTTATTACATGATTTGCATTTGATCTGTTGAAATATTCTGGAGCTAAGCGTTCTCGGGACTGCCCGCCGCTCAATTTTTTTGCAAGGGCTCAGCTAAAAAAACACTCCAAGGATTTGGGGCCTTGGAGTGTTGCAATATTTGATGTTATAAGGAACAGACAGCTTACTCCCACAAATAATTCGTAAAGCATGCCTTACAATTATTATCATTTAATTTATGTATTTGACCAAGCTGCATTAGTTTTTTAACCCCTTTGAATTTGGCTGACTAGGTGATACCCATTTAAATTGAATAATTATATTTTTATTCAATTTTTTAATTAATATTTTATCACTGTACGGCTCTTTAATTAATGAATCCATCGGCTCTATTAGAGAGTTATTAATTAAAGAATCCTTTGTAAAATTTAAAGGGATGATGGAGATGTACTTGTATTCATC
>JAKSBZ010000262.1 GCA_022360875.1 Cytophagales bacterium | reverse complement strand
TCCGGTCAAAAAATACCCAGCCGGAGATGATTGTTCGCCGCTTTCTGCACGCCCAAGGACTGCGGTTCCGCCTGCACGGAAAATACCGGGGAAAAAAACTGCCCGGAAAGCCCGATCTGGTATTTCCCAAATACCGAACGGTGGTCTTCGTAAACGGCTGCTTCTGGCACGGCCACCAGCACTGCCGCTACTACCGCCTGCCCAAAACCCGCAGAGCGTATTGGAAAAAGAAAATTGAAGGCAACCGGCACAGGGATGCGCAAAACTATGTGCGTTTAGTGGAAGAAGGCTGGAATGTGCTGCTGGTGTGGGGGTGCGAACTGGCCGCGGCTAAGAGAGAAAAAACGCTTAATGCACTGGCTCTGCGTATTCTAAAAATCTGACAGTTAACCAGTCATCCCATCCAAAGAAATTTATTTTTTTCTTTAACACCAACACTCAGAACAAGAAACAATACCGCGGCCAGCACTGAATCATTTTTGGCAACTACACGGGCACCTGACGGTTACTTCTTTGAAGTTTCTGCCATGTTTAAAGAATCCGCCACACACAAACGCATGCAATCCACCGCAAGAACAGCGTGTGCGGCGTCAATTCTCCCACCAAAGCTGCCTTCTTTGCCCATACAAGCGCTCATGAACAAAGACGAATTCCTGCTGTTTCTCGAAAATCCCTGGGCAGTAGGACGGCCAACCTCTCTAGCTGCCAGACAAGTTAAAGCTTCCAGATACGCACATAAAGCTGACCGAGGCGACTATGAATCCTTTGAGTGGACCTCCCAGGATATACCTGAAACACCGCCTGACACAGGCAATCTTGTCGACCTTGACCAGCTGCAGCATAGAACTGCAGATGCCAAAGCAGTTAAGGAAGCAAAGCAGAAAGAAATGGGAGCAGCGATCGGTTATTACACAGAATGGGAAAAAAAGCAAAAAGAAAAAACCGACGCCGTGAGAGAATCTTTGTCGGAACTGACCGGCAAGCGCAATTCACTGAGCGCTCAGCTGGAAAGCAAAAATCAAGTTTTCTCAGCTGAAGAAAAAGAAAGACTGCAGGATGAGCTCAAAGTTCTGGACCGCCAGCTTTTTGAACAGGCATCGCCCCTTCACCGCAAATTGGAAGAAGAGAAACTGCAGGATCTTGGAAGTGCCGAACTGGAAAATTATTATGAGTACTTTCATCATAAATGGACAGCCAGTCACCTGGAAAACGACTTTGAAGACCGAACTAAATTGCACGCTATTGCTGGAATTGCTGCGAAAGAGGAAATGAAGGAAAAAAGCCTCCAGGCTCCGATTTCCGGCAGCGCCCAGATCTCAAAACTAAGCGAGAAAGCCAAAAATAAAGAAATTGGAAAACTGTCAACAATCCTCAGCCTGCTGGAGCAGTATCCGCACATACAAAAAACAGTTGGCCGTATAGGCGAAAATCCAGAGGCGGAAGCGCTGGATCCACAAATCGATCAGATTTTATCCCGCGTTATGGAAATCGAAAACGACTCTGTTCCCTATCTGATTGATCTTGACAATCTGTCGATAAGAAAAGATGAACTGGAAGAAGCTTTGAAAAAAGACTCTGAAAATGCCAGCCTGAAAAAAGAATTCGAAGATGTTGAAAAAAGACTGAATCAATTGGTAGAAAAAACCTCCGAAAACCGACTGGAAATCTACAAGCTGCAGGCCACTAGTCAGAAGCTCGAAGAAAGAAGAGAGCATTTGAGCTATTACAAAACTTTTCCCAACAGGAAGATGATCAACACCGGAGATTTTTCTGTTTGGGAATATTCTCATGAATCCAACATCCTGGGGTACGGTGAAAAAAAATTTAAGGCCCGAAAAAACGCCAAAGAGACCGAACTCCAAAGACCGCTGACCCGCACAGAACTACAGGAAATCCAGCTGGAGCTGCACAGTGAAATCAGAGTACTAGGAGAATCTAGCGCAAGGTACGACTGCGGTATGCCCTCTATTGCCCGCAAGCGGGTAAACATCGAAAAAAAGAGACGGGTGCTCCACAGACAGCTGGATGTGCTGCACCAGCTTGAGCGCGCTATCTACCATTGGTATTCCCACCATCCGATCAGCAGTCTCGGACAAGCCCACCCGTTCACTACTGCTGTCTTGCATTTGCTGCGTCAAGTCCAGCAGGAACATCAGGCAAAAATTAAGAAGCTTACCGAATACAGCCTTCCGCTGTGGCTGCCTGATGCGGATCAACTACCGTCTGACCAGCTTTCTCAGCTGGAAAAGCTGTGGCATGACATCACCTGGGGCCGCTCAGCGTTCAGGTTCGGCACACAGTCCGGCGTGTTCGCAAGCGAAATAAACGCCCAGCTCGCGCGGCTGCTCAGCACGCCTGCAGGAAGGGAGCTGCTCCTCTCCTTCAATGAACCTCAGGATTTTATGAAAAAGGACGCAGGAGGAAAAGGAACAAAATACAGCGCGGCAAACGGGAAAACAAAATACACAGGCATGTTCGTGCCTATTGGTTCGTCTGATCCGCAAAAGCGGACCACTGTAGACGATCCTTATTACCGGCGGGGAGTCACACGCTACTGCAACAAAAGCTACCCGGGAGCTTACGGAGCGTATATCGCCGTTCCCCAAGGACTGCAGGACACGGCTATTTCCTATCCGGGAAAAAGCAAAAAAGGCCTGCTCGGTCATTCACCCAAAACCCACGCACAGGCGCTCAGCCCTGCATTCATCGAGCTGGGCCGGGCAATTTATATGGCGCGGTTTAACCAGCAAAATTCTGAATCGAGTACAGCCTTCAGTAAAGCAACCGACAAAGACAAAAAATCCTTCTTCGCTTTCGAAAACCGGCTGAGAGAAGAACACGGCCTCATGCCGCGCGAAGAAGAAGACCTTCCCTACAACCCGGAATTCGGACAGATAGATTTCTGGTAAATCAGAAGACTCCCTCAATGCCCAGACCAAAAAGCGCAAAGTCATAGCGAACGGGATCTGCCGGATCAAACCGCTTCAAGCTTTCCGTTAGCTCCAAAGCTGTTTTCCAATCGGTTTGCTTTCGAGAAATAAGCCCCAGTTTCCTGGCCACCCGATCGACATGCACATCGCACGGACAGATTAGCTGCGAGGGGCTGATTCTGTCCCAAATGCCAAAATCAACGCCTTTTCCGTCTTTACGCACCATCCAGCGAAGAAACATATTGAGCCGTTTGCACGCCGAGTTTCGTTCCGGACTGGCGATATGTTTGCGCGTCCGCGACGGAAAGTCCTCATGATCACAGAAAAAACGGTGAAAGCCTGAAAGCGCTTTCCCCACATGCATGTCATTTTCTTTCCAGTCCAGAAGAAAAGCTTCTTCCAGACTATTGTGTGTTTGATAAAACCGACGAAAGAACGCAATGAAATACAGCGCATCCACGCTGTTGAATGTCCTGTGCTTGAAATCAAGAAAAGGTTTCAGATCATTCTCTTGATGGTGCAGCACAAAATCATGCGGACTGTTGTCCATACAATCAAAAAGCTCGCGGCATTTTCTGATGATCGTCTTGCGCTGCCCCCAGGCCAGCACCGCCGCCCAGAAGCCCGCAATCTCAATATCCTGCTTTTTCGTGTAAGCATGAGGAATAGAAACAGGATCGTTCGGAATAAATCCGGGCTGGTTATACTGCTGCGCTTTCTCCTCCAGCAATTCCTGCAAATGTTGAAACTCCATAGATGCAAAAAAGAGAAATGACCTGCATTTCTCTTTCTAATTTTTTTATAAGTACTTCCAGTAATTTAACTTATGCTGCTAAAGTAAATTGTTGGCTGTGAAAAGCAACTGAAAATAATAAAAGCGCGAAGTATTTATTCTGAAAATACTTACTGATTCTCGCTTTCCTCCATTTCCAGCATGTAATTAATCTCTACCGGAAAGTTCTTGTCAACGCCCCCCAGACGATCGAAGGCCTTCTGCGAAACTTTAATCAGTATTTTTTCATTGGATCCCGTGTCCGGCAATTTTCCGACTACCCGCACAAAAACGCTCAGCTTGTTTGACTGATTTTTAACCTGAATAATCGTACCCACAGGAACTGTCCGGTGCATTGCCAAGTATTTGTTGCTTTTGACCGGCGATTCGATCAGAGCCGCCATGCCTACTTCCACCACTTTGCCGGTGCGCTTGTCCACGCGCCTGCCCTCGCTGATCGGCAGCGAGTTGAGCACAACAGTGTCCGCAGCCATTTTTTTCTTCGGAACTTCCTTAGTCCCCGCAGAAGCCTCTGCAATCACAACAGCTTCTTTCTCTCCGTAGCCAACAATCAGGCGCTGTCCTATTTCCAGGCGCTCTGAAGCTAACTTATTCCATTTTTTGATTTCCGTTTCGCTGGTCTTGTACTGGCGGGAAAGCGAGAAAAATGTATCTCCGCTTTTCACTGCATGATACACAGGCTTGCCTTTCGGACTCGGCTGTTCTTCTTCAGCCAGATGAGGCTTCGCTTCAGCTGACGCTCCAGTTTTCAGCCGCTGGCCTGCTCTCAGCGCGTTGCCTTTCAACCCGTTCAACTCGGAAAGACGCTGGGTGGAAATTCCGTACTTCCGGGCTATGGAAAACAGGGTTTCGCCCGGTTTCACAATGTGGACGCTTTCTTCCGGAGCATCGCCAACAACCTGCACGCCTTTAGACGCCGTATACGGCACTTTGACAAGCTGTCCAATCCGCAGCCCTTTAGCGGCTTTCGGATTAAGGCTTTTCAGCACGCTAACCGAGACCTTGTACTTTCGGGCAATAGCATACAGCCCTTCGCCCGACGCTACTTTGTGAATAATAAAACTCTTGCCTCCAATTTGCTGGACATCCACGGAGTCTTTCGGGCTCAGTGCAGCGTATGCATGCGACTCCCCGCTATAAGACAACAGACAAAAAAATATAAAAAGTCCGCTCAATAATTTCATTTGACAATACTGTTTTTTTGTTAGCCGGACCGAATTTCTGAGCTCCGGCAATCTTTGCCCGCCCACAACCATTTACCCGACTGGTGACACTAAAAATTCCGACAAAAAGAAATTCTCTCTAAGTTAAACAAGATTCCTCAAACTGAAAACAGGCACAGGGTATTTTTATCCTCGATCCAACCCAGTATACCACAACAAACAAAAAACGAATCAAGAGCCAATCCTTCACCGGATTCCTGTATTTTTTCATCCAAAATCATTTCCCCCTGATACGTCAGGACTGTCAGCCAATTTTCCGATATATTTCCTTTTTTATAGTAAGAAATAAAAATATGAGTTTTATTTTCATAATAGTCCACCGCACCCGCAATTTCCTGCCCGCGCTTCTCACGGAAAAAACGCTGAATCAGCTGAAAATACTCGGTTGCTTCCTCAAAATGCGACGGCAAACAAAAAGCGGACTTTTCGCCTGCAAGCATTGCCTCCTGCTCCGATGCCGAAAGCTCCTCATACGCTCCGGTGCTGAGCTCAATCTTTCCGTAAAACGGCTGCTGCTCCTCCAAAACATAGCCCAGCACACAGCCGCCGGCACAGCCTGCAGCTACAAAATCATCGGCTTCCCAGACTTCTTTTCCCGATTGCGCATCAAAGGCTGCCAAGTTTTTAATTCGCGGGTTGGAAGCCCCCTCGTAAGTATGCACAAGCAGACAGCCCCGGTGAAAACCGCTTAGGCCCGTCCACCAGTTTTCGCGTGGAAGCACCGGCTTCCCGGCAAGCTCGCCGTCCAGACCGACTGTGTGGTAGATGGTTTCCAAGCGCTGGCTTGCCTTGACCTCCAGAGCCAGCCTGCGGCTTGAATCGTCGAAGCAGATTTTCCATATTTGTCCGTCAAAGCGGAGTCTTGCTATTTTTTTCGCCACTGAACTCCTGTTTTCTCAATGATATATCGTAATTTATTCCAGCAATAAATTCCCCGGATGATACCGGGAAAGTGCGCCGCGCCGGTTTCCGGCGTATTTTTTCTTCTGATATGCCCACAGGGCGCCAAAGACACAAAGATATGAGGTTTATTAAACGACAAAGCAAATATCTGCTGATTTTCTTCTGCCTGATGCTCAGCGCCGCAGGGATGGCCGAGACAAAACCGTGGCCCGCAGACCGGCCGGCCAAAGTGTTTGCCTTCAAAATCGACCACACCATTGATCCGCGCATGAACCGGCGCGTAAAGCTCGCGCTGAAAGAAGCTGAAAGCGAGGGCTCCGATTTGGTAATCATTGAAATGGACACCTACGGAGGCGCGCTCAACGACGCCGACGATATACGCACACGCCTGCTCAATTACACCATTCCGGTTTACGTTTTCATAGACAAAGACGCCGCCTCAGCCGGCGCGCTTATTTCCATTGCCTGCGACAGCATCTACATGGCTCCGGGCGCCAGCATCGGCGCGGCAACCGTCGTTACGCAGGACGGCCAGGCTGCGCCGGACAAATATCAGTCGTACATGCGGTCGATCATGCGCTCAACTGCCGAAGCCAAGGGGCGCAACCCGCGCATCGCCGAAGCAATGGTGGATCAAAGCATCCAGATCGACAGCATCTCGCAGGAGGGCAAAGTCATTACCTTTTCAACTACCGAAGCCATCCGCTACCATTTTTGCGAAGCGCAGGTTAATAATATCGACGATATTCTGAAGCGCGCGGGCATTTCCTCCTATGAGCGAACGGACTTCAAAATGACCGGCACCGAGAAGATCATTTCCTTCTTCCTGAATCCCCTAGTCAGCGGACTCCTGCTTATGATTATCATCGGAGGCATTTACTTTGAGCTCCAAACGCCCGGCGTGGGCTTTCCGCTGCTCGCCGCCCTAACAGCTGTAGCGCTTTATTTTGTACCGTATTACCTGAACGGGCTGGCCACGCACTGGGAAATTCTGCTTTTTGCCATCGGCGCCGTCCTGCTCGCGCTGGAAGTTTTCGTCATCCCCGGATTCGGTGTGGCGGGCATCTCGGGAATCGTGCTTATTGCTGGTTCGCTGGTGCTTTCCATGCTCAACAACGACTGGTTCGACTTCTCTTTCGTCAGCTCCCTGCAGCTGTCCACAGCGCTGAGCACAATATTCATCGCGTTGGTAGTTTCTTTTGCCTTCATGCTCTTTATGGGAGCGCGACTCCGAAAATTCCGGATTTTTCAGCGTCTTGCGCTGCAGGACAGCCAGCAAAGCCGCGAAGGCTACAGCTCCAACTTCAAAGACTTCTCGCTCAAAGGAAAAAAAGGCGTTGCATTCACCCGGCTTCGGCCAAGCGGAAAAGTAGAGATTAAAGGAGAGATTTACGACGCCTACACCCGGGGAGAATTCATCGATGCGGGAAAGACCGTATTGGTTATTGAAGAAGTGGGCAATTCGATAAAAGTGCGTGAGCTTGCGTCAGATGACCATACATAAGTTTCGGCTTGATTAAGCGCCATTGCCTGCGAATAAAAAAAGCATTCTCTCCGTAGGAAAAACCGGAGAGAATGCTCACAAAATATTCTTAGTCCCCGGGTTTTATCCCCAGTTTGCAGGATCTTCCCGCCATGCTTTCAGCAACTCCACGTCTTCTTGCCCCACGTATCCCTGCTCCAGCGCCACAGCGATCATATCTGCATAATTAGACAAGCAAGCTAGAGAAGTTCCGGCATTCTGAAAATTCTGCTCGGCTACGGAAAAACCATAAGTGAAAATAGCCGCCATGCCCAGCACTTCAGCGCCCGCTTCCCGCAAACCCTCAGCCGCCTTCAGCGAGCTGCCGCCTGTCGAAATCAGATCTTCCACAAGCACAACTTTCTGCCCGGCCTTAAGCTCTCCTTCAATGCGGTTGCCCATGCCGTGCCCTTTGGCTTTGTCGCGCACATACACATAAGGCAGATCCAGCAAGTCCGCCACCAAAGCTCCCTGCGGAATTCCGGCTGTTGCCACGCCGGCAACAACCTCCGCTTCAGGGTATTTTTCGCGGATGAGCCCGGCCAGTTCCTGCTTGATATAAGTGCGCACAGCCGGATAGGAAAGCGTCAGCCGGTTGTCGCAGTAGATCGGCGACTTCCAGCCCGAGCTCCACGTAAACGGGCTCTGAGGCCTCAGTTTTATCGCCTTCACTTCCAGGAGCATGCTGGCTATGCTGTTCGAAATTTCTCTGTTGTCCATGTGTTTATGTGGTTTTCTTGGTTACAGCCCCTTCCCGCATCCTCAGCACTTCAATTTGCCCGAAAAAAGGGAAGAGCAAATCGCGGACAAATTTAACAGAAAATAATTATTCTGATTATAACATAAATAAACTATTTTCGCTGATTGACTCAACAAAGCGACTAGAAGCATATGGCTATATTCATAAATGATCTTCCTTTAAAAATAAAAAAACACAAAAAGAGATTCTCACTGAAAAAATACGACGTTGTATACAAAGGCGAGCATGTGCGGCTGCGTCCCGGTGAAGCAAAAGGACACGTGCTGTTTCTGAATGTCCATAAAAATTTCATCGACTATATTGTAGCGGAACTTAGACTCGGCGGTTTTGTGGGCCTAAAATCTGTAACCTTAACCGTTCAGGATAAAGCCGAAGCCAAAAAACACTTAAAGGCTTTGTTCACCATTGTAGAAGCGGCGGGGGGGCTTGTCCAAAACGCCAAAGGACACACGCTCATGATTTACCGCCTCAACAAATGGGATTTCCCCAAAGGAAAGCTGGAAAAGGGAGAAAACATTCCGGCCTGCGCCCTGCGTGAAGTGGAAGAAGAATGCCGCATAAAAGCCACATTGCAGAAGAAAATCGGAAAAACCTATCATACGTATTCGCACAACGGCAAAAAAATACTCAAATGCACGCACTGGTTCAAAATGGAATGCCTGGACGATTCAAAAATGGCTCCCCAGACCGAAGAGGGCATTGAGGAAGTGGCGTGGAAAAAGAACAGCTCTCTAAGAAAAGCGCTTCTGAAGAGCTACCCTTCCATTCAGTGGGTGCATGAAAAAGCGCACGGCATGCACAAAGCAAACTAATTGGCCTCCTCAGCGTTTACCATGTAAGATTTCGCGCAACATTGAGATATGAAAATTTGGGATATCAAGAAAAAAGTTTATACTTTATAGATGTTGTTGCGGATTCAAAGAATCCACATTATTTTGAGTTTTTGACCAGAAGCCCGATCAAACGTGATCGGGCTTCGCGGTTTTCTAAAGAGTACGAGCCTCTGCCAGGGCCCTGCAAACTATTTTCAACAGCCGCGACATATGAAAATAATTTTACAAAAAGATCTGAACTTATATCAGTTTCCTTTGCCCGAAAACACGCGGCAAGCTTCTTCAGAAAAAAAATCTCAAATTTTTCTGCTTTAACCCGAAAAAGCATGTACTGATTTTCTCGAAAAAGACTCTTTGCAATTCACTGCCGCCGGCAAGATTATTTCTTAACCGACGCCGCCGGGTTACCGAAAACAACTTCGCCTTTCTTAACATCGGAGACAACTACCGAGCCGGCACCTATACGGGCGCCTTCACCGATTTTCACTCCCGCCACAACAGTGGCTCCTGACCCGATAAACGCGCCGTCTTCTACTGTAACGCCGGCATTAAGCACTGCTCCTGCGCCTACCTGAACAAAGTCGCCTACTTGCACCTCGTAGTCCAGCAAGGCAGACGAATGAATCAGGTTGTGATTGCCCAGCTTTGCTCCTGCGCCCACCGCCGCTTGGGTGTTAATAAAGTTCCCGTGCCCGATTGAAGCCGAAGAAGCCAGCTGCGCAGACTGATGCACCGCATTTGTCGGCTGGGCTTTGTACTCGCCGTTGAGGCTTTCCACGATGTTTCGCCGCAGTTCCGTTTCGTCAGTTGCCACAAAGACTTCGCACTTCTTGCCAACCAAACTAAGAAATCCGTCATCATCCGTAAAACCCAGCACTGACACATCATCGATCAGCGTGTTGTGAATTCCCTCATTGTCATCCAAAAAACCATAGACAATGATATCGTGGCTTGTAAAGATTTCGAGCGCCGCGCGGCCTACTCCGTTCGCACCAATAATGATTACCGGATTTTCCATAGCATATTCTTTTTTCCTAAATTGGCTACAAATATACGCATGCTGCTGAAAAGTTTATACTCTCTTCCGAAACTGACTGCAGTTCTTTTTTAATCAGATGAAGCTTCCACGGTAACAAACTCTACAACAAGCAAGAATAATAAATAGTCACAGGGGCCCATCATCGCTTATAAAACATCACAAAACAGATGAAGCAATATTTTTTAAAACAAACCAAACTGTTCAGAAATCAGTTTCTTGCCCAGCAAAAAAAATACGCACTTTGGGCGGCAATACGCCTAACGTGCTTCCTGCTTGCCGCTTTTGTTTTTTTCTATTTTATCAGCCAGCGAAACGCATCGCTTGCCGCAGCCAGCTTCATTGCCGGGACTGCAGTGTTTCTCGTCCTGATCTTCATACACCAGCGCGTCCGGCAAAAAAGAGATTTCGCCCGGGCGCTCGAAGCCGTCAACCAAGAGGAACTGGACCGGCTGGAACACCGATGGGAAAAACTGGACCGGGGAGAAGAATTTTCGGACATGCAGCATCCATATGCGGCGGATCTTGACTTATTCGGCAAGGCATCTGTTTATCAGCAGCTCAACCGGTGCACAACCTATTACGGAAGGCAAAAACTTTCGCGCTTTCTTCTGGAAATTCCCCGCAGCTCCGAAGCGGTGCTCGAAAGGCAACAAGCCGTGCAGGAACTAAGCAAACTCCCCGAGTGGTGCCAGGGCTTTCAAGCAAGCGGGAAACTCAGCGTGGAAAAGGAAAATGATTTTCTGAAAACTTTCGGCTCGTGGCTGTCGGCCTCCGGTCCGGTTCCCGCCTGGTGGCGGATAGCCTGCCTTTTGTTTCCGGCGGCAAACCTGTGTCTGTTCATTGCTTTTTTTCTGAACCTGATCAGCCTTTCCGGGCGGACACTGGGCCTGATCCCCTCAGCCATATTGCTCTCCGTTGCCAACAAAAGGCTAAAAGACTACAGCCTGAAAGCGAACCTGCTCAAAATTCACACGCAAAAATACGAGCACCTTATCCGGAAAATTGAAGAATTTCCTGCCGAAAGCGCCTATTTGCAAAAAAAGAAAGGCCTCCTCGCCTCGCAAGAAAAAAAGGCTTCGGACCAGCTGAAAAAGCTTGGACAGTGGGTTGGCCTGCTCAACAGCCGCGCCAATATGCTATATCCTGTGCTGGATCTGCTCTTTCTGCTGGACCTGCGGATCCTCTGGAAAATGACCGAATGGAAAAACGACAACCATTCGAATCTTGAAACCTGGCTGCAGTCCATTGGTGCCTTCGAAGCCATCGGAAGCATGGCGATGTTCGCTTTTTCCCACCCGAATTACTGCTTTCCTGTTTTTTCTGAAAAAGCCTACCAGTTGCAAGCTGAAAAGATGGGCCATCCGCTTATCGTTTCTTCCAAAAGAATCACCAACAGTTTTGCTTTTGAAGGAAAAGGGGAAATCTTCCTGATCACCGGCTCCAACATGTCTGGAAAAAGCACCTTTCTGCGCACGCTGGCGGTAAACTGGGTGCTCGCCCAGGCCGGTTCTGCCGTCTGCGCCGAATCGTTCCAGTGCTCCCTGGTGCAGCTATTTACCAGCATGCGCACCCAGGACAACCTGGAGGAAGGAACCTCTTCGTTTTACGCCGAGCTCAAGCGCATCCAGCTGCTGCTAAAACTCTCGGAAGAAAGCCCGGCCCCTGTGCTGTTCATGCTCGACGAGCTGCTCAAAGGCACCAATTCACTCGACCGACACACAGGCGCGCGCGCGCTCATCCGGCAAATGCATGAAAAAGACTGTACAGGCTTCGTTTCCACCCACGACCTGGAGCTGGGGCAGCTGCCCGGCGAAAATTCCTTCGTGCACAACTACCACTTCCGGAGCGAAATCGTGGAAGACCGGTTGTTCTTTGACTACCAGCTGCACCGCGGCCTCTGCCGAAGCTTCAACGCCAGCAAGCTTATGGAAAACTCCGGAATCCGCATCAAGCCAAACGATGAAAAAAGATCCTAAAACAGCGGCCAGAAGTATCGCAGCAAAACCGGCATTTTTTTTAAGCACAATAAAACAACAACATTACTAAAACCGTATGACGCACACAATGCATCCCACAGGACTGAGCCTGTCGGGAGGAGGAGCCAAGGGCATGGTGCAGCTGGGCATTCTACAGTACTTCGACGAGCACAAAGTGCAGTTCGACGTGGTTTCAGGCACCAGCATCGGATCAATTATCGGCGCCTTCTACTGCGCCGGAATCCGTCCTTACCACATTTACGAGTTCTTTCTGGAAACTTCGCTGTTCGACTACAAGCTCATCGGCTTCAACAAAGCCGGCCTAATCAACAGCCAGCGGCTGGCCCCCGTTCTTGAAGAGGCGCTGCCGGTCAAAACATTCGAAGAGCTGCAGCGTCCCCTGCGGGCAGTGGCCTGCGACCTCAAATCGGGCAAGCCACACATTTTCAGGGAAGGACCGCTGGTACTTCCGCTGCTGGCTTCCTCAGCCTTTCCGGGCGTTTTCTCGCCGGTTCCTTACCAGGACATGCTGCTCTCGGACGGAGGCATTCTGAACAACTTCCCCGCCAACATCATACGCGGCGAATGCCGCCACCTCACGGGCATCCACCTCAAGCCTATCAACCGCATCGAATCCGACGAAGCCTTCAGCAACATGCTCGACGTGATGATCCGCGCCTACGAGCTGCTGATCTCGGCCGGAGCAAGGCGCAATGCCAAACTCTGCGATTTGATGCTCAGCCCTCAGGAGCTGGCCGGCGCGCGTACCTTCAACGTAAAAAACGAAGAGCTGGAAAGCCTCTACGAGCTGGGCTACCAGTTTGCCTGCAGGTACTTCGAAAAATCTCCCGAAGAGCTTGAAGAACTGAAAAAACTGAGCTGCCCGAAAAATCACAGCACGCCTTAACGATTTTTAACTGCCAAAGCACTCGTATGTGCACTTATGTCAGTTATTTTTAAGAGCAAACGTCAGATATTCATTTTTTCTTAAGCATTTGAGAAGCCCGGTGAAAATCCCTATTTTCGTTTGTTTTTCGAATTTAAAAAACTAAAAAAATTTTTTCTATAAATTGAATACTTCCTATGTTCCATTTTAAAAGGACAAACAACATTGTCGGGTGGATCGTCTTCGCGGTCTCCACGCTGATTTACTGGCTCACCGTAGAACCCACCGCCAGTTTCTGGGACTGCGGCGAATTTATCGCCTGCTCGTACAAGCTCGAAGTCCCTCACCCTCCGGGAGCGCCTTTCTTCCTGCTGATCGGCCGCCTGTTCTCCATGCTTGCCGGCGGCGATGTCAGCCAGGTAGCTTACTGGATCAACATCCTGAGTGTGCTTGCCAGCGGTTTCACGGTGCTTTTCCTCTACTGGACTATTGTGCTGTTCGCCCGCAAGATCCTCGGCATCAAGCACGATTCGGAAATCTCCGAGGCGCAGGGCTGGGGACTGCTTGTTGCCGGCGCCATCGGCTCGCTGGCCTACGCCTTTACCGACACGGCCTGGTTTTCGGCTGTTGAGGCGGAAGTGTATGCCATGTCCTCGTTCTTTACCGCCCTGGTTGTTTGGGCCATGCTCAAATGGGAACTCATCGACGACGAAAGCCTCGCCAACCGCTGGCTTCTCTTCATCGCCTACATGATCGGGCTTTCCATCGGCGTTCACCTGCTTAACCTGGTGACCCTGCCGGCTCTGGGACTTATTTACTATTTCAAAAAATACGAATTCTCCTGGAAGGGCATCTTCGTCACATTGCTTGTGTCAGTTGTCGTGCTGTTCTTTGTCAACAGCTTCATCATTCCGGGGCTTCCTTCCTGGGCGGGCGACATCGAAATCTTCTTTGTAAACAGCCTGGGACTTCCGTTTAACTCCGGAATCATTTTCTTCATCCTTTTGCTTTTCATTCCGCTGGTTTTCGGAATTTATTATTCGCAAAAAAATGCCAACGAGCTGCTGAACACCGCGCTGCTGGCTATTGCCTTTATCCTTATCGGCTACTCATCCTACACCATCATTCCGATACGCTCGGCCTACAATCCGCCTATCGACCAAAACAATCCGGAAAACGTGGTCTCTTTTGTTTCTTACCTGAAGAGGGAGCAGTACGGATCGCGTCCGCTGGTATACGGACAGTACTTTGACGCCGAAATCACAGGCCTGAAAAAAGTCGGAGAAATCTATGCCCGCCGCGGCAACAAGTACGTGATTACGGACTACAAGCAGGAATACGAATACGACAATTCCCGCAAGACTCTTTTTCCGCGTATTTACTCCAACAGTTTGCCTCAACATCCCGAGGCATACCGAAACGCCATCGGATTGGCTCCGGGCGAAAAGCCCAACTTCGTTGACAACATTTACTTCATGTTCAGCGACCAAATCGGCCGCATGTACCTTCGCTACTTTATGTGGAATTTCTCCGGGAGAGAAAGCGATATTCAGGGCGCCGGCTTCCTGACGCCTGTCTCAGGGCTTGAGAAAAAGCCAGATGTGCTGAAAAACAACAAAGCCCGCAACAACTACTACATGCTGCCGCTTATTCTGGGCATCGCCGGTCTTGTTTTCTGTTATTCAAAAGACAAAAAAGTGTTCGGAATCATCGGCATGCTGTTCATCATGATGGGCGTCGCTTTGGTGGTTTACCTGAACATGCCTCCGATCGAACCGCGCGAAAGAGACTATATCTACGTAGGTTCCTTCTACGCCTTTGCCATCTGGATCGGGCTGGGCGTTCTGGCGCTCATCCAGGGACTCAGGGAAAGAGGAATGAAGGAAATAACTTCCGCGGCACTGGCCGGAGTGCTGACACTCACCGTGCCGGGCATTCTGCTGGCCGAAAACTATGACGACCACGACCGCTCGGACCGCTACTATTCGGTAGACTCCGCCAAGAATTTCCTGGATTCCTGCGAGCCGAACGCCATCATTTTCACCGGCGGCGACAACGACACCTTCCCGCTGTGGTATGTGCAGGAAGTGGAAGGCTACCGCACCGACGTGCGCGTTATCGTGCTTAGCTACTTCAACACCGACTGGTACATCCACCAGATGATGCGCAGCGCCTACGACTCCAAACCGCTGCCGTTTAGCTTTACGGCCGAGGAAGTGCTTCAGGGCGGCGATTTCGACCAGGTGGCCTACTACGAAACGCCGTCAATGAAAAACCAGCACATCGACGCCAAGCAGTACATTCGTTTGCTGCGGAAGAAAAACTCCAGCCTGTTCTCCAAAACACGCGACGGAGGAAGAATTGCCATCACGCCTTCCAAAAACATGTTCTACAAAGTGGATTCGGCGCAGGTTGCCCGCCTGAACATCATTCCGGAAAAACTGAAGCCTTACCAGGTTAGCAACATCACCTGGACAATGAAGAAGAACTACCTGGAGAAAAACGCGCTGATGATTATCGACCTGATCACAAACAACAACTGGGAGCGTCCGATTTACTTCAACCACACCTCGATGGCTACGCTGGGCTTCGATCTGAGACCGTACTGCGTGCAGGAAGGCAGCGCTTACCGTCTGCTTCCGGTGAAAAACCCGAATCCGCGCGCTGAATTCGTAAATACCGACGTGATGTACAGCAACCTGATGAACAAGTTCCACCACCGCGGGCTGGACAATCCAAAGGTGTACTACAACGAAAACTACCGAAACTTTGTGCAGAACGCACGGTCGAATTTCAATTCGCTTGCTCAGGCGCTTATCATGGAAAACGAGCCTGGGAAAGCTAAGGAAGTGGTTGATGCCAGCCTGAATTGGATTCCCGGCACAGTCATTCCCTTCGACTTTACGGCTTCCCGAACTGTTTCCTCGCTCCTCCTTTTGAAAGAAAAAGAAAAAGCACTCAAAATAGCCCGGGACGTTGCCAAAGACAATGATGAAATGCTGGATTACTACACGAAAAAAAATTACCCGATCACCCAGGAAGTGCAAAGGAGCATGTACACACTCTATGATCTTTCACGAACACTTCGGACACACAAAGCCACGCAGCAGGCTGACTCAGTCCATGCCTTGCTGAACAAGCACAACAAGACTTTCCGAATGTTCTAATCGGCAGAAAAAAAACTCATATCCGCGCACTGTCTTTTGCAAGGCAGTGCGTTTTTTTATTTTCTTTAAAACAAACTGTCAGTTCCGCTGGCAAATCTCAGCATACGGACAGAAAGCGCATATATCGCGGTTCTCGGTCTGGTCAAACAACGGTTCGGAAAACATTTCAGCCAATACCGCATTCAGATTTTCCTGAAGCTCCTCCTCCAAACTGCGGGCGTCCATCACTTTTACCGGCTGATTTCTGCCCTGTTTTATTGAAAGCTCGCTTTCGAAATCCTTGCTGAAAATTTCTTTGCTGTTGAAAATCCCCGGCCTTACGGGCAGCTTCTTGCTGTTACGGGACTGATTGTAAACCATAGCGTAAATCAGCGTCTGCAGCGCAGCCTTGTTTCTCTTCTTCTCAGCGCGGTCAAACAATTTCGGAATGCCCTCAGAAATTACTTTGTTGTCCTTGCCGGATTTGTAATCAATCATGCGGATCACACCGTCTTTCATGTCAATCCGGTCCACGTATCCGCCCAGCCTAACCTGCTTCTTCTCTCCGTTCTGGCTGAAGGCGTAGTCCAAGCCGATGCGTTCTTCAAGTCCCAGAATTCTGAAGGGCGCATATTCGGCATCGATGGCGAGAATCTTCAGCGCCATTTCATAAATCATCTCCCGGGCAATAATATTCCGTCCTTCATACGCGACAGGCTGGTCCGGGTTCAGCTGAAACTGCTTCTGAAAACAGCTGTCAATAGCCGCATGCACGCCTTTCTTCAGGTATTCAAAATCCGTCGCCGCAATTTCATCCGACTTTTTCCGCGCCATCAGCTGCTTATAAAGCTCCTCCAGCGTGCTGTGAAGAATGTTTCCGAAACTGCGCGCCTCTACTTCTTCCAGCAGAATGTCGGGCTCCTGCAAACCTGCCGCATAACGAAAGTAAAACTTCAGCCGGCAGTCCAGAAAAGTATTGAGCGCCGACGGAGTCAGCGTACGCGGCTCCTCATTCGAGAGAAACGGGCGCAGCTTCTGCCGTGTGTATTCGCTGGAAGCAACAGCCAGCGGTTTGACTTCGGAAATCTGTATGGAGTTGGAAAGCACCCGCCGCTCGATTTTCACCTCCGCTTTCGGGTTGTATTCAAATAAAAGCTGATGCAAAAAACGGCTCATCTCGCCGCTTCCGTTGTTGCCCGAAGTATTGTAGAGCATATGCACGTTCTTGGCCCGCTGAATCAGGCTGTAAAACAAATACGAGTATATTGCGTCGTGCTGCTCGAAAGTCGGCAGGCCGTAGCCTTTGCGCAGATTGTAAGGAATAAACGAGTGCGAACTCGGCGCCGCCGGAAACGATCCCTCGTTCATGGACAGAATAAACACATTCTCAAAATCCAGATTCCGGGTTTCCAGCACCCCCATTACCTGCAAGCCGTTCAGCGGCTCACCGCTAAAAGGAATGCGCAAATTGCGGATAATCTGCTTCATGAGGCGTATAAAAGTCGGAAGCCCAACGTCCAGCCTGGAATTGTCGCCCACCAGCTCGGCAAGCCGGTTAAGCTCTTTGTAAAAATAATACACAAACTCCTGCTCGAAAGTCGGATCCTTCAGCTCCTTGTTGGAAAACACCTCATGAAAATGCCGGAGAATACTGTCCAGATACGCGCAGAAACCCTCTATCGACTCGGTGCGCTGAAAAACCAGCTGAAACGACTCGCAGGGCTCCCGAAGCAGCCAGTCAGCCGCCACCGCATGTTTGTTCTCCTGGACAATTTCCCGGCTTAGCCGGCTTGCCAACTCATAATTGGCGTGCATCAGAAACGGATGCTTGAGAAGCGCCAGCACCTGCCGGTAGTGAAAAAAGCCATTGACCCGAGAAGCAAGCTGCAGATCGGCAAGCTGCTCAAAAAACTGGTACAGCGACGTCTTCGACAGCGGATAACCCATCGTCACGTTCAGCTTCTGAAACGATTCGGGAAGCGCGTGCAGCACAGGAAACAGCAGCCCCTCGTTGGGAATCACTATCGCCGTGCGCTCGGGCACAAGCCGCTCGCCGGACTCCTCCAGCCGCCGCTGAAGCTCCTGCAGCTGCTTGCCCAGCAATTTCGTCTGCCCGACTTCCATGGCCACTCCCGTAATCGAAATCTGTTTTCTAAACTTCGGATCGAAGCCGTTCTTGAAAGTTTCAGGAAAGGTTTTTCCCAGCACGCGGTGCTGCCTGTACATGCGCAGAAAATTTCCGGCTTCCTGCTTGGCGTCGGCAAAATAATACTCGTCCGCATCCCAGTGCATCTCGCTGGGCACATGCTCCAGAAACCAGCTGATAATCGTTTCCTCGGTCTGCGTCAGCGCATTGAAGCCCGCGAACACCAGCCGCTGGTAGGAATGATCCACCTCGCCTGCGCGAATCTTCCGCACGACATCCTGATGAATCATGCCCGTATAGGCTATCCCTTCTTCCCGAAGCCGCGTCTGAAAAGCGCTGTAAACTTTCGCCAGAATCCTCCACGTATCGATAAACTCCTGCTGATGGCTGGAAATGCTGCCTCTGAAACTCGCCCAGAACGTTTGAATGAGCTTTACCTGCTCTTCGGTCAAATATTCGAAAGCCTCTTCAATCTCTTTCTGATCCTTCAGGTGCTCGAAAATTTTCGCTGCCTCTCCTCCGTATTTATCAATATCCTCAAAATCCTTGAGCAGCATTTCGCCCCAGTAGTAAAACCGGTCAAAAGACTCCTTCTTTCCGGCCATACTGCTGTAAACCTCGTAAAGCTCAAAAAGCAGCTTGAGCTTATGCGCATTTTTCAGCGAAGACAAACTCTTTATAAAATCGTCAATGCTGACAATCCGGGGCGACCAAATCGGCTGGCTGATGCGCTGCGCAAGTTCTCTTCTGAAAAACAAGCCCGCGCGCCGGTTGGGAAACACCAGCGTCAGCTCATTAAAATGCCCTTGGTGTTTTTTGATCACCTCCTGCGCCAAATCTCCCAGAAATGTGCTCATACAAATGGTTTTCGGTTGCTGCTCAATCACTAAACGGCCCGCTAAGCGCCGCAAAATTCTTACAATGATACCTAAGGCAAGCCAAAAGGCAAAACAGAAAAAACAAAAAGCGAACTTTTTTAAGCCCGCTTTTCCAAATGCAGGAGAGCCTGCGCACAATACAACAGCGACCGCTAAATGCTTTTCTCCGCCAAAGTCTCTCTGATATTCTTCAGACTTTCCTGAGTAAGCGGCTTGCTCACGTACTGCATTACGTTTTTGTTGTCCTGCGCGCGCGACACATCCGCCGGGCTAATGGAAGATGTTAGCATCACAACATAACAGCATTCCTTGGTCCGTTCTGAAAGCTTGTCGAACTCTTCCAGAAACTGAAAGCCGTCCATAAAAGGCATGTCAATGTCAAGAAAGATTATCTGAGGAAAAATCGACTGATCAAGCCCGCTCATGCTTTCCGCAATTCTTAAAAACTCAAAAGCTCCTTTCGCCCCCGTAAAAGTGTAAATATTACGGGTTATGCCGCTGGCTTCGATCATTTTCTTATTAATCAGATTGTCGATCTCATTGTCGTCAATGAGCATAACGGCAAAAAAACATGGAGAAGGTTCTAACATACAATTGTAGCGTTAAAATATAAACTGACACTATGCCGTTTGCTGCAGCCTGCAGAAGGCAACCAAACGGCTTCAAGACAAATTCAGCATCCGCTTTTTTTTTAATACAGAGACAAAAAACTCCAAATTCTCCCAAATCAGAACACTTCAAAAAAGCAAAATGAATCCGCCATACTTCATAATATAGACAAAAAAGAACAGACTCTTTAACCGCTTATAAAAAAGACAGCACTTAACGGATTAAGTGCTTGAATTTCTTAAAATATTTATTTTGAAATGATTGTAAATATTCTTTCCTGGTATTTTTAAACATAATACCAAACGCAAAGAATCTATTTTGAATTCATCCAACAGTTTGCCTAAGCTATCTCAAATGTCAAATTTAATCCCCTGAGCCAGCGGCAGCTCATCCCCGTAATTTACCGTGTTGGTCTGCCTTCTCATATAAGCCTTCCAGGCATCCGAACCCGACTCGCGACCGCCTCCGGTTTCCTTCTCGCCCCCAAACGCTCCCCCGATCTCGGCACCGGATGTCCCAATGTTAACATTGGCAATGCCGCAGTCCGATCCGGCGCAGGAAAGAAACGCTTCGGACTCCTGCAGGTGATTGGTGACAATCGAAGAACTCAGCCCCTGAGGCACGTCGTTTTGCAGGGCAATCGCTTCCCCAATTGTTGAATAAGGAATAATGTAAAGAATAGGCGCGAAAGTCTCGGTCTGAACAATCTCGCAATGGTTTTCAACCTGAAAAACCGCAGGCTTCACATAACAGCCCGACTCATAGCCCTCGCCGCGAAGCACTCCTCCTTCCACCACCGTTTCCGCTCCCTGGTTCACCGCCTCCTCCAGCGCCTGTCGGTACACCGCCACCGCCTCCGCGTCAATCAGCGGTCCCATGTGGTTCGTCTCATCCAAAGGAGATCCTATCTTCAGCTGGCTGTAAGCGTGAGCAAGCTTCTTTTTGAAAACCTCCAAAATGCTTTCGTGCACGATAAGCCGGCGCGTTGTCGTGCACCGCTGTCCGGCCGTACCCACAGCGCCGAACACCGCCGAAGTCAGCGCTATGTCCATATTGGCGTGCTCCGAAACAATCACGGCATTGTTGCCTCCCAGCTCCAGCAGCGCGCGCCCCAGCCGGGCACCCACCGCCGCGCCCACTTTCTTGTCCATACGCGTCGAGCCCGTGGCCGACACAAGCGGAATGCGTCCGTCGCGCGCGATCATCTCGCCGACCGAATAGTCGCCCTGAACCAGGCAGCTTACGCCCTCGGGCACCTGATTCGCCTCAAAAACGCCCTGCACGATTTTCTGACAGGCCACCGCGGTCAGCGGCGTCTTTTCCGAAGGCTTCCAAAGGCAGACGTCGCCGCAAACCCAGGCCACAAACGCATTCCACGACCAGACGGCCACCGGAAAATTGAAAGCCGAAATAATTCCGACAGCGCCCAGCGGATGCCACTGCTCGAACATGCGGTGCTGCACGCGCTCGGAATGCATCGACAAGCCGTACAGCTGCCGGGAAAGCCCGACGGCAAAATCCGCAACGTCTATCATTTCCTGCACCTCGCCCAGCCCCTCCTGCAGCGATTTGCCCATTTCGTACGACACCAAACGGCCCAGATGCGGCTTCTGCGCCCGCAGCGCCTCGCCCACCTGCCGCACTATTTCTCCGCGTTTGGGAGCAGGCACCAGTCTCCAGGCCTCAAACGCGCGCTGCGCCTGCTGCACCGCCTGCTCATAGTCCGTTACACTGGCCTGATACACCTGCGCAATGAGCTCGCCGTCCACCGGCGAAACCGAACGGAGCAGCTCTCCGCTGTCCCCGAACCACTGCGTGCCCGTCGAAACCGCCATATTCACCGGCTTTACATGCAGCTTGTTTAGCTCCGCTTTAATCGACTCGGTTATTGTTTTCATTTCAGTAGGGGTTTGTTGTTTGAATGCTGGTATAATATATTAAAAAATTCAAGGTAAGTGTAATAAAACAAACCATATGTGCTGTATTTATTCCGACTCAACCAAGCTTTATCATCATTAAAAAATACGATCAATCGACATTACCACTCCTATGAAACTAATTCAGACATTTTACAAGACATAAAAAACTCCCCAAGGATTTTAATTCTCGGGGAGCTTTAACTGCTACATCACATATTCTCTCACTGTCTTACTGCTTAAAAATTTTCTGAATCATTTTTCCGTCAATCCGAAGCAAATAGACTCCGGCCGGAAGAGCAGAGCAGTCGAGAGTATGAACTTCACTCTTAGCGGTGGCTTGCTTCACAACCACACCGCTGAGGCTGCGCAGTTCGATTATTCCCCCGACAACCAGATTGCGCAATTGCAACTGATCCCGAACTGGATTCGGATAAACCGCAGGAGCTAATAATTTTTCTGCACTTAGCAAACGATAAAACTGAATATCAATGGTAACATCTCCATCAATACCAGGCAAAGTTTTTATCCAATTCTCCTTATATTTTTCGAAATAGGCCGGCTGACCATTTATAGTGCAATGAATTTCATAACCTTCATCCGGAATAAGCACTATAGCAATGTTTTGACTTTGACCATGCTTAAAGCTAGTTGCCGGTTTAACCAACATATATTCATTTTCTTTTTCACCAGCCACTCTTTGCATTACTTTTCCACCTGCAGTGGTGTTAATTTGAAGCTTGTATTCTTTAAGGGCGAATTCGGCAAAAAAGGACATATTCTGCTCAACTTTAAAAGTAATGGTCGGCTCCTCACTGTATGTTTTTCCATTCAGCACCCACCGCTTTAAAGTATACCTGTTACTAGCCGGCTTGGCTGACAGTGTGCATGAAGCGCCTTGCTGGAACCACCCTGAGCCTTCCACTGTCCCTAACTCTAAGTCTACAGATGCATCTACAATGAAGGCATTTTCCCAGCGCAGGTGCGGGCGCACCACCGCTCCTTCTTCTTTCCCTTTCTTCATCTCCCAAATGGATTTGAAATCCCATTCTTTGAATTGCTTTTGTTCGCCAAACTGCCCGGCGGTCCGTCCATAAGCTTTTTCCTCTTCACTCACGGCCAAACCTAAATTACTGGTCTTATTCCAAAAGGAATTCTTTAGAATTAACTTGTTTTCCTTTTGACCAACAATTCCTCCCACGCCTTTTTCTGATTCAATTTTTCCAAAAGAATATGAATTAGCTATCGTAACATGTTTATTCCAATGCTCATGTTCGCTTGCATCTCCAGCAAGTCCCCCTACCGACATTTTACCCTTTACATAATTGACAGAATAGCAATCCCTTACATTTGCACGCAAGACACCGAATAAGCCCCCTACATTACTAACTCCTGAAACCTCCCCGCTAGAAATCACTCTTTGTGCCGAACCGCGGCAATAACCTACAACCCCTCCAACTTCTGTCTCTCCTTTTACAGAACCTCTTACACACACATTGGAAATATTCCCTTTGCAT
Source organism: Cytophagales bacterium (assembly GCA_022360875.1). Classification (GTDB taxonomy): domain Bacteria; phylum Bacteroidota; class Bacteroidia; order Cytophagales; family Cyclobacteriaceae; genus JAKSBZ01. The sequence continues at coordinate 1,681 of JAKSBZ010000262.1, read as the reverse complement.
TCTCCTGCTACTGCACCTACATAAGCATTCCCCGAAATATTTACTTCCTTCATCAAAAGGTTCTTCACAAAAATCTCACGTTTTCTACTCTCCGACACTAACCTGCCAAATAAGCCAATATATTTTCCATGAGGCCTGTTAATAACTAAACCAGACATTGTTTTGCCATTTCCATTAAACGATCCCTCGAAATTTTTTGGCTGTCTATTCGGATCATAAAAATCACGCACAATTGGATAAAAGCCTTTTCCACTATCCCATGTTTTTGTGGCAGAGGCATCAATATCCGCAATGAGAATAAAATGCTTGTCCCAAAGAGAAGGACACCAGCTAAGTTGCTCAAGCTGAGACAATGTAGCGATCTGATAAGGATCCATTAAACTTCCGTCTCCCCCCGCAAACTGAGGATTTTCCTCAAACCGAACCGTATAAATCTCCGGAGAATCTTTTTTCAAGACAAACGAATATTCTTTTTCAGTGCTCACGGTGTCTTTACCCGCTACCCAGGCAGACAGCTGGTAGCCGGCTTTAGGAATTACTGACAGCTTCACTTGCTCTCCCACATTATACCCTTTCTCTCCAGAAATTGACTTGACCTTATGCGATGAAGTAGGAACCAGATTAACAGATATCATTGCATCATACTTCTGTTGCTTAAAGTATGGCCTTGGATACTTGTCGACTTCTGGAAGTATTTGAATTTCCCATACTTTATCGAAATCCCATCCTTTGAAATTAGAAACATCGGCAAATTCGCGAGTTAGCAAACCGTACTCGTTAGAAACACCCTTCGCTGTGTTGGCTCCGGTTACTTCTTTGTCCCAGTACGAGTTTACCATACCATTTCCAATATATGAGAAGACTCTTGTTTTATCTCTTTCAATTATTTTAACTAAGCTAAAGACATTAACTAATTTCACATGTTGATTATAATATGTATTTCCAACTATTCCCCCAATATAATCACCATAACTAGCAGGCCCTTCCGTTTTTACGGTTCCTTGGGCAAATAAATCCCTGCCTTTAGCATAAAAACTTCCTGAAATTGTCCCTACAGAATTATATCCGGTTATCGAGGCGTTAATGATTCCTAACTTCTGCACGCTAATAAACTCGCTATAAGGAATATATTTACCACTTCCTGTTCTAACATGGCCGAACAAACCAACGTCTCTTTCTTTTGGCCGGTTTATGTAAAGATTCTTAATAAGATGGCCATTCCCATTCAAACTTCCTCTAAATACATCTCCGCTTCCAATTGGCAGAAAACCTTTTCCCCAGTGCCAGCTTTTCGCTGGTGCGGCATCAATATCAGCTGTTAAAACAAAGTGCTTATCCCAGAGAGATTTCACATAAGAAAGCTGGGCAAGCTGTTCCAAAGACCCAATCTTATACGGATTAAGAATGGTTCCTTCTCCTCCTGAAAATGTGTACGCTTCTTCGAATACCGCCTTATACTGAAGCGGACTGTCCCCTTTTAAAACAAATGCATACTGACTCTCTTTACTTATTTCTTTTCCTCCAGCTTCCCATCTTACAAATCGAAAACCTGGTTGAGGAGTTCCGTCCAATGTTACTTTTTGCCCTATTTTGTATCCTACACTGGCAACATTTTTCAAGGCTACAGCCGGTTGACTTGTTACCTCTACGGTTCGCGGATAAATCATCTTTCTGATATACG
>JAKSBZ010000083.1 GCA_022360875.1 Cytophagales bacterium | reverse complement strand
TACTTAACAGATATTTTATCAGATTATCATTTATACTTAAAAGAGTTTCTCTTTTAAGAGTTGAATCTATACGAAATTCGTATTTCTCCCAAGAGAGATCGCAATTAAAAGGCAGCCCAATGCCATAAGAAGGAATAGAGATTAGAGTAATCAAAAAAAATGAAAATAAAATCCTAGTCATCTTATTAAAAATTTAGAGTTGGAACGTTCTGTTTTTCCTCAACTAAAGGCTGTTTTTTCACCTCAGTTGAAGCCCCTTCTGGTTCTACTGAAATAGGCGATAATTCTTCTCCTTGAAATACTTTTCCAATAACATCATCAGTTTCATTTTATGGGTGAAAAAAAACAGCACCTTTCTTTTTATAATACTTAGTACTGTATTTTTCTCTAACAGCACTTTTCACCTTTGTACCATCTTTTTTTGTATAACGAGTTTCGTGCAATACTGTAACTTTCTTCGTATCTGAATCAAATCCTTCAACAATTCCTGTATGGCCATTCCATGCGACGATATCACCTTTTTGCGGAGTAGTACTTTTCTCAAACTTATCTCCATTTTCAGCCATAGCCGTAATTTGAGATGAACGAGTATGTTTAACTCCATCTGTAATACCATCCCCTGCCATAACTCTACTCACAAATTCAGAACAATCCATGTATTTCATCGCTTCAGCAGAAGCCCCCGTTCTTAAAGCAGAAGTAATCTCTTGTTTATAAGGCGTCCCTAACATGCTAGCGGCAATCTTAACCCTATCTCCAGGCCCTAATCCTTTCCAATCTATAAAACGAATGGAATTATTGAAAGCATAATTGTATGGAGACCATTGATTATATTTCTCCGCCAAAGGATCGACCACATTCCGCCTGCCTATGGCCGGGTTGTACATCCGGGCGCAGCAGTCCAGCGGGGTTCAACTACAGCGCTTCAATATTTCAAATGCAAACTACATAGCCCTGCCAATTACAGGAAGTAAAACGATATTTCAGTCCAGCGCCCGCAGAAAGCTGGACTGAAACACCTATCATCTTCTCCCTGCACACATTACCTCTTCAGTATTTTAAACTCCACCCGGCGATTCAGCCTTCTGGTTTCCTCGCTCTGGTTGCTGGCAATCGGTCTGGAGCTTCCGTAGCCTCTCGTCAACACTCTTGACTCATCAATTCCGGATTTGCCGAGATATTCCTTCACGGCGGCTGCACGGTTCCGCGACAAACGGTTTTTCGCCTTTGCGCTTCCGCGGTTGTCGGTGTGTCCGCCGATTTCGATTCTCATCGACGGATTCTGCTTCAGCACGCTCACTAATTTTTTCAGCTGATCATGAGACGCTTCAAGCAATTTCACCGTACCTCTTTCAAACAGCACCTCTTTAAGCACAATTGCTTTTTCAATTTCCAGCTTTTCAAGAAAAACCACATGAGGTGAGTTATCCGCGCGCATCATGAAGGAAACCGGCAAATAGCCCGCTGCACGTATTTCGTATTTCAGGGAATCTCCGTCAAAAGCCACCATCGCTTTTCCGCTTTCGGCTGTTTCCCATTGTCCGCTTTCAGCCGGTTTGTATTCAAACGGCAGCGACTCTTTGGTTCCAGCATCTGCAGCCGACAAGGCCAGGCGCTTTATCGCCTCTTTCAATTCTTCAGCCGGAACGGCTTTCTCCTCCACGGCATCATCTGCCACAGTTTCTTTCTGTTCAGTTAGTTTTTTCTCAGGTGCGGAAAAACGCTCGTTTTCGCTCCAGATAAATTTTATGTCGCTGTACCCCTCGCTGTCCAGCGTAGAGGTGTACAAAGCCAAAACTCCCTCTGGCCCTACCTGGTAGTATTTTTCGCTTCCTTTTGTGTTGACCGTTTTGCCCAAATTCGTGGGCTTCGACCAGTTTTTCCAGGTGTCGTCCAGGCGGTGAGCCACAAAAACATCAAAGCTTCCCTCGCCTCGGTGCCCGTTGCTCGAAAAATAGAGCGTTTTATGATCGGACGCCAAATAAGGCGTCACCTCCTGATAAGCGGTGTTGATCTGATCGCCCAAGTGGATAGGATCCGACCAGCTCAGGTCATTCTTTCGAAATGAAACGTACAAATCTTCTGCACCGCGTGTACCGTAAGATTCGCCGTATAGAACCATCACCTTGCCGTCAGCCGTAACAGAGGCGCCATAGTCGCCTTTGGCACGAAAAGAAACCAGTCCCAAAGGCTTCGGCGCTGTCCAGCTGCCGTTGCCCTTCTTTTTTGAATAAGCAAAAGCTTTGTCACTCAGCGTTTCTTCATAAGCGTTCAACAAATACATTATATCTCCTTTGGTATTAAAACCCACGATCTGGTTTTTTTTGCCGTTGTTCAGCCGGCCATTCAATGGCGCCGCTTCCGAAAATTCGGCATTCGACAATCTTGCCGAAACCCAAATATCTCCGCCGTCGCGTTTCCCTCCAGCATTGCTTGGTGAAAAAGCACGGGAAAAATAAAGCATGTCGCCCGCCGGACAGAAATGCGGATCCATCTCATCCTTTTCTGAATTAACAATATTGAGAGGTTTGTGAGCCTGAGCCAAAGCAAGGCCCGCACTCAAAACAAAAACTACAATTAACGATACAATATTTCTTGTCATAAAAGCACTCTGTTTATCTTTTCTCACAAGTTCGGTCAAGATCCTCACACAGTCAAGAGTTGCGCATTTGAATTTTGAAAACAGCTTCAAATAGCACCAATTTTAAACTAATAATACCGCTTTTGTAAAAGCTTAGCTCCCGGTATTCTCCTCATGGCCAGCACGCAAGCACTCTGCAAACCGTTGTCGCATACTTTTTGAAGGGAAGTTGGCTAACAGTTCTGTTTCCCCGAAGTCCAACCCTTAATTTGTCTCCATGAAAAAGCCTGTTATCACACCCTCGACACCATCCTCTTTTCGCTTGGCTCCTCTTGCCAGCCACGCCCAGACAGAACTGTTCGAATGCATTACGGCCAATATCTCCAGACTTCGGAAACATTTCCAATGGTCCAGGAAAATCAGTTCCGATGAGGATTTCAATATTTTTTTCAATAAAGAATTAAAGAAAAGAAAAAACGGAGAAAGCCTGTCTTTCCTGATTTACCACCGGAATCAGCTTGCAGGGCAAGCCGGCATAGAACATATCGATCAGGAAAATAAAAAGGGGGATATATGCTTTTGGGTTGACCAGAAAAAGGAAGGAATGGGCCTTGCTTTTCATTCTCTGAAAATCATTTTCGACGAAGCTTTCTACACCTGCGGGCTCAACAAGGTAAGCATCCGATGCACCTATGACAACACCAATGCCCAGCGGCTAGCCGAACGGATCGGATGCTTCTTTGAGGGAATTGAAAGGGAAGCTCTTCTCATCGATAATTCATTTTCTGACCACTACATTTACACCATGTTTCAGAAAGACTGGGAAGAAATCAAAATAAAACTGGAAATCAACCGGGAAGCTCAAAAAGAAATATATACCATAATCTAGTTGCAGTTTACAGAAGCATGCACAGCTTTTTTTGCTGTGCATGCCCTTATCACCCTTATAATTTTTTCTGCTCTTCCTCAGCAAGACTCATCATCTCTTCCGCTACCAGCTGGTGCTGCTCCCAGAGAATAAAATGACCTCCTTTAGGCACTGTTATTACTTGAAGGCATTCTCCGGGAATCCTCTCTTCACAATACTGAACTGTTCTGTACGGAACCAGCCAGTCTTTTTTTCCATGAATAAGCCTAACCGGCACGTTAATCTGCCTCAGTTGCGGTTCAATTTTTTTTAGCTCATCGCTAAGCACCCACATTTCTTCATTGCTCTTTTTAATTTCCTTTGGCATGACAGGCTTCAGGGCCGCCGCAAAATAATTGTAAAAGCGTTTTTTCTGAATTTCCGGCGACAAGGTAGGAGCTACCAATACAGCTCCTGACATGTAGTTTTTTTCAGCCAGAAGCCCGACAGCCAGCGCACCCCCATAGGAATGCCCCAATAAGTAAAACGGCTTCCCGTTTTGCAATGAATCAGTAAACGCTCCAATCAACCTAAGCTGGGATTTCAAGCTGTTCTTCTCGTCCTGGGCCAAAAAAGACTTCCCATACCCCGGCCGGTCGATAGCCACGACGCGAAAACGGCTAGTGAGCTCCGAATCCTCCAAAAAAACACGCATAGCCTTCCAGCTGCCCGGCGATCCGTGTATCATTAAAAAAACAGGACAGGACTTCTCTCCCGCAACCTTGTAATGAAGCGTACCGAAGGACGAGCTGAAAGCCCCTGACTTAAACTTCTCACCAGCATTTTCTTTCACTTTCGGAAAAGAGATCCCAGCCCAAACCAACAGGGCTGATAAAACCAAAAACATCCCTCTATGCCTTCCAATATGCATAAAGCGCTTTAATAAAATAAGCCAAAGAAGGCGTCTGAACTCCCTTTGCAATATTCCGCTTGGCCAGGCGATACACCAAACGCTGCTGATTCCAAACGTCCCGGTAAGCGTCTTTAAGCCTCATCTTTTTATCATAAATATGCGCCGCTTCGGAATTTACGCCATTCACCTCTAATACCTTTATATTCCGGCCGGC
>JAKSBZ010000200.1 GCA_022360875.1 Cytophagales bacterium | reverse complement strand
GGGCTAATTTTTCATACTATCGGTGTCAGCGACGGCATCTCCAACGGCACCGACGGCATGCGCTTCTCGCTTGTTTCGCGCGATGTCATTGCCGATTCCATCGAAACAGTAGTAAACGCCCAGTACTACGACGCCGTAGTTCCGGTCGTAGGCTGCGACAAAAACATGCCCGGCGCGCTCATGGCGCTAGGCCGGCTAAACCGTCCGGGACTGATGGTTTACGGAGGAACAGTAAGATCGGGAGAATGGAAAGGAGAAAGCCTAAACATCATCTCGGCGTTCGAAGCTTACGGCGCTAAGCTGAAAGGCACCATTGAAGAAGAAGATTTCAAAGGCATTATCAAAAACGCCATCCCCGGCGAAGGGGCCTGCGGCGGCATGTATACGGCAAACACAATGGCCTCGGCAATGGAAGCGCTGGGCATGAGCCTTCCGTACAATTCTTCCAACCCAGCCGTTAGCCCGGAAAAAAATGCCGAATGCATGGAAGTCGGAAAAGCGATCCGCAACCTGATGAAAAAAAACATCCGGCCAAAGGACATTATGACCAAAAAAGCCTTCGAAAACGCACTGCGCCTCATCATGGTGCTGGGCGGTTCCACCAATGCAGTTCTGCATTTCATTGCCATTGCCAAATCTGTCCAGGTCAATCTGACACTTGACGACTTCCAGCGCATCAGCGACGAAACGCCTTTCCTCGCCAACCTGAAACCAAGCGGCAGGTATCTGATGGAAGACCTGTACCGTATCGGCGGAATTCCAGCGGTCATGAAATACATGTTAAAAGAAGGATTGCTGCACGGAGACTGTATGACCGTAACCGGCAAAACAGTGGCTGAAAACCTGGCGTCGGCACCCGAGTTACCTGCAGGGCAGGATATTATCCGTCCGCTCGCCAATCCAATCAAAAAAGAAGGACACCTGCAAATTCTTTACGGAAACCTTGCAGAACAAGGCGCCGTGGCCAAAATCACCGGCAAAGAGGGCGAGCTGTTCGAAGGGCCTGCCCGCATTTACAACGATGAATTTTCGGCCATCGAAGGCATAGGCCGCGAAGTGCAGAAGGGAGAAGTTATTGTCATCAGATATTCCGGACCGAAAGGCGCTCCTGGTATGCCCGAAATGCTCAAACCAACCGGTGCTGTTATGGGAGCAGGTCTCGGCAAAGACGTCGCGCTTATTACCGACGGGCGTTTCTCCGGTGGCTCGCACGGCTTTGTAGTCGGCCACATCACTCCCGAAGCACAGGAAGGCGGAACCATTGCCTTGGTAGAAAACGGCGACCGCATACGAGTTGATGCTGTCAACAACAAGATTGAACTTCTGATTTCAGACCAAGAACTGGAAAACAGAAAGAAACGCTGGAAACAACCGCCTTACAAAGCGCAGTCAGGTGTTCTGGCGAAATATATTCGTTCGGTGAAGCCGGCCTCCGAGGGCTGCGTAACTGACGAGATTTAATATAAAAACCAAAAAGAGACACTTGTGGAAACACTGGCAAAAACGCAGCAAAAGAAATCTGCCAAGCCTTTAAGAAAGGTTACAGGAGCAGAAGCCGTAATTCTATCTCTCTTGAAAGAAGGCGTGGACACTCTCTTCGGCTATCCAGGAGGCGCCATCATGCCCGTCTACGACGCCCTGTACCATTACCAGGACCGTCTGAACCACATTCTGGTGCGCCACGAGCAAGGCGCCAGCCATGCGGCTGAAGGCTACGCAAGAGTCACGCAAAAAACAGGAGTCTGCATCGCTACATCTGGGCCCGGAGCCACCAATCTTGTCACAGGCATTGCCGATGCCATGATCGATTCCACGCCGATGGTCTGCATCACCGGACAAGTGCACAAAAGCCTCCTTGGCACAGACGCCTTTCAGGAGACAGACATTATCGGAATCACCATGCCCGTGTGCAAGTGGAATTATCAGATTACCCATGCCGGCGAAATTCCGGAGGTTATGGCCAAGGCTTTTTACCTGGCCAATTCGGGCCGGCCGGGGCCGGTGGTTATCGACATTTCCAAAAACGCCCAGCTTGAGGAAGTAGACTTCACATACAACAAATGCCGAAGCATAAGGAGCTACTTCCCTAAGCAAATGCCCAAAGAAAGCAGCATCATCGCCGCCGCCGAAATAATAAACCACGCCCAGCGTCCGCTTATTCTTGCCGGACACGGCATTCTGCTTTCAGGTGCTCAGCAGGTTTTCAGAAAATTTGTCGAGAAATCCGGCATTCCAGCAGGCTCAACGCTTTTGGGACTGTCGGCATTGCCAACCCGCCACCCAAACTATGTAGGCATGCTGGGCATGCATGGAAACTACGCGCCGAACCTTAAAACCAACGAGGCTGACGTTATAATCGCCGTCGGCATGCGCTTCGATGACCGCGTAACGGGAAATCTAAAAACCTACGCCAAGCAGGCTACCGTAATACACATCGAAATCGACCCGTCGGAAATCAACAAAAACGTAAAAGCGGACATTCCAATAATTGCGGACGCCAAATGCGCTCTTGAAGAACTGTTGCAGAGAATTTCTCCGAAAAAATATCCGGAATGGATGAGGGAATTCGGCATGGCCAAAGAAATCGAGCATCGGGAAATCATCGGACCGTCAACAGCACCGTGCAAAGGCCCGATCAAAATGGCAGAAGTCGTTGCCCGCCTGTCGGAAATGACCGAGGGCAAAGCCATTCTCACCACCGATGTAGGACAGCACCAGATGATCGGGGCCCGCTATTACGCATTCGATGAAACCGACAGCTGGGTAACCTCCGGCGGCCTGGGCACAATGGGATTTGCGCTGCCGGCAGCCTTCGGCGCCAAAGTCGGCAGACCGGAAAAAGAAGTAGTGGCGCTTATCGGCGACGGCAGCTTCCAGATGACACTCCAGGAGCTTGCCACCATCAAACAAACTGGAATTCCGATAAAAATCATCATTCTGAACAACCGCTTTCTGGGCATGGTAAGACAATGGCAGGAGCTGTTTTTTGAAAAAAGATATTCCTTCACCGAAATGGACAACCCAGAATTTACCCAGATCAGTAAAGGGTTCGGAATCCCCGCAGAGAAAATCGAAAAAAGAGAAGAACTGGCAGCGGCCATGAAGCGAATGCTGGACAGCAAAGAGTCCTATCTGCTGGAAATCATGGTCGAGAAAGAAGACAATGTGTTCCCTATGGTGCCTACAGGCTCGTGTGTTTCAAAAGTCAGATTAAAATAAACCGCTCTAGTTATGGACACAACATACACTATCACTGTTTTCTCTGAAAACAACCCCGGTCTGCTCAACCGCATCACCAGCATCTTCAACCGAAGAAAGATGAACCTGGAAAGCGTTACGACTTCCCGATCGGAGGTCATCGGCGTGCACCGCTACAACTTCGTCGTCTACTCCAGGCAGCTTCTGGTCGAAAAGGTAGTTGCCCAAATCAACAAACAGGTCGAAGTAATCCGCACGTACTGGTCGCTGGACTACGAAATCATTCACCGAGAGCTGGCGCTTATCAAAGTGCTGAACCGGCCAGGAATTGAGGAAGGCATACTCTCGCTGGCAAACAGATACCAGGCAAAACTTCTCCGAAAGGAAAAAGAATATTTCGTCATAGAGTTGAGCGCGGTGGAAAGCCAGATCGACAGTCTGTTCTATGAGCTTGAGCCGTACGGCATCTGTGAGTTCACACGATCTGGACGCATCGCCGTCAACCAAAACATGGACCACCTGAACGATTATCTGCTGAGCCTTGACTCTGAAATCAAGACCGCTTAGCATATTATTTTTTTAAAAAAATTACCCATTTCAAAAGCTCTTCTCCAAAAGTTTTTAATAAAAAAAATCAATTGGGGAAGTGCTGAAAAAATTTATCAATAACAAAACTTCATTCGAATTATGGCTATCATCAATTTTGGAGGTGTAGAAGAAAATGTAATTACCCGCGAAGAATTTCCAGTGGAAAAAGCGCGCGAATTTTTAAAAAAAGATACCATTGCAGTTATCGGATACGGCGTGCAGGGCCCGGGACAGGCACAAAATCTACGTGACAATGGTTTCAATGTCATTGTAGGACAGCGCAAACCTTCTCCTTCGTATGAAAAGGCAAAAAAAGACGGATTTGTGGAAGGAGAAACGCTGTTCAGCATCGAAGAAGCCGCTGAACGCGCAAGCATCCTCATGTACCTGCTGTCCGATGCGGCGCAAATCGCCGTTTGGCCAACCATCTGCCCTTGCCTCACCGAAGGAAAAACTCTGTACTTCTCGCACGGATTCGGCCTGACATACAGAAGCCAAACCAACATTGTTCCTCCAAAGAACATCGACGTGGTGCTTGCAGCGCCAAAAGGATCGGGCACAAGCCTGAGAAGACTATTTGTACAGGGCAAAGGCATCAACTCCAGCATCGCCGTAGACCAGGACTTCAGCGGACAGGCAAAAGAAAAAGCCATTGCTCTGGGCATCGGCATCGGTTCGGGCTACTTGTTCGAAACGACTTTCGAAAAAGAGGTTTACAGCGACCTGACCGGCGAAAGAGGGACGCTAATGGGCGCTATTGCCGGAATCTTTGAAGCCCAGTACAACGTGTTGCGCAAAAACGGCCACTCGCCTTCGGAAGCCTTCAACGAAACAGTGGAAGAACTCACGGAAAGCCTTATGCCTCTGGTAGCTGAAAACGGCATGGACTGGATGTACGCCAACACGTCTACTACCGCACAGCGCGGTGCACTGGACTGGAAAAACCGCTTCCGCGATGCCGTGGCTCCGGTATTTGAAGACCTTTACGAAAGCGTTTCTTCCGGCAACGAAGCGCGCATTTCCATTGAGAAAAACAGTCAAGACGATTACCGTGAAAAACTTCAGGAAGAGCTTGACGAAATCAAAAACTCTGAAATCTGGCAAACCGGCCAGCAGGTGCGTAAACTGCGCCCGCAAAACGTCCTTACAGAACAAGAATCCTAGTACCAACAGAAGGAACCGGAATACCGGTCCCTTCCAAACCGCTTACTATGCAACCAGCAACCACCGGCACTGAAGTACTTACCAGCCTTAGCCAAATTCAGGAAGCTCTGCAAAATATCAGCTCCGTCATTCAGCCTACGCCGCTGCAGCGCAACCACAATCTTTCCGAACAGTATCAATGCAATATCTTTCTGAAACGGGAAGACCTGCAAATCGTGCGTTCTTACAAAATCCGCGGAGCTTTTCACAAAATCAGCTCGCTCACGGAAAGTCAGAAATCCAAGGGAGTTGTCTGCGCCAGTGCAGGAAATCATGCGCAGGGTGTTGCCTACGCCTGCAACAAGCTGGGTATTTCAGGAAAAATTTACATGCCCCACACCACGCCGAAGCAGAAAGTCAGTCAGGTCCGCATGTTCGGAAAAAAATTTGTGGAAATCGTGCTTTCCGGCGACACTTTCGATGACGCATCGCTCGCCGCCCACCGCGACTCGGAAGAGAACGGACTGAGCTTCATCCACCCTTTTGACGATCCCAAAGTAATTGCCGGACAGGGAACAGTCGGCATGGAAATCTTCCGCGACAGCCTAAGCCCGATTGACTACATTTTTGTACCTGTGGGCGGCGGCGGTTTGGCCTCGGGCCTGGGAAGCTTTATCAAGCAGGTCAGTCCGCAAACGCGCATCATTGGAGCTGAACCCGCAGGCGCTCCGGCGATGAAAAAATCGCTGGAAGCCGGCAAGCGCGTGCAATTGGAACAAATAGACAAGTTTGTTGACGGCGCGGCTGTGCGCATGGTCGGAAGCCTTTCGTTTGCAGCCTGCCAGCACATACTGGATGATGTTGTACTGATTCCTGAAGGAGAGGTTTGCGCTTCCATACTTCAGCTTTACAACCAAGAGGCCATCGTTGCAGAACCGGCTGGCGCGCTTTCCATTGCCGCTTTGGACCAGTACAAAGACGAAATAAAGGAAAAAAACGTAGTGTGTCTGATAAGCGGGGGCAACAACGACATCACGCGCACAGAGGAAATCAAGGAAAGAGCGCTTCTTCACCAGGGACTGAAGCACTATTTCATCATCACCTTCCCCCAAAGAGCCGGCGCGCTTCGTGACTTTCTCGTTGACGTACTGGGAGAAAATGACGACATCGCTCACTTTGAATACACCAAAAAAAACGCCCGGGAAAAAGGCCCTGCGCTGGTCGGAATTGAGACTAAATCCAGAAGTGACTTTGAAGAATTAATCGGCAGAATGAACGAAAAAAAAATCAATTTTCAATACCTCAACAACCAGTCAGAACTTTTCCATTTTTTAGTATAGGTATAGAACGAAAGCTGACAGGTTGAAACGGGAACCACACAGGTTCCCGTTTTTTGCTTTTTAACGCCGGAAATACAATCGAATCCAAATACTTACCCGCAGGCTTTCTTCCCGCAAAAGAAAGAAAATACCGGCCCTGAACACGAAACTATGCATTATATTTCGAATAGAACCCCATCCAGCCAACGCACCCTCATGTTCACTCTCAAATCCCTCAAGCCATGCCAATCACCCGAAAACCTCTGACGACAATCCACCTGTTTGCCGCATTGTTATTATTTGCATTGCTGTCCGGCTGTTCCTCTCCGGATGCCCCTCAAGCGCTAAAGGACGGATTTCTCAAACTAACCTTCAGTCCAAGCTCACAGACGCAGGCAAAAATTCAGGCACTGAACGATGTCACCAGCCTTCGTATCTCGGTAAACAATTCAGAAAACAACGAAATACTATGGAACGCGCTGACCATCCCGGTTGTATTTGACGAAGGAAGACTTTTTATCAATCCCGTCATCATACCTGTAGGAAATTACCGAATAACCAGCCTTTTCCTGCTGAATTCAAACAATGAAATCATTTACCTGACACCGACGCAGGAAGCCAATCCAGATCTGGTGCACTTGGTGGAAACGCCTCTTCCCATGAATTTCTCAATCAGCGAATCAAACACGTCTTCGATCAATGTGGAAGTTATCGCGAAAAATGACATTTCTCTGGAGGAATTCGGATACGTTGGCATCGATTTTCAGGAAGTCAATTATTTTCATTTTCAGGTTTCTGTTATCGAAAACTCTACCGGCGATCCCATCCCCTATACTATCGAACTGCACACAGACGGCGAGCTGGCTTACACCGCAACCGGTCAGTCAGGTATAAAAAGCTGTTATTTGATAGAAAACGGGAATTCCGTTACCATCACCATAAAAACAACAGGCTATGATGATCACTCCCAAATTTTTTCAATGGAAAACCTCAAAGCAATGCAGGAGCCTGTTCAGTTTATCATCGGCGCTCCAGCCATCACCCGGTTTTGGGGAAATGTAAACATCGGCAGTCAGGCCGAGCTCAACCGCTTCGGCACCCTGGCTGTCTCGCACATCGAAGGCGACCTTATCCTGAAAAACACAACCGAACTTACTCCCCTCGGCCATCTAAGACATCTTTCCGGAAATATGTATTTCGGCGACCCTATTGACTATGACGGAGGAGGCAATACTTTATCCAATTTCAACGGCCTCGCCAACCTATCGGAAATCGGACAAAGCCTGACTGCTTACGGCATTGAGAGCCTGATATCCTTCAAAGGACTGGAAGGGCTGAAAAAAATCCAGGCGCTGGACCTGTTTGGACTGCAAAATCTTAAAAATCTTGGGGGAATGGAAAACCTGGAGGAAGCTCAGGTTGTCAGCATTTCCTTTTGCAACAAGCTCGTCAGCGTCGACAAATTCAAAAGCCTCCGAAAAGTCAGCTCCCTGCTCAGCCTCTCCAACAATTCCAGCCTGGAAGACTTCTGCCAGCTTCAGCAGATTCTTGCAGATCATGTTCCAGAAAACTTGGACATTTCAAACAACAAAGACGGCATAAGCCTTACCCTCGAAGACATCCGGAATCTGGACTGCAACTAAGCAGTCCGAGCCTATTTATATCGAAAACCCATATGCCAGCTTTTCCAAAAACGCAAGCCTCCTGTTTGCCTGTTATCTCCAGCAACTTATTGTTTGCCTCCGAGTTACTTTTTTAAGCTTCACTAGGGAACTCCCTCTATGTTTTTTAACCCGCAAAACAATTCTTTTAAAAAAAAGAAAAACAACCTGCATTCCCACAAAACCCCTGTTCCTTCACGCCCCACACCCATACAAGCTTACTTCAGCACAAAAAATGTCACGGAAACTAGCGTAGAGTACTCCGGAAAAGAACACCGGCTGCAAATAAATGCACTAGAAGAAATTAACCCCACTGTAACAACAGGCGACACCCTGGAAATCGAAGAAGCTCATCTCGTCAACCTGGCCAAGGTAGGAGTGTATACCGAGCAGCAAAATGGCGAGCAAAGCAACATGCATTACTTGATAGCTGACGATTTCAGCATTGCTTTGCTGGACATACCGCCTCCTTACCGCGCCAAAACATTTTTTGCCCAAAAAGAACTAATAGACTCCGCTAACCAAATACTTAAGAAACAACATGCCCTGATTGTCATAGTGCTAACCGGCAATACGCTTACCATCAATAAAGAACACTGTCTGCTGGAAGCAAGCGTAGCCCTTGTTGATTCCGAGATAAAAAAAACCTCAATGATCAGAGATGATGAAGAAAAAGGAAAAACCATAGCAGACAACATCAAAATGCCCTTCAGAGGATCCGGGTCAGACGCCACCCGCTATATGTTCGGCTTTACTGACATGATCCGGCACCAAACCCCCTTTGCCATCCGGCTTTCAAAAGAACTTGGAGTTATCGAAGAGGCTGACCTCACCGGCCTCCAGCAGAAAGGAATAGAAGGCGACTTCGGAGGCATTCAGAACATCACTCGGTTGCTCAACAAAAGGTCATTGACAGGAACCTACGCAAAAACGAAAACCCTACTTCGAAAACCCATTTCCAAAGCTGACGCAGAAAAAGACCAAGCAGATTACAAGAAAAAATTCAGCAAGCTGAGGACCGGAGCCACACAGCCTGAAAACGTTTTGGGAGTAAATATGCTGGCGCATCCGGAAGTGGGAGAAGTGATAGTTACTTTTATGAGAAGCGTAGACCCCGTTGACATCGCTAATTTCGAACAAGGAAACTACCACGGCGCCGTCGTCATTTCCAGTAAAAATGGTCGAGACTATATATGCCTAAGCATACGGAGGCGGATGGATCTGGAAATACAGCAGCTCAAGCATTATTATGGCAGAGCCAGTATAGATACAACCGGATGGACCTACCATGATCTGCTGACCAATATCAGCCTGATGACTGATACTTCCGAAGGTGAACGTGCCTAT
Organism: Cytophagales bacterium; assembly: GCA_022360875.1. Lineage (GTDB taxonomy): Bacteria > Bacteroidota > Bacteroidia > Cytophagales > Cyclobacteriaceae > JAKSBZ01. The sequence continues at coordinate 22,484 of JAKSBZ010000200.1, read as the reverse complement.
GCGCAATACAACAAAGCCCGTAGCATGAACACCATCCCGCAAAGGCAAGCCTTCTTCCGAATGTACGGTTCACGCCCAGGCCAAACTTATCACGAGCGTCAATCTGGTCCTTATTTTCATGTTCCCGCTCCGCTGACAGTCGCCCTCACTCCCCTGTTCGACGATGTCGAATGGGAAAAACGGACTCCGGAAGTGCCCTTTCCTCCCTTCGCGGACATACCGTCCACCCCTGAAATACCTATTGATGAAACCATTATTACTGATGTAATGGAAAGCCTGACAGACATCGCCTGCAACGTTTCAGTACGTTCCAGTTTGTCGGGAGCTTCCGCTGTTGAAGCTGAACTGGAAGGAATTGAAAAATTCAAAACAAAACTGCTTGAAATGGGAGAAACACAGCCTGAACAGCCCCTGCTAGTTCATGACTGGTCCGATTTAGATGCCTACAACACCTTGACAGAATCATTCCGTCCAGAACCGGCCACTCCAGGGGCCTCCCTCGCTGTTTCCGAATCCGAATGTGAAGAGGGAATGTTCGGCGACAGCAGCATAAATAAATTCGACACCTCATACTCTCCCGATTTACCAGAAAGCGAATTACTGATAGACAACATAAACAGCATTTCCAAAAGAAAAAGTACGGGTATTGTATGGGATAGCTCATACAAGCCTCAATCCCGCACTTTTGGAAAAATCCCAAAGCTGGGTGAGTCAAAATTCGCGGAATCGCCTCCATCAAGCACCCTCGGATTCGGCGCAAGAATCTCGTCGTCTCCAGCCGTCGCCCTCACTCTTTCTCCCGCTCCATTATCGCATCAGACTGCCACGTCATCCGGCTCAACGGCTATGCTTGACTGGCTTTTCGCTCCTTCCTCTTATCAAGAAACTTTGCGCCCTGAAAGCACAAAACCACCCGCAACTCCATTACCAAGAGTTGTCCGCAGAAAATCATTTATCAATCATGAGCTCCTCGATCAACTTATAGCAGCAGCTAATCTGACAGAAATCGCAAAAGAAGACGAATTCTTAAAATGGATAAGCTTCGCCGTCAAAAAATACGACGATGCACTGAAGCTGGAAAAAGAAAACAGAATCACCATGCAGGAATTAATCGTCTATCTGAATGAAATAGAAACCAAAATCATTTTGTGGCACACCATCAACCCTTACATTCAATCTGCTTTGGTTGTAAAACATCCTCAGCAAAAACTTACCCGCCCTATCTTCCAATTCCTGGATGAAATACAGAAAGAAAGACAATCGCTTATTAAATACTTGATTCAGGAAGAAGAGAATCTGCCTGTTTCCGATGAAACCCACCTTCAAAAAATCAATGAGATTTGGTTTCAAATCGTGCAGACTCAAGACATGTTTCTTTCGGAAGTCAGCCCGGAAAACAGACTCGTGCTGCTGGAGGCTTTCGCTCAGTTGCTTAGCTTTACCGAAGGCATACAACTGTTAGAAAGATTTTTTTGTGAAGACGTTATTGACCATATTACTTTCAAAGAAAACTATCTGGATGCAGACAAGACAAATGAGGATTTCCTGGTAAGCGCCCAGTCGGGCCTGTTAAATCAGCAAACCGAACAAGTCTCATGTGCGATAACCATTTACCTGCCGGATCCTCTTCATCTGAAGCAATCTTCCCGTTTTACAGCCGCCAGCCATCCATTTGCTACCAAAGACATCCATGTGCGTACTTCAAAATTCGACGACTACGAAATTGTAGACTTTTCCGATTTGCCATCAGCAAGAAAAAGCGAACCAAGAATTGACGTATCAACCTCACTTATCAATCCATTCTATATTCGACTGGCACGCGCATTGGCTTTTGCCTTAGCTATTTTTAACAGAAAAGACACGGATCCGATTCCGGTTGCTCCAAGAGAAGATCATTCAACATGGTCGGCAGGAATAATCCGGGAAATCGAGGAAAACATTGAACCGCTATTTAGAAAACGAAACTTTCTGTCGCTGCGTGAAAGCTCTATCTCCCACTCAGCTTATAAAAAAGGGGGATGGTACGGAGATAATGCAACCGATAATAGACATAATTATCTCGAAGCACGCGATATCTTTTTTCAGCCAAAATAACATCTGTATAGCCTCTCTGTTAAGCGTACCTTTCCGATTGAATCCTCCAGACATAAGTCATTTCCAATTTTTGGCACAAAAAAAACCGGGCACAAAACCCGGTTTTTTCAATTGTATTTTCAGTGATTCGCTATATCGCTTACTTTTTATAACCATTGCCTCTTCGGCGGTCATAGCTGCGGTTGTCACGGCGGTTTCCATCTCGGCGCCCGCCGCCGCTTCTTTTATTTCCGCCCCGGAATCTTTCAGAGCGTCCTTCGTCGGCTACTTCTCCGGCACACTCAGCCAAAACCGTGTGATTCAGAAAACGGTAACCGTTCAGCGCTTCCACCAAATGTTCGGCGAATTCGCGGTCGGCATCAAAGCGGGTAGCTTTGCGGTTGACTTCAATTTTTCCGATTTCGATCTGCATTTTCGGAGACACACGGTTAACCAAGTCAATCACCTTAACCGGAGTCAGACCCTGCGACTGACCTAAGTTAATATGGAATCGGGCAAAATTTGAACGCCCTCTTCTTTTGTTGTCTCGGTCATTTCTGTCCCTTTCGCGCACTTTTCGCTCTTTTTCATTCAGGTCAGAAGCCTTTTCGTAATATTCAAACAACTCGTTGAAGTTCGCAGCGAGCAGTCTGCCGATCAGCTCTTCTTTCGACAAGTCCTCAAACTTGGCAATAGCCTCCGGCAATACCTCCGCCAGCTCTTCATGAATTCCTGATTGCTCAGCCAGTGTTTCGGTATAATGCAGCATCTGCTTGCGGCATACTTCCTTTCCAGAAGGAATCAGCCCTTTTTCGAACTTACGGCCAATAATCCGTTCAATCTGGCGCACTCTTCCCAGCTCTCTGCCGCTTACCAGCGATATAGAAAGTCCCTGGCGTCCTGCGCGGCCAGTTCGTCCAGAACGGTGCGTGTAGTTCTCCACGTCCTCCGGGATGTTGTAGTTAATCACACAGGTCAGATCGCTTACGTCAAGACCGCGCGCAGCTACATCGGTAGCCACCAAAAACTGGATATTTCTATTGCGGAAACGGTTCATCACCACGTCGCGTTGCGCCTGCGACAAATCCCCGTGCAAGGCATCCGCATTGTAGCCGTCTTTCACCAAGCGCGCGGCAACATCGCGTGTTTCCATACGCGTGCGGCAGAAAATAATTCCATACACTTCGGGGCTGAAGTCCGCAATACGCTTCAGCGCCGCATATTTATTGTCCGGACGAACCGAATAATAAATATGCCGAACATTTTCCGATCCCGAGTTTTTACGGCCCACCGTAATCTTAACCGGGTCTTCCATGTAAGTTGACGCAATTCGCTCAGCTTCCTTCGGCATTGTCGCCGAGAACAAAATCGTATTGCGCGTGTGCGGCGTGTAAGCAAGAATTTCGTTCAATTCTTCTTTAAAGCCCATATTCAGCATCTCGTCGGCCTCATCAAGCACCACACGGTCCACAGACGATACGTCAATTTTGTCGCGGCGAATCAAGTCATTCAAACGACCTGGCGTTGCCACCACCACATGAGCACCTCTTTCCAGCTGCTTGATCTGTCCGCGGATGTCCGCACCTCCGTACACAGCAACCACGTGAAGCCCGCGGGTGTGTTTGCTGTATTCCTCTAAATTCCTTGCAACTTGCAAACACAACTCACGCGTCGGACAAAGCACCAACGACTGAATGCGTCTCTCTTCAACAGCCGTAAGCTGCACAACCGGCAACCCGAAAGCGGCAGTTTTCCCCGTACCTGTCTGCGCCAAAGCAATCAGGTCCGTGCTTTTTTCCAACAACACTGGCACGACCTCTTTCTGTACGGGTGTAGGCTCTTCAAAGCCCATTTCTGTTACCGCTTGCAGGATGTCTTCCCTCAACCCAAGCATTTCAATTTCTCTCATAAATCTCATTTTCTCTATTCTACACTCCATCGAATCTTGGGCTCCGCCTCACTTACCTAAACCGAGGAAAGATCAAAATTACACCATGCAGCGTATACGAAACGGCAAAATTAAGGGATATTATTAGAAAGCCGGCATTATTCGCTCTTTTATATTTCTAAAAATTAAAAAAATAATAATTCAATAATTGAATTGGACTTTACAAACCCGACTAATGCATTTTGCATCAATGCCTCAAAAATACGCTTTGTATGACTGGAAACATATATTCAGCACCGATTATTTATTCACCTTGCAACAAACGAACACTTAAACAATGGTAAACATAGAAAATCTAGCAGAGGGACATCCTGTAAAGATACATTTTGATGAAATTAAGCTAATCCAGAAACTAATCGATGAAATACTGAGCGTCGACATCCAAAATGACTTTCAGGTATTCTTTAATCTGTTCAATCAGCTAAGCGAAATAGACAAACGGTTTGCGCGCAAAGAAAACCAGCTGTTTCCTTACCTGGAACAGCACGGATGGAACGGCCCCAGCCAAGGCATGTGGTCGTTTCATGACACACTGCGGGCACAGATCCGTCTTATTCGCGAACATATCGACAACAATGAACTGGACCAAGCCGAGGCCAATCTCCATCACCTGACCACGGGCATTGGCCGCTTGCTGGAAATAGAAAAAAATGTTCTTTTCCCGAACTCGCTCGAACTGCTTTCAGACAGCGAATGGAAAGAAATCAGCGCCGGGGACGCTGAAATCGGATGGATGCTGAAAGACGCTCCGCCTATTTACAGAAAAGCAAACGAACAGCAGCCCGAGTATATTCACCCAAGCCAAGACTTTTCCAAAAAGGAACTGAGCTTTTCGACCGAGGACAAAATCAAGCTCGACGAAGGTTATCTCAGCCCGGAGCAAGTGGACTTGCTGCTGAAGACCCTGCCGCTGGACATCACTTATGTTGACGAGAACGACAAGGTAATCTTCTACAACCGCGGCGAAGAGCGAGTTTTTCCGCGCAGCCCGGGGATCATTGGACGCGAGGTGCGCTTTTGCCACCCTCCAAAAAGCGTCGGCACCGTGCTGAAAATTCTGGAGGAATTCCGCAAAGGCACCCAAAGCCAGGCAGACTTCTGGTTCAATTACCGCGGCTCCATGCTTTACATCCGTTATTTCGCCGTTCGCGACGCTCAAGGCGCTTACAAAGGCGTCATTGAAATGTCGCAAGACATTACCCACATCCAAACGCTGAAAGGCGAGCAGCGGCTGCTGGACTGGGAATAATCACTGCAAAAGCACACTCTTCCAATTATTATATTGCATCCGAAAAGAGGCTGATTGAATAATTTCATTAGCTTCTTTTCTTTTTTTGCCCCAACCCGTCTTTAGTGCAGTTTCAATCGATCTTTCGACTCTTTTTTTTCTTTTTTTCAAAACTGAAAAACGCCCTCAGCTGCCCTGTATCGAACTTGTTGCTCTTCACTCCATTAAGATCATGCGCTGAATGCCGATTTTTCAGAAATGAAACAAAAAACAGAAAGAGGATATCTTAGAAGAAGCTCCATTGAATTTTATTTTTCAAAAAATTTATGGATATTCATTAGAATTTATGTTCATTAACATTCGCTCAATTTTTAAAACATCAAATAAATGCAAACCAGGATAACCGGATGGGGTCACCGCCTGCCCAAAAAAAAGGTAGCCAATGACGATCCTGTTTACTCCCAAATTGATAAAAGCAACGACATTTTTTTCGGCTACAAAACCAGATGCCGGCTGTCGGGCGAAGAAACTGTAGAAGATCTGATGGCGGAAGCAGCCAGCCAGGCCCTGGAAAAGGCTGGAATCAGCGCCAAAGAACTGGATTACATTGTCGGGTACGGAACGATCGGCAAATACCAGGCGCCGAACCTTCTGGGGCTGGTGCATCAAAAACTGGGCATGGACAGCCATTCGACTATCATGACCATCGCCAGCGAGTTCAACAACTATCTGCAGGGAATCACTGTGGCGGATGCACTGATAGGCGCCGGGAGAGCCAGCCATGTGCTGGTGGTAGTAGGACACAATTATTCTCACCATTTCCGAAAAGACGATCCTGCCTTTTTCAGCATCGGCGACGGCATGGGAGCCTGTGTGCTTTCGGCAACCAACAAGAAAGGATTTTTCAGACTGATAGATGCAGCCGCGCATTCGGCCAGCTCTTTTCACGGCGGCATGAGCTTCGTAGGCGACAACAACTGCCCGGACGATCCGCAAAAAGATTCCTATAAAACCCCGCGCTTTCTGATGAACGACCTAGGGGTTGAAGGATTTCATGCGGTTGGATTGGATCTGCCTCCACAGTTAGTAGAGGATCTGCTTCAGAAAAACGGACTGAATACTCAGGACGTTTGTCTGGTGTGCTACCAAGCTTCCAACTCGCTGCTCAAGCACTGGGAAGAACGGCTCAAACCTGGCCAGCTGATCCACAGCCTGGAAGAAAACGGCAACATGGCTTTAGCTACAGTAGCCGTAAATTTTTCTGCTCAATACAACAAAATCGACAAGGACTACGTTGTCATGCTCAGCCTGGGGCTGGACATGCAGGTTCAAGCCTTGTTGCTGAAGAGAGACTAAGCTAAACAAACAGCGCAAGACAATCTTGCCTTTACACTTTTTACATCACTTTATTTTTTAATAATAATGACAATTTCTGAATTACTGCTCGAGTATTTTAAACTCGAAAATGTAGACACTATTTTTGGAATACCGGGCAGCGCACTCGAAAATGTACTGATGCAGCTGCACAGACAGAGAGACCAAATTAAACTTGTAATTCCCAAACACGAAAGCAGCGCCGGATACATGGCTGAAGGTTACAACCGTTCATCGGGCAAACTGGGCATCGCTTCGGCCACTTCCGGACCAGGCTCAACCAACCTGCTTACAGGAGTAATGAACGCTCATGCCAACGGCGCCAGCGTGCTCGCTTTGACAGGCGAAGGAGAAATGGACTTTTATGGAAAAGGCTATCTCCAGGAAGGAATCGGAACTGAGCTGGATATCATCAACGTCTTCAAAAACAGCATCAACCGAAGCACGCTTACCCTTACGCCGGTTCATTTCAAAACGGCTATCGAACAAGCTCTCCGCGACTGTATGGGCACGCCGGGCAAAGGCTCGCACATCAACCTGCCTCGCGACATCGCCAAAATGGAACTGCCAGAGCACATATCAGCTCCTACAACTCCTGAAAATTACCGTTCGATAAACATCGGTTCTTCGAATCCGAAAGACGCACAAGAAGTAGCAGAAAAACTGAACGATAGCAAACGGCCGCTTTTCTTCATCGGAAACGGCGCACGCAAAGCCCTAAAAGGCGAGCGCTTGAAGCGATTCATTGAATTCACTGAAAAGCATCAAATTGCCGTAATGACCACCACGGACGGAAAAGCTCTGTTCCCTGAAACGCACGCCAACTCGCTGCACAGCTACGGGCTGTCAACATGCGGTTACACCAAAGAATATATGACCTCGCTGGAGGGCTCGTTCGACTGCTTGGTAGTTCTGGGAACAAAAATGAAAGATTTCTCTACCCTGCGCTGGAACAAAATGCTTGTGCCGCAGCACGGGCCATTCATTCAAGTAGACATCAATCCGGAAATCATCGGACGCGCATTCCCTGTAGACAGGGCAATTGTGGCCGAACTGGGCTGTTTCATCGACCAGCTTTGCGAAGCCGGCGACCAGCTGACCATGAATGAAACGCTTGTCTCTGAACGCAAGGAAGCGATTGCCAAAGTTAAAGCAATCGATCCGTATATGGACAGCGAAAAAATGGATCTCAGAGAACAAAAGCCAATGCCTCCGCAAGCTTTGATGGGCTCGTTAAACCGCGTTATCCCTGAGGGAAGCCACGTTTATGTCGACGGAGGCAACAGCCTTCGCTGGACTCTGCACTATATGGAGGTTGCGCCTCCAACCCAAATGCACTACTCGCTGACTCAAGCACCAATGGGCTTTGCCATGTGCGCGGTAATCGGATCGAAACTCGGCGACCGCTCCAAACATTCCATCTCTATTCTAGGAGACGGTGCATTCCTAATGCACGGCACTGAAATTTCCACTGCGGCCCAGGCCCAGTCGGGCGCTATCTGGATTGTGCTTGACGACAACAATCTGAACATGGTGAGCCAGGGAATGAAAGTGTTCTACCCTAATGACGGATTCGAACTGGAAACCTACGGAATGGGAAGCGTCAATTTGAAGACCTTCTGTGAATCGCAAGGAGCAGACGCCTACGATGTAGAGAACATTGTAGAATTCGAAGATGCCTTTGCCGCTGCAATGGAAAAAAGCGACAAATACAGCAGACCTCAGGTTATTCTGTGTAAAATCGACCAGGACGAATACCCTCCGGGAGTTCAGGAATACAAAAACATGTCGGCAGGAAGCAAATAAATCTTATGCTTTTCCACCCGGGAACACTTCTTCCTGGCAGAAGAGCATAATCCAGCCTAAAAAACAAAAGCCCGTAAATACTGCGGGCTTTTATCATATTGTCAAAATGAAAAACTCTAATGCGATGCTTTCGAAAAAATTGCTTGCATTGCCCCATCAGATGCAATCCAATACATCTTCTGACCTGATGAATCCATTCTGATTCTCCAACCCTCGCCAACAGACAAGTTGCCTGACTGGTTTGATAAAGAATTAGAAAAATCCGGGTAGTTAAAATGGTTTGACATCATATCGTCGAAACTATTCAGGCCATAAACTTTCACTAAATTATCGTAAACAAGGTCGTAATTGCCGTAAACCGTTTCATTGCCTTTCCTTAGCTGAATCCCCTGCTGTCCGTTCAAATTCATTATCATTCCGGCGTATGCATCGTTATACGGATGCGCTTCACCGTTCAAAAGCATTGTATCCAGCTGCCAGTCGATACTGTCATGTATGTCGTAAATCATATGCGAAAATACAGGCACCTCCGATATTGAATTTGTGTCCGTAGTTGAAATACCCTCTTCTTCCGAACAGGAACTCCAGCAAAACACAAACAGCAGAAGCATAAAAATCTTATTCCGTTTCATAACAATCGACTTTTTTTATTCAATATTTCTAACTCCATCTACTACTATTTGTTCCTAAATGTAAATTTGAAACAATACATCAAATGTTCATTAGCAAACGGTCAGAAATGAACAAGTCTGCGAAAAATACTTATTGAAGTTCAATAAGCTTCCACTCATTATATAACAATCCTAATAACACTTCTGATTTCCGTGATCTCAACATCTCCCGCACAAATTTCCTCTAATTTTTTTACCCCTTAGCCCAATTTCTTTCTGGAATCTGTATTTTTGCGGAGCAAACAAACTTTTTTTAATCATGGCTGAACTACTTGACGGAAAAATCACCGCAAAAAACCTGCGGCTGGAAATTAAAGAAGAAGTAAACAACTGGTTAGCTTCTGGAGGCAAAAAGCCCCATTTGGCCGCCATACTGGTGGGCGATGACGGTGCAAGCCAAACATATGTAGAAAACAAAGTAAAGGCTTGCGAGGAAGTAGGCTTTGATTCTACGCTTCGGAGACTTCCCGCAGCGATCACGGAAGAGGAATTGCTAAGGGAAGTGGACGGAATCAACGACAATCCGGACATTGACGGACTTATCGTGCAGCTTCCACTTCCCGATCATATTTCGGTGGAAAGGGTTACGCAGCACATTCATCCGGAAAAAGATGTCGACGGTTTTCATCCCGTTAACGTGGGACGAATGGTAAAAAACTTGCCTTCGTATATTTCAGCTACCCCTTTCGGTATTTTGAAATTGCTGGAAAAATATGACATCGACACCCAGGGCAAACACTGCGTAGTCATCGGCCGAAGCGAAATTGTCGGCAGCCCGATGAGCATACTGATGGCGCGAAAAGGCAACCCAGGCAACGCTACGGTAACTCTTACACACAGCCGGACTCAGAACCTGAAATCGCATACGCTGCAGGCAGACATTATCATCGCCGCGCTGGGCATTCCCGAATTTTTGACCGGCGACATGGTGAAGGAAGGTGCTGTGATCATTGATGTAGGAATCACACGGGTTCCCGACGCCACAAAGAAAAGAGGCTTCAGCCTGAAAGGCGACGTCAAATTTGACGAAGTTGAACCTAAAGCAAGCTATATCACCCCTGTTCCGGGTGGAGTTGGTCCCATGACCATTGCTTCGCTTCTTTACAATACGCTTCTGAGCGCTCAGAAAAAAGTCTTCGCCTGAAAAAATGAAAAGAGGCCGGCATGCAGCTAGCCTCTTTCTTCCATTTTTGCCAATACCGGTTCTGCCTTTTCCCTGTCGTCCTCAAACACCCACAGTTCCTGAACTCCGCTGCCTATACAGTCCTCGCCTGTCTTTTCAGAGAACTCCGGATTTTTTACCATAAAAAGAATACCCTCTTCTTTCAAAAAAACTTTTAGAGCCGCCGCATTTTCCGGAGAGCCCTCATATATTTTCACTAGTTTCTGACTCATATTCTTCTGTACGTATCTCCCTATTTTCCGTTAACTGGTCGTTATCGGTCAGTTTTTATCCAAAAAAAAATTTAAATATACTCTTCTATGAGTATTTTTTTAAAGATTTTATCTTTACATTCACTTAAACGAAAAGGGGAACCAAAACCCATTAAACCCACCTTTTCCCATCCTCCCGCCCCTTCTCGCTGAAAGCAATATGTTTCATTAAACCCAAAGTGCATATGAAAACTTTCGATGAAAAACACATTAAAAACATTGTGCTGTTAGGCAGTACCAAGTCAGGCAAAACGACCCTGACAGAAACCATGCGGTTTGAGGCCGGCCTGACGAGACGACGAGGCGACATAAGCCAAGACAACACAGTTTCGGACTATCACGATATCGAACACGAAAAGCACTACTCGGTCTACACCACTCCTCTGCACACCGAATGGCGCGGTTACAAAATCAACATCCTTGACACGCCCGGCATGGACGATTTGATCGGTGAAGTCGCCCAGGCTGTGCGAGTAGCAGACACCTGCGTGCTGGCCATCAACGCGCAATCGGGAGTGGAAGTTGGCGACGAAGTGATCTGGAACTACATCGAACAGTTCAGCAAGCCCAGCATAATGGTTATCAACCAGCTCGACCACGAAAAAGCTGATTTTGACCTGTGCACTGAAAGCATACATGAGCACTTTGGCAACAAACCCACCCTTCTTCAATATCCTTTCCAAACCGGTCCTTCCTTCCACCAGATCATTGATGTGCTTAAAATGGTCATGTACGAGTTCCCGAACGAAGGAGGCAAACCCCAGAAGAAACCGATTCCGGACTCAGAAATGGAGAAAGCGACGAAGCTTCACTTCCAGCTGGTCGAGCGGGCCGCCGAAAACGACGAGGAGCTCATGGAAAAATATTTTGAAAACGGCAGCTTAACCGAAGAGGATCTGACACTCGGCATACGGCTGGGCATGCGCAACCATGACATCTTCCCAATTTTCTGCGTTTCTGCCCTCAAAAATATGGGCACCGGCCGGCTTATGGGGTTCATTGACGAAATCGTTCCGTCGGCATGCGACCTCAAGCCCGAGACGCTTGAATCCGGCAAGGAATTTTCCTTCAAAGACGAAAACCAGCCAAGCCTTTTTGTTTACAAAACCATTGTGGAGCCTTTCCTCGGCAAAATCAGCTACTTCAAAGTAATGTCGGGCACCGTAAAGAAAGACATAGAACTTTACAACCAGAACCAGCAAAGCACCGAAAAGCTTCACCATTTGTTTATCTGCGACGGAAATGAGCGCATTGGAGTGGAAGAACTGGCCGCCGGCGACTTGGGCGCAACAATCAAACTCAAGAAAACCTCCACCAATGACACGCTGAGCCCCCGCGAATCCAACATTCAGTTCAAACCCACTCAGTTTCCTCAGGCACGGCTCATCGTTCATGCCTTTGCCGAAAGCAAAATCGACAACGAAAAACTCGGCGAGGTGCTCAAAGAAATGCAGGAAGAGGATCCTTCCATGCGCTCCAAGTATTCCAAAGAACTCCGGCAACTGCTGGTTTACTGCCAGGGCGATCTGCACCTGGAAATCATCAAATGGAAGCTGGAAAACATTCATCAGCTCAAGCCGCAGTTCGCCGCACCGAAAACTCCGTACCGCGAAACAATCCAGAAAAACGCTGACGCCAACTACCGCCATAAAAAGCAATCGGGCGGCGCCGGGCAGTTCGGTGAAGTCAGCATACGCATTTCGCCTTACACCCCAGACATGAATATGCCGGGCGAGTTCAGCATCAGAGGCGAGGAAATCGTTGATCTGGAATGGGGCGGAAAGCTGGCATTCTACAACTGCATCGTCGGCGGGGTGATCGATCTAAGGTATTTGCCGTCTATCAAAAAGGGCGTGCTGGACCAAATGGAAGAAGGACTCATCACCAAGTCGCAAATGGCTGACATAGCCGTTTTTGTTTACGACGGAAAAATGCACTCTGTTGACTCGAATGACATCTCTTTCCGGCTTGCCGGTAAAAATGCTTTTAAAATGGCATTCGAAGAAGCCGCTCCGAAAATCCTGGAGCCGATCCACGAAGTGGTATGCAAGGTGCCGGAAATCTACATGGGAGACACGATGACTGATCTGCAAAACCGCCGTGCCAGCATACAAAGCATGGACCCGGAAGGCAAGTACCAAGTCATTACCGCTTTGGTGCCTCTGGCTGAAATGGACGGATTCTCCACTTCGCTGAAAGCCATCACTCACGGACGGGGCACATTTACCTGGAGTTTCCAAAACTACCAAACAGTGCCTGAATACATTCAGAAAGAGCTTATTCAGCAGTACAAGAAAGAAGAGTTTGTCTAACCGAATATTCTTTACCAAAGAGCCGTTTCAACGCGGCTCTTTTTAGTTTCTTCGAATTAGTGTTTAGCTTGTCAGATCAAGCAGATCAGTCTTTGTATTTTTTCCACCGTCTTTCTTCACGTTCGAACAAAGACGCGAATTTCGCAGGAACCGGCATTTCTATTTCCAGCATTTTTTCAGTCACAGGATGACGGAAGTTCAACTTTACCGCCGTCAGAAACAGCCCTTTGTGTCTCATCACCTTCCCCTCCTCTCCGTAAAGCTTATCGCCGACGATTGGCGTTCCCAAATGCGCCATATGAATGCGCAGCTGGTGCGTGCGGCCGGTCAGAGGAAAAAGCCGGACAAGAGTCAAACAGCCGTTCCGAAGCGAAGGCATTTCTTTCACTTTTTCAAATTCCGAAACCGACGGCTTGCCGTCAATCTCTTTGCTAACGGTTCCCTTTTCGGGCAGAGGGCCGCAGACTACCGCCGCGTATTCCTTGCGAATTGTCTTTTCCTCCAACTGCCTGCCCAGCTCAATTTGCGCGCGCCTCGACTTTGCCGCCAAAAGCAAACCGCTGGTCTGCGCATCCAACCGGTGAACGGGCCTGGGCCAAGGCAGCACATCTTCTGCGTTCGAGGGTTTTAAATTGCTCTGCAGCGCATTGGTTACCGTCTTGAAGCGGTTGCCGCTGACAACCATTCCCGCCGGTTTGCAAACAACGGCCAGGTGTTCGTCCTCATACAAAACTTTCAAATCCGCCTCGTATCCTCTGGGCTTGGTTTCCTCCAAATCCCACAAGCTCACCACCTGCCCGGGCTTAAGCCAGGTTCCGGTAAATGCAGCGCATCCGTCAACACGAATCATTCCCTTTTTTATCGCTTTTTTCACTCCGTTGCGGGACGGAAGAAGCTCAATGGTTTTTAATGAAAAATCAAGCAAACGGCACTTGCCGTCCTGTTCAGACACTCGGTATTCCTTTATCAGCTGCATGCGGCAAAGTTCGGGAAGATCCTCCAAAGCACAAAAAAAGAAAGCCGCAATCGGCTTCCTTCAATTTCTTTTCCAGCGTCATTCTGGGATAAAAGACAAAAAGATCTGGCCTGCAACACAATGCTATTTCTCCTTCAGCACCATATCTATGCACATCACCGCACCCAAAATCAGCTTCCGCATTGGATGGCCGGCCTTTACCGCAGGCTTTATTTCCACCATGTAATTATCCGCCGACGTAAAAAGCTCTTTTCCAAAGCCCGCCCACTTCTTGGACACCTGAGCAAACTCCACCTCGTCTTTTACAAAACGGAACTCCCAGCTTGTCCATTTTCCTTTCAACTGGCAAAACACTTCATCACTGGCATTCAACACATCGAACTTTCCGCCTATTGAAAGCATGCGCTGGCGAAGCTTGCCTATAAGCTGCCCATGCTCATCGAATACCTCCACAACCGAGCGAAACAACGCAACTCCTCTCTTCACACGAATCAGCGTTTTTCCATCAGGTGTTTTGATCCTGATATCGAAAGGCGTTAGGCTCTTGTAGCCCGTAAAACGAAACATCTTGGTAAAAAAGCCCAGATCATCCTCACGGCATTCCAAAACAATTTCCTGAGATTCCGGATCCAAAATATCATAATTGTTGGCAGCCTTGAACATGCCGACATGCTCCTTTACAAAAAATAAATTACGGTTCAACACTTCTGCTCTTTCTTCAGCCATATTCATAGTTATTTAAAAAATACAAAAATTTTATTTAAAAAATCAAGCGCCATATACTCTTTATCGTTTTTTCAGCAACCAACCTCTTGCCCTCCCTTACCAAAAACGCAACAAGTCAGCAAATTACAACAATCTGCCGGCAATTCTTATTGCAAAATAAAAAAACATAAGTTCACATAATACTACGGAGACTTCCCAATAAGTACAATTATTTTTCAAAAAATAAACTACGGAAAATCAAGAATATACATTACTCAAGAACCAAAATAGAAAAAGCCCATCTTCCGACGGGCTTTCCATATACTATAAAAAATTCTTGTTTAACACTTTTCTTCGAAAACCCCTTTCAAGTGGCTTCCGATAATCACTGCGTCACGGCCTTCGATATGGTGACGCTCGATGTAGTGAACCAAATCACCGTCCTTAAACAGCGCAATTGCCGGTGACGACGGCGGGTAAGGCGCCAAATATTCTCTTACTTTGGCCACTGCCTCTGAATCAAATCCCGCAAAAGCGGTGTAAAGATAATCAGGCTTCTTTTCCGCATGCTGCAGGCCAAATAAAACGCCCGGACGGCAAGCGCCTGCGGCGCATCCGCAAACCGAATTGACAACCACCAAGGTTGTCCCTTTATTGTTCTCAAAGTGATTGGTCACTTCTTCAGCCGTTGTAAATTCCGAAAAACCTTTAGACAAAAGTTCATCCTTCATTGGCTGTACTAATTCTTCTGGATACATAGCTTTGATTGTTATTTTTTTGTAAATCAGCGAGAAATGAAATGAGCGCATCATTCCGATTCCGGCTTTCAAAAGTATTACATGAAACCTAATTCCAACTTGGCAGCTTCAGACATCATGTCCTGCGAATAAGGCGGATCAAACGTAAGCTCCACCTCCACGTCATTCACTTCCTCCAGCTCCTTAATACGCTGCTTTATCTCACCCGGGATCTGCTCGGCAGACGGACAGGCAGGCGAGGTAAGTGTCATCAGCACATGAACGTTGTTCACTGGAAACACATTGATCTCGTATATCAGTCCCAGTTCGTAAACATCCACCGGAATTTCCGGATCGTACACTTGTTTGATTTTTTCCAGAACCTTGTCTCTAAGAGAGGCTCCGTTTTCCGCGGGTTTATTTTCCATTGACCTGGCTGTTTTCTTTATATCGTAAATCAGGCCTGACCGGCCAGCTTGGTTTTGTAAGCCAAAGCGTACAGTTTCATCTGTTTAATCATCGCCGTCAGCCCGTTGGAGCGCTGCGACCCGATAATTCCTCCCATGCCGATGCGGTCTATAAAATACAGATCAGCACTCAGAATTTCCTCTGCCTTTCTTCCCGACAGCACGCGAATAAGCAAGCTCACCAGCCCCTTGGTAATATCTGTATTGCTGTCCGCACTAAAGACGATCCGGTCGCCTTCCAGCTCGGCATTCAGCCATACTTTCGACTGACAGCCCTTAATAAGGTTAGCGTCCGTCATGAACTCATCGGCCAAGGGCGCAAGCTGCTGCCCAAGCTCCATAATATAAAAAATGGTGCTTTCCCTATCGCCGGCCAGTAACGCAAATTCCTCTATTATCTGATCCTGAACTTGGTTGATTTCGGTATTCATTATTTAATAATTTTTTCAATAGCTTAAGGCAACATCCGCAGCTATCCCAAAAAGCGATGCTGCTAATGCAAGATCATCATCTACCTTCAGCGCGCCAGGTTAGAAACTCTTTCAACTCCCTCAAGAAACGCATCGATCTCCGATTTCGTATTGTAGGCCGAAAACGACGCGCGCACGGTTCCTTCAAGTCCCAGACGGTGCATCAGAGGCTGCGCACAGTGGTGTCCCGTTCTTACGGCAATTCCCCGGGCATCAAGCATCATCCCAATATCGAAATGGTGCAGCCCGTCAATTACAAACGAAAGCACGCTTACTTTTTCCGACGCTTCTCCAACAATCCGCACACCTTTTATATGCCGCATCTGCTCAGTTGCATAGCGCAAAAGACCATCCTCGTGTTCGGCAATCTCCTCCCTGCCGATTTCATTGATAAACTCAACCGCCTTACGGTAGGCGATCACATCGCCGATATTCGGCGTTCCCGCCTCGAACTTGTAGGGAATATCATTAAAAGTCGTTTTCTCAAAGCTGACTTCCTTAATCATCTCTCCGCCGCCCTGATAAGGAGGCATAGCCTCCAGCAAAGCTCTTTTACCATAGAGAAAACCCGTTCCGGTCGGGCCGTACATTTTATGCGACGAAGAAACCAGAAAGTCCAAATCCAAATCCTGAACATCAACAGGCAAATGCGAGCACGACTGCGCAGCATCGACAAGCACTTTGGCTCCCGCCGCATGAGCATCAGCAATAATCTGCTTAATAGGATTTACCGTTCCCAGTGCGTTAGACACATGAGCAACAGCAACCAGTTTTGTTTTTGATGAAAGCAGCCTGCGGTACTCCTCATACACCAGTTCGCCTTCATCTGTAACCGGAACAACGCGAAGCTTTGCCCCACGCTCCTCACAAAGCAGCTGCCAGGGAACAATGTTGCTGTGGTGCTCCATTGCCGAAATTATCACCTCATCGCCTTCATGAACGGCCATACGTCCGTAAGTCGAGGCCACCAAATTAATTCCGTCCGTAGTCCCCCTTGTAAAAATGATTTCCTCAGACTCTTCCGCATTGACGAACTTGCGAAGCTCCAGGCGCGTGGCTTCGTAGTCTGCCGTAGCCCGGTCAGCCAAAGCATGAGCCCCGCGGTGGATGTTGGCGTTGTCCGTCTGATAATAATGAATCAGCGCGTCAATCACCCGCTGCGGCTTTTGGCTGGTCGCGGCGTTGTCAAAATACACCAAAGGCTTTCCATTGACCAGCTGGTGAAGAACAGGGAACTGCTTGCGGATCTCCTCCGCCTGATAAGCTGTTTTTGTCACGGTTTCGTTCATATGAGACGCAAAAGCCCTCCGGAAACCATGTTTCCCCGAGGGCTTGAATGTTATTTCAAATTTATTTCATCAATCGCTGAGCGATAATTGCAGAGATATGATTTTTCAACACTTCATCATTGATTTTATTAACCACATCTTCAGCAACAGCCATCAGCAGCATCGCCCTGGCTTTTTCCGCTCCAATTCCTCTGGATTTCAAGTAGAACAATTGCTCATCGGCAATCTGTCCATTTGTGCATCCGTGAGAGCACTTCACATCGTCAGCCCAAATTTCCAGCTGCGGTTTAGTATTTATTGTCGCATCGTCACTCAGCAGAATATTGTTGTTCGCCTGAAATGCATTAGTTTTCTGCGCGTCTTCGCGGACAAAAATTTTCCCGTTGAAGACGCCCTTCGACTTGCCGTCGTAAATCCCTTTGTACAACTCGTTGCTCTCGCAATGCGGGAACTTATGATCTACACTAGTATGATTATCAACCGCTGTCTGCGAATCCAGCAGCGAAAGCCCGTACATATTAGCCTCTATCCCTGTGCCGTTCAGCACAAAGTTTAAATTGTTGCGCACCATCGCTCCGTCCAGCGACACAGTAACCACATTGGAAACCGAATCCGCACCTTGATAAACATGCGTGCTGTTCACTTGGAATGCTTTTTCGTTGTCGGCCTGCACTTTATAATAATCCACATGCGCATTTCCTCCTACAAACACTTCCGTCGAAGCGCTGGCGAAACTGTCGTCGTTTCCTATATTGTGAAACGTCTCGATCACGCTTACCTGAGCATTGTCGGCGATGTTGAAGATATTCTTCGAGTAAGCCACAGCTTTTTCCTCACGGCTGTCAGTAAAGAAATACAGCATGATCGGCTTGTCAACCACCGCATTTTTATGCACTTCAATATAAGCGCCGTCGGTAGCCACCGACGCGTTCAGGTTATAGAAAGGATCTTCCTTCAGCGTAGTTTTCGAAAGCAAGTCCGCAATTTTGGCGGGATCTTCCTTTACAGCACCAGCCAGGCCGTGAATAGTCACCTGTTCTTCCGGACTGACGAGCTTCGAATGCTCAATAGCCAGTTTTCCGTTTACAAAAACCAACACGTTGGCATCAAGATCAGGAAGAAGAAACTGTCTGAAATCCTGCTCAGCAACTACTTTGGCTCCTGCCTCCCTGGCGAAATCAAACTTGTCCACCAGCTTTTTGGAAATATCAAAATACTTGTATTCCTCCTCTTTGCGAGTAGGAAAACCCGTTTCCAAAAAGTTCGCCAAAGCCTCCTCGCGGTACTTCACCAAAGCCTCAGGCTCCTGCTCTCTTTCTTCCAGCGAAGTGTTGTACCGCAAAAGAAATTCCTCCGTTACCATATTTTTATCCACAAGTTGAGTCATTTTTTACTCCAGTTTAGTCAAAAAATCGGTTTCCGTTAGATGATATCCGCTTCTGCTTTTATCCAGTCGTAACCTTTTTCCTCAAGCTCCAAAGCCAGTTCTTTAGTGCCCGATTTTACTATGCGCCCGTTGTACAGCACGTGCACATAATCAGGCACAATATAATCCAATAAACGCTGATAGTGCGTAACCACAATCGTTGCGTTGTCTTTGCTCTTCAGTTTGTTCACCCCGTTTGCCACGATGCGCAGCGCGTCAATGTCGAGTCCGGAATCCGTCTCGTCCAGCACTGCAAGCTTCGGCTCCAGCATAGCCATCTGGAAAATCTCGTTGCGCTTTTTCTCTCCTCCCGAAAATCCTTCGTTCAGCGAACGGTTAAGCAAGGACTGGCTGATTTCCACCAGCTGCATTTTTTCCTTCATCTCCTTGAGGAACTCTACAGAGTTCATCGGCTGCATGCCGCGGTATTCACGCACCTCGTTCACTGCCGTTTTCAGGAAGTTCACCGTGCTCACGCCCGGGATTTCGACAGGATACTGAAACGCCAAAAAGATTCCCTCGCGGGCGCGGTCTTCAGGCGCCATTTCTATGATGTCTTTTCCTTCAAAGGCAACCTCGCCGCCGGTTACCTCAAAGTTCTCGCGGCCAGCCAGAACAGAGGCCAGCGTAGATTTTCCTGAGCCGTTCGGCCCCATGATAGCGTGAACCTCGCCGGGTTTCACTTCAAGATTAATGCCTTTTAGAATTTCCTTTTCTTCTACTCGGGCATGCAGATTTTTTATACTTAACATTATCAGGTGATTTCTTCTACTTAATAAAAATTAACTACTCAAACAGGCCTCCGGCCATTAACCTACGCTGCCTTCCAGCGTCAGCGCCAGGAGTTTCTGAGCCTCCACGGCAAATTCCATCGGAAGCTGGTTCAGCACTTCCTTACAGTATCCGTTCACGATCAAGGCCACTGCTTTTTCTGTGTCTATGCCGCGCTGATTGCAGTAAAACAGCTGGTCTTCTCCGATTTTGGAAGTAGTTGCTTCGTGCTCAACATGCGCCGATTTGTTTTCCACATCTATATACGGAAAAGTATGCGCGCCGCACTTCGATCCCATCAGGAGCGAATCGCACTGCGAGAAGTTGCGGGCGTTTTCCGCTCTCTTCAGCACTTTCACCAAACCTCGATAGCTGTTCTGGCTCTTCCCTGCCGAAACGCCTTTTGACACAATCCGGCTCTTGGTGTCTTTGCCTATATGGATCATCTTGGTGCCTGTGTCGGCCTGCTGGTAATTGTTGGTAACGGCAACCGAATAAAACTCACCGATTGACCGATCTCCTTTCAATATACAGCTCGGATATTTCCAGGTAACCGCCGAGCCCGTCTCAACCTGAGTCCAGGAAAGCTTGGCGTTATCGCCGTCGCAAATCCCGCGTTTGGTCACAAAGTTGTAAATGCCGCCTTTGCCTTCCTTATCGCCCGGATACCAGTTCTGCACCGTCGAATACTTTACTTCCGCGTCTTTGGCCACAAAGATTTCCACCACTGCGGCATGAAGCTGGTTTTCATCGCGCATCGGCGCTGTACATCCTTCCAGATAGCTCACGTAAGATCCCTCGTCGGCCACGATCAGCGTTCTTTCGAACTGGCCGGTTCCCGAAGCATTGATTCGGAAGTAGGTCGAAAGCTCCATAGGACAACGCACTCCTTTAGGAATGTAACAGAAAGAACCGTCAGAGAATACCGCAGAATTCAGCGCAGCGTAGTAATTGTCGGTCATTGACACCACCGAACCCATATACTGCTTCACCAGTTCCGGATGATCCTTCACCGCTTCGCTGAACGAACAAAAAATAATTCCTTTCTCGGCCAGCGTCTCACGGAACGTCGTCTTTACTGAAACCGAGTCCATCACGGCGTCTACCGCCACCTTCACGCCCGACAGGCGCTTCTGCTCGTCCAAAGATATTCCCAGCTTGCTGAAGGTTTCCAAAAGCTCCGGATCTACCTCGTCCAGGCTTTCCAGCTCTGGTTTCTGCTTCGGAGCGCTGTAATAAATGATATCCTGAAAGTCAGGCTTTTCGTACCCGATATTCGCCCAGTCGGGCTCTTCCAGGGTAAGCCAGTGTCTGTATGCCTTCAGGCGCCATTCCAGCAACCACTCGGGCTCTTCCTTCTTCTCAGAAATAAACCGAACAATGTCTTCACTCAGCCCCTTGGGAGCAGCATCCTGCTCAATGTCGGTCGTAAATCCATATTTATATTCAGAGTCGGTAAATTCCTTTAGAATCTCGTTGTCTTTGCTCATATCTTTTATTTAGACTATTTCTATAAAGCGACACAAATCTAGTGATTATTGACGAGAAATGTCTGCTGTTCGTTGAGTATGATTAATATTCTGCCCGTAAATATACTGCGCAAAGGGCTTTCCGCGCCTTTTTTTGCTATAAATTAATGCAATATTCTTATAGCCGGCACCTATAACTCGACTCCTCACAGCACACCGTCTTTTCAGCTGTTCGCCTTCCGGACTTCATCAGAACGAACCCTTAAGCAAAACAGTCTGCCATTGCGCATAATTTTGCCCAAAACACCAAACGCTTAAGCTCCGGCAAAAAAAAAGATGAGAATCTCACATCTCATCTTCTTCATTAAATTCCGTATTCAGTTATTTATTCTTTACTCACCGAACTCTATATGGCGGCTCATGCTTTCTTCCAGCGCAATAGTCGTTTCGGTTCGCTCGATGCCTTCAATCTTCTGGATCTTGTCATGAAGCGTATCCTTCAGGTGCTTGGTGTCTCGGCAGTGAAGCTTGAGGAACATGTTGTAATTGCCGGTTGTATAATGAATCCGAACAATTTCAGGGATTTGCTTCAGCTTCTCCAGAACGCTGTCGTAAAGCGAGCTTTTTTCCAGATAAATTCCAAGAAAAGCCGTCACGTCATATCCCATTTTGGTATAGTCAATGTCCAGCGTGGTTCCCCGAACAATACCCATTTCCTCCATTTTTCGCATGCGGACATGAACCGTTCCGCCTGACACAAATACTTTCTTAGCGACCTCAGTATAAGGCATCTTCGCGTCGTTCATCAATAGAGAAAGTATTTTAAGATCTATGTTGTCAAAGTCGTAATTTTTGCTCATTATTCAAGCTTTCAATTGAGAGATTTTTTATATCACAGGTCAAATATACCAAAAATATAAATATCACCAGGTATCTACTTGCAAATTTTTAAAAAACTGACAAATAAACGTAACTTTGAATCATCAAATGAGCAATATAGGTGGTAATTGCTCATTTTGGAAAACTTTGGGAACTGATTTTCTATAAAAAGTTTCATATAAGATTTTCATTTTTGGGTTTATGTTGTTTGATGTGCGGTCTTTAAAAGACCGCTTTTTTTTGCCCTCTGCCAAACCCTGGCTTTGGTCATTCAGTTTTCTGCTCAATATCCGGGCAATCTCTTCGATATTTCCATTTCCCTTTTCTATTATATTTCCCAATCCTAAAAAAAGAACTGATGACGGAATAAAAATACGGCTTGCCAATGGGCTTTCCTTTTTTTAAAAACACCTTTCATTCTTACCTCCCATTTTAACAGCAATCAATTT
>JAKSBZ010000329.1 GCA_022360875.1 Cytophagales bacterium | reverse complement strand
ATCAACCCGAATGATATCGAAACTTTCACAGTGTTGAAAGACGCTTCTGCTACTGCGATTTACGGATCTCGTGCATCGAACGGGGTTATTGTGATCACTACCAAAAAAGGTAAGGAAGGACAGAGCATGAAGGTTCATTTTGATGCTAAAGCTTCTGTTGGAATGCTTAAAGAAAAAGTGGATGTACTTTCTGCTGATGAATTCCGCGAATTAGTGAACAATAAATATGCTAATACTCCGTCAGTGAAGGGAATGCTTGGTGAGCATAACACGGATTGGCAGGATGAGATTTATCAGACTTCAATTACTCAGGAATATAATGCAAGTGTAACAGGGGCATACAAGTCGTTGCCTTATCGTGTTTCCGTTGGGTTTGTGGACGCAGAAGGAATTTTGAGAACTTCTGAAATGCAGCGTTCAGTAGCTGGCTTGAACTTGAACCCATCATTTTTTGATGAGCATTTGAAAGTGAATTTGAATTTGAAAGGATCATATATCGAAAACCGATTTGCCGACAAGGGATTGGTTTCTCAGGCTGCTACTTATGATCCGACAAAACCTATTTTCGGCGGACTGGAGCAATACGGAGGATATTATTCTTGGCTTAAAGAAGTCAACGGAAAAAAAGTATCTAACGGGCCAACTAACCCAGTAGCTAAGCTTAACCAAACCCATGATTTGTCTGAGGTTTCTCGTTTTATCGGTAACATCCAGTTTGACTACAAATTGCATTTTCTTCCAGAACTGAGATTCAACCTGAATTTAGGATATGATATTCAGAAAGGTGAAGGAACTAAGACAGAGGATGTTAATGCTCAGTTTGTTCACAGTTTGCAAAACGGACGCGGATGGATTAAAACCTATGACGAGCAGAAAGAGAACCAGTTGTTGGATTTCTATGCCAACTATCGCAAAGAAATGGACGGCATTGAGAGTGTGGTAGACGTGATGGGTGGTTACTCGTACCAGTTCTTTAAAAGGGACAAAGAAGAGGTTGGAAAACCGATTGAGCAGTTGCCTGGTGCAGTTATTAGCAACGCATTGCCTGAATCTAATGAAAACAAATTGATTTCATTTTTCGGACGTTTTAACTATACCCTAAAGGACCGCTACTTATTGACCGCTACTTTTAGAGCTGATGGTACCTCTCGTTTTGCAAAAGACAACCGTTGGGGACTGTTTCCTGCATTGGCTTTTGGATGGAAGATCAACGAAGAGTCTTTTATGCAGAATGTCGAGGCTGTAAGCAACTTGAAGCTGAGGTTAGGTTATGGAATCACCGGACAGCAGGAGATCCCAGGCGGATATTATCCATATTTGGGTACTTATACAAGAAGCCAGGATTTTGCAAAGTACATCATTGGACTTGATGGCAAGAAGCAAGTTATTGATTTGTTGAGACCTAACGCTTATGACGAAGATATTAAGTGGGAAGAGACAGCTACATATAACGTTGGATTAGATTTCGGCTTTTTGGATGATAGAATTACGGGTTCGGTTGATGTATACAAGCGCGAAACGTATGACATGATTAGCACTGTGCCTGTTCCGGCATTAGCAAACTTCTCAAACCAATTGACTACTAATGTAGGGAATTTGGAAAACCGAGGAATTGAGTTTGCGTTGAATGCCACGGCTATTCAAATGGAAGATTTCAGCTGGGATCTTGGTGTCAATGCGACGTTTAACAAAAACGAGATCACAAAATTAACTCAGAACGGAGGAGAATTTTCAGGAATTTTCCAAGGAGGTATCTCAGGAGGAACAGGAAACACTATATTGATTCAGCAAGTGGGTTATCCGATCAACTCGTTTTATGTATACGAACAAGTGTACAATGAAAACGGCAAGCCAATCGAAGGTGTGTTTGTGGATAGAAACAATGACGGCGTTATCAACACCAGTGATAAATACGTTCATGAGAAGGCTGGACCTGATGTGACGTTAGGTATCAACACAAGTGTGAATTATAAAAACTGGGACTTCAGCTTGGCAGGACGTGCAAGCATCGGAAACTACGTGTACAATGACATTCGAGCAGGATTCTCGAATTACCAGGCGGTATACAGCGGGTTCCCGTATATCGGCAACACTTCTCCTGATATTTTCGACACTGAGTTTACCGGAAAAATTAAAGATGCTGAACAAAGAGCTTCTGATTATTACTTAGAGAATGGCTCGTTTTTCCGAATGGATCACATTACACTTGGATATACTTTCAATTCGCTTTACAAAGGCAAAGGAAATGCAAGAATTTTTGCAACCGTTCAGAATGCCTTCGTAATATCAGATTACTCAGGACTTGATCCGGAAGTAGCGATTGGCGGAGATCAAGCGGGTATTGACAAGGATCTTTATCCTCGTCCGCGCACTTTCGTATTTGGTGTGAATGTTAACTTTTAATTTGAGCAAGCATGTTTATTAATAAAATTAAAACACAAGCATTGGCCTTATTTGCCATGTTTTGTTTGGGTACTTCGTGTGTGAGTGACTTGGATGACGTAAAGCTGAATCCGAATCAGGAATTCCCAAGCAATGTTTTCAAGAATGCTGAGTCATATAATCAGTTTTTAGGAAAACTTTACGGCGGATTTGCCTTGACAGGTCAGAAAGGGCCTACTGGCGACGGAGACGTTCATGGTATCGACGAAGGCTTTTCATCTTATGTTCGCGGCTATTGGAAACTTCAGGAGCTGACAACCGAAGAAGCGGTTACGAACTGGGGCGATGATGGTATTCAAGATTTGCACAGCCATTCATGGGCGGCGTCCAATCCGATTATTAATGGTATTTATCAGCGAATTTTCAATCAAATTGCATTTTGTAATGAATTCCTGCGCCAGTCTGTAGACAGCAAATTGAGTGAAAGAGGAATTACCGACAAAGTTGTGCAACAGTACAGAGCAGAGGCAAGATTCCTTAGAGCGCTTTGTTACTACCATGCAATGGACTTGTTCGGAAATGTTCCTTTTGCTACTGAGGCAGATCCGGTGGGAAGCTTTAACCCTCCGCAAATTAAGCGGGCTGATTTGTTCAAATTTATCGAAAAAGAGCTAAAGGAAATTATTGCAGGAGAAGATCTGCTGTCGAATTCGGCTACTGCAGTAAACTATGGCAGAGCTGATAAGAGATCGGCGAATGCATTGCTGGCAAAGCTTTATTTGAATGCTGAAGTTTATACTGGCACAGCTAAGTGGAATGAGGCTTCTCAGGCTGCTTTGACGGTTATTGAAACTTTGAATGCAGGATTCAATGACAATTACGCTAACTTGTTTAAAGCCGACAACGACCATGCGAAAGGCATTCTTTTCCCTGTGCGTTTTAACGGAGTGGAGACACAAACTTGGGGCGGTACGACTTTTTTGATTGCGGCTTCAATTGGCGGAAAAATGGATCCTGCAGATTACGGCAGTGATCAGAAGTGGGGTGGACTGCGTACTACAAGTGCTCTAGTGAATAAGTTTTCTGCGGGCGATAATCGTGCGATTTTCTATACAAATGGCCAGAGTTTAGAGATTAACAATATTTCTGAATTTACGGAGGGTTATGCGGTGCCAAAATTTGTAAACAAAAAAAGCAACGGAGAAAACGGTACTCATAAAACGTTTGCAGATACTGATTTTCCTTTGTGTCGCTTGGCGGATATGTATCTGACATATGCTGAGGCAGCTGTTAATGGTGCAGGAAATAAAGCCAAAGCGGTTCAACTTATTAATAAGTTGAGAGAGAGAGCTTATGGTAATGCAAATCACGGGATTTTGGTATCTGACCTTACCAATGATTTGATTTTGGATGAAAGAGCAAGAGAGTTGTACTGGGAAGGATACCGCCGTACGGATTTGATCCGTCATAACAAATTCACAGGCGGTGATTACGTTTGGCCTTGGAAAGGCGGCGTGAAGGCAGGGAAACCAACCTCTGACTACATGAAGTTGTTCCCTATCCCTACTTCAGATCTCGGAGCGAATCCTAATCTTGTTCAAAACCCTGGTTATTAATTTGGTTTAAGAATCATTTTGATGAAACATCCATGACAATCGGCCTTAATACTTGGGTGAGGGCTGATTATAATGGGTGTTCCATCTAACCATCGAAAAGCTATTAAACAGATGAAAAAGATATTATCAGTCATAATGATGGCAGTATTGTTCTTCTCGGGTTGTTCGGAAGAAGATACTGACCCAGTGGCAATGCCGAGGCAGGCTTCTTCGCTAACGATTGCCGATGCGTACAAAAATTTTGTAGTGGATAAGGACCTTATCACGAAAACAATTAAACCGTTTTCTTGGACAGCGGCAGATTTTGGTGCAGCAGTAGTTGTAAATTATTCAGTGCAGCTGGATGTCAAGGGCGGAAAGTTTACTGAGCCTAAAGAGTTGCTGACAACTCATGCGCTTAAGCCTGAGATTAAGGCTGCAGATCTAAACAGCGCTATTTTGGCTTTAGGTTTTAAGCCTGAGCAAACTGCTAATGTATCGGTTCGAGTGCTTGCATCAGTTGAGAATGCGCCGAATATTTTACAGACTTCGGGTGTAGTCAATATTACTGTCGTGCCTTATAAGCGTAAGTTGAAGACGATTTATGCGGTAGGCTCCATTAATGGATGGGATGAAGAGAAAGGGTTTGAAATTCAAGACGTAAAGCAGGCAGATGTTTTTGAAGGTTACTTGAACTTCCCTACATCGACAGTTGAAATCAAATTCTTAAAAGTGAAAGGAAGCTGGGCGCCGCAGTGGGGTGTGTCAAAAGACAAAGAAGGAGGCCTTACTTATAGACCGACTGAAGGAAATCCTGATCCCGACCCAATAAAATATTCATCGGATAAGCCGGGCGTGGCTTATGTGACGGTTAATGTTCCAAAATTGACTTATACAATTGAGCAGCGTAACTGGGGTGTTGTAGGTAAAATGTCTGACTGGGGCAACGACACCTATTTCAAGTATGACCCAGGAACTGGCCTTTGGACTGTAACGCTTGATTTGAAAGGAAATACCGGAAAAGAAAACGACGGATTTAAGTTCCGTTTGAACGGCAACTGGGACAAAGGTGGCTATGGAACCAAAGACGGCAAAATTGCTGATAAGGAAGGCGGAAACATTCAAGTAGCTGAAGACGGCAACTATACTATCACAGCGAATTTTGGTCTTCAGGATGTAGAAGGATACAAAGCTAATCAGTTTAAAATTGTTAAAAATTAATTTGGAAAAAGCTGTCATGCTTCAAAACATTTTAATTAAAGATAAAAAACGCAACTCCTTTGGGGTTGCGTTTTGTGTTTATATAATTAAATAAAACATGATGCATATTTTTAGAAACTGGCTGTTTGCAGCTCTGATTTTTTTAATGCTCTCGGATCTAAAGCACAAACCATTACGATATCGCCGGAAACTTTTACACTAGAAGATAGGATTACGCTGACTGCCGATGTGACTGGCGATGCAAAACTGGAAAAGCTGACCGAGGCTTGGGCCTGGACTTGGGTGGATCCGGGAGCGTTGTATGGAGGAAAGGGGAACGTTAACCCGGCAAAATCCGACACCAAAATGTCCGATTTGGCGAAATGGACGAAAGGAACCGGCAATATATGGACAATATCATTCGTGCCGAGCGAATATATGGAAATTCCTAAAGATCGCTTCAAGGATATTAAGCAGTTGGGAGTTCTGATAAAAGGCAATACTTGGGATGACGGAAAGTCGAAGGACTTCAAATTCGATGTTGAACCGCCGTCGGATATTTTCAGTATTTCATTGAAACAGCCTGTTAAAAACAAACAGACCGTTGTTCTTGAAGCGGGAAGCAAACTAAGCATCAGTGCGAGGGCGAATCAAGCTGCCAGCTGGAAGCTGCATCTGAACAACCAGCAGATTTACGAGTCTAAGCAGGCTTCGAAGAGTTTTGCATACCAATACACGCTGCCTGAAGGCGTTATTGCAGGAAAATTTAAATTGGAAGGGAAAAACGCGAAGAATGAGCAGCTGTATCAGTCATTTGTGTTTGTGACGGACAAAGCTTCGCCTGTTGCAAAAATGCCTGAAGGGCTTAAGCAAGGCGCAAATTACGGTGAAGATGCGGCAAAGGTGAGTTTGGTATTGCTGGCGGCGAAAAAGAAGTTTGTCTATGCTGTTGGAGACTTCAATAACTGGACGCCAACTCATGAGTATCTGATGAATCGAGACGGAGAGCGTTTCTGGCTGGAAATCGACGGCCTGATTCCCGGGAAAGAATATGTGTATCAGTACTTTATTGACGGAGAGATTTATGTGGCAGACCCGTATACAGAGAAAATCAGCGACCCGTTTCACGACCATGAAATCGGCAAGGAAACTTATCCGGGACTGATTGAATTCCCCGCCGAAGCTCAGCGAGTGCGTTCTTCTGTGTTTCAAACCGGGCAGACTCCTTATAACTGGAAAGTGAAGAATTTCCAAAGACCGGCAAAAGAGGACTTGGTTATTTACGAGATGCACATAAGAGACTGGGTGGCCAAGCATGACTTCAAGACGGTTATGGATTCTCTGAATTATTTGGAGACGCTGGGAATCAATGCGCTGGAACTGATGCCGGTCAACGAGTTTGAAGGCAACAACAGCTGGGGCTACAATCCGAATTTCTTTTTTGCGGTGGACAAATACTATGGTCCCCGAAATGATCTGAAAGCTCTGGTGGACGCTTGTCATGAGCGGGGCATCGCCGTGTTGATTGACATGGTGCTTAACCATACCGTTGGTTCTTCACCTCTCGTGAAAATGTATCCGCGGAAGGAAGATAAAGCAAACGACGCTCACTGGATGTGGAAGCCTGGTGCAGACAACATTTGGTACAACAAGGAAAATCCGGAAGGTGCTTACTCATTTGGACCGGATTTCAATCACGAAAGCAAATACACAAAGCAGTTTGTTGATGATGTGAACCGGTACTGGCTGGAGGAATACAAAATCGACGGTTTCCGTTTCGATTTTACTAAAGGCTTTACTAACAATCCGGGTGAAGGAACAGCCAAAGACGATGACCGGATTCGCATTCTGAAGCGAATGGCGGACAAAGTATGGGAAGTTTCTCCGGGCGCCTACGTGATTTTCGAGCATTTAGCCGATAATGCTGAGGAGAAAATTCTGGCGGATCACGGAATAATGCTTTGGGGAAATATGAACGGTGCTTACAAAAACCTGGCAAAAGGATACAATGATGACTTGGCATGGCAGTTTCACAGCAAAAGAGGCTTCAACAGCCCGAATCTGATTGCTTACATGGAGAGTCATGACGAGCAGCGTCTGATGTACGAAAGTCTGAAAAACGGAAACAATGAAAACGCTTACAGCCTGAGGCTGCTGGAACGGGCGCTTGCCCGTACCAAACTGAACGCAGTATTCAGTTTCTTGACGCCGGGACCGAAGATGATCTGGCAGTTCGGAGAGCTGGGCTATGATGTATCAATTTTTGCAAAAGATAAAAATGGAAAGCTGATGGAAGACGGCGATAAATACAAGGTGGACCCGAAGCCGATCAGGTGGAATTACTTCGAGGAGCCGAACCGGAAGCGTGTTTATGATATGTATTCGGAACTGTTTGCATTGAAAAAAAGCAATCCGGTCTTCAAGGAAGGAGCGCTGACTTATAATGTTTCTTCGCTGATTAAGGAGATGAAGTATTCTCTTGGCAGTCACAAAGTGATCATCGTAGGAAATTTTGACACAAAGAAACGTTCATATGCGCTGGATTTTGGCACAAGCGGAAAGTGGTATGATGTATTTGCGAACAAAACACTTGCTCTTTCGGAAAGCAAGAAGGAGCTGACACTGTTTCCTGGTGAAGTGCATCTGTACAGCAGCCAGCCTATGGAAGGTTTTAATCCTGAAGCGCTTGACAAACCGGCGGAAGTTGCTAAGGCGATTGAGAATGTTGAGGGGAATACCAACAAACTGAAAACCTATGATTTGAAAGAGATTTTTGCGGAACCGGACGGTGATCTGATGACTTTCAAATTGGTAGAGAATACAAATCCGTCAGTAGTAAACGCTCTGATAGGGGGAAGCAACCTTGAGCTAACAAGCGGTGGGCAGTCCGGAAGTGCGGAGATCGTTATAGAAGCGGAGGCTAAAAGAAAGACGGTTCAGATGGGATTCTCGGTGAACATCACCCAAGTGCTTCTTGAGATAAAGCCGGTGTCCGTGGTTTCAGTTTACCCTGTTCCTGCCTCGGACGGTCCGGTTACCCTTGAATTTGGCAACATGCCTGCAAAAAATGCTCAGGCAACGCTGACCGATTTAGGCGGCAACGAGGTGAGACGATTTGCTTTGTCTGCCAGTAAGTTAAAGCACAGCCTGAATCTTACCGGCCTGAGTTGCGGCGCTTATCTGCTAAAAGTTGACAACGGCGGCAGCGTGAGCGTGCACAAAGTGTTTATTGAATAGAAAAGGAAGTTTTCAAATATTAAAGAGAGGTCTTTCGGCTTCTCTTTTTTTTGTGTAAAGGGTTGGATGCTTTTTTGGGCAGAATGTATGAATAAATTTAAATTTAAATATTT
>JAKSBZ010000068.1 GCA_022360875.1 Cytophagales bacterium | reverse complement strand
GTACGCAGGGACGGCACGCCCCCTCGCTGGCCGACTGGCTGTGCTATGCCTATCTCGCGCTTGGCTTCCTCATCATCTTCGTGCCGGTCGCCTGGCTGGTTCTCAACTCATTCAAGCCAATCTTTCAACTGGAGAAGCAGGACGTCTCGCTGCTGCCAAACGACTTCGAGCGTGTCGGGCGCGCCACGGTCAACGGGCCGGATGGGCGCAGCATCTTCATCATTCCAGGTCTGCCGGCCTGGGTACTCAATTGGCGCGACCTGTCGGAAGAGGAGCATGCGGAACACGACCCGCGCGGCTTCGCCCTGGAACAGGAGGCGCCAGCGCGCTATGCGCTGCGCTCCCATCTCGGCCTCGTACCGGAGCTTGCCCGCGAAACCATCGAGCGGAGAGGCATGCCGGACTGGCTTCTGCGGTATCCCGCCCTGTCCTCCGGCGCAAAGGCTGCGCACGACCTCGAGGCGGCGCTCGCCGCGCTCACTGAGGATGAACGGCGGCTTCTCCTCGAATTCCTCGGCGAGGAGCCCTATCTGCCGAACCGGCTGGTCTCGCAAGTGCTCGCGCGCGCGCCGCATCCCGATACAGGCAAAATGGTTCTGTGGGCCGTGCCCGGGATCGACACGACGCGGGCATTCACGCCCGGCCGAGCGCTCGACGATCCAGCCGTCGTGGTGCGCCTACCGACCGGAACGGTAGAGGCGAACCGCACGCTGAGGCCCGCCTGGAGCAACTACACCGAGCCGCTGACCGGGCAAGCCTCCACCGTGACAGTGAACTTCGCGACCTGCGTCACCAATTCGGTGTTGGCTACGGTCATTGCTACTTTGCTGACGCTTCTGATCAACTCAATGGCCGCCTTTGCCCTGTCGAAGTACCGGTTCCGGGGCCAGTGGCTGTTTTTCCTCGTCATCCTCGCCACGTTGATGGTTCCGGCCACGATCACCCTCGTCGGCGTCTTCAAGGCAATCAACGCAACAGGGCTGTCAGGCACCATCTGGGGAGTGATCGTTCCCGGCGCGGCCACCCCGACCGGCGTCTTTCTTCTCCGCCAGTACATGCTGACCATTCCCGACGAACTGATCGAGGCGGCGCGTATGGACAGCGCCAGCGAATGGAAGGTCTACTGGCGCATCGTGTTGCCACTTGCCATGCCGGCGATTGCCGCGCTCGGCATCCTATCGGTGATCTGGCGGTGGAACGACCTCATCCTGCCCATGGTCGCCATCGCCACTGTCAAGGAGGCCTACACGCTTCAGCTGTGTCTTCTGGAGTTTCGTGGCGAGTATTTGAGCCAGGAGCACTATCGGTTGGCTATGACCGTTGTCAGCCTCGTTCCAACGACGCTGGTTTTCGTGTTCCTGCAAAAGTACATCACGACTGGCATTGCCAATACCGGCATGAAGTAGAGACCGGCGATGGCCACGCTCGAACTAAAGGCCCTTTACAAGTCTTACGGGTCCGTTGCCGTGATCCACGGCATCGATCTTGCCGTGCCTTCGGGCGACTTCTGCGTCTTCGTCGGACCGTCGGGATGCGGAAAGTCGACGCTCTTGCGAATGATCGCGGGGCTGGAGCCGATCTCCCGCGGAGCCGTTCGCATCGACGGAACGGTGATGAACGCCATTCCCGCCGCGCGACGCGGGCTTGCCATGGTGTTCCAATCCTACGCGCTCTATCCGCACATGTCGGTGCGCAAGAATCTGAGCTTCGGCCTTGAGAATGTGAACATGCAGCGGACCGAGATCAACTCCCGTGTCGGTGAGGCGGCGCGCATGCTGCAGATCGAGGAGCTCCTGAACCGCAAGCCGGGGCAGCTGTCCGGCGGCCAGCGCCAGAGGGTCGCCATCGGCCGCGCTGTGGTTCGCGAACCAAAGATATTCCTGTTTGACGAACCCCTTTCGAACCTCGACGCGGAACTCCGCGTGGCCATGCGCCGCGAGATCGCCGATCTTCACCGCCGCCTCGGCAACACCATGGTCTATGTGACCCACGATCAGGTCGAGGCGATGACAATGGCCGACCGGATCGCGGTCCTTCGTGCCGGAAAGTGATTGCCTGAGGGGGACAGCCTGTACACCCTAGGACTTGGGGTATAGGTGTGGAATTAAGGGATTCCAGTCCTCTAGGAGGGCTTTGGCTACAAACATCCTGCTT
>JAKSBZ010000256.1 GCA_022360875.1 Cytophagales bacterium | reverse complement strand
CCAATGAAGGACAGGATGACGGCTCCTTTTTTTTGCTGAACGTTGGGTTCGGAGGCGTAATTGAAACGAACGGGACGCAAGTGTTTCTAAACGGCAACATCAACCAGATCAATGCAGACCAGCAGTGGGCTTTTCAATGCAATGACAAAACCAATTTGGATTTTTTAAATCTAACAAAATTTCTGATTAACAAAAGCCAGTTTAAACTGACCATTCCGGGAGGTCAGTATTTGGCTTTGGGGGCTCCAGTTATTGGCGCAAAGAATACATATCACTTGTCAACGACACCAGACCAAGATGAGGCCTTAGATCTCCAATTTAACTCTGGCGGACAAATTGAGACAGTCGGCACCAGCGAAGCACTGCAGTTGGATATATTTAGAAATATCCCTGTGTTTACTTCAGTTTTTGTTTCGGACCCAACACCTAAAGCCTATTTGTTTGATGATAATTTCATCTATCTGCGTTTTGAAAATGGCAAGTATCTGGACCAAGCTGGTGCTTCTTCATTCAAATTAACCTACAATCAAATTAATGACGGAACAGGTTTCGACATCCTTTTTACAACAGAGCCAGTTAACGAAGCTGTACTTGCCCTCAATTTGCAAGAAGAGGAAGAGCTAACCAAATGTGAAATAGCCTGGGCAAAATTGCTGTTTCATTGTACGGGAGGGCTTGTTCTGGCTCTTGGTCTGGGGCCGGCAGCTATTAATGGCAGAATCGAAGATGGTCTCGTAAGTTTTTTAAGAACTAACCCTACGCTGAATAGAGCAATAAATGAACTTGTACAAAAACTTGAGGATACTCCCACTGCTATTGCCGCAGTTGGATTAGTCGGGGAATATATTTTAGCTCCATTATGGGCCACTGGACATTTATGGAGTTTGTTAAAACTTGTTCTACCTGTGTTGGGCTGGTGGTCGTTAGCATTTATTCTTAAAAGACTTATAGTCCTTGCTGTTGCCCCCGAATATCTATTTGCGGATTTACTGGTAAACTTTTCTATTTGGTCAGCGCAGCTCTTTTTAATTGCAGAAAAAGTATTCAATTGTAAATCAATAACCCTAATCGAATAAAACCATTATCAATTATGTCAGTACCAATTGGATCCATTGTATCATATGGCGGGCCTGTGAACAACGCCCAGATAGCATCATTAGCTGATCAAGGATGGCTGTTCTGTGATGGAGGAGCTTACGATCAACAACAATATGAAGGCCTTTATGGAATAATAGGCAAGGCCTATGGAGGAGACGAGACCCATTTTAATGTGCCTGATTTAAGAGGCCGATTTGCCAGGGGAGTCGACAACGGCTCAAAAAACGATCCGGATGCCGACTCACGAACCGCCTCTGCTTCGGGAGGAAACAATGGTGATTCGGTTGGCTCATACCAAGACGACGAGTTCAAGAGCCACAAACATGACATTAATTTATGGTGGCGGAGCTTTGAGGGGGACTTTTCAAAAACAAAAGATCAAGTTTACGATAACAAAGGCGCTGAAACAGGTTACAGCGGATCTACGGGAGGCAATGAAACAAGACCCAAAAATGTTTATGTAAACTGGATAATCAAGGCTTTTAATAGTTCTAAATAGCACGTCTTGCTCTCTATTTCTTTCCTGCCTAAAAAATATTAAGATGGAGCAGCTTTAGTCTGCTCCACTTCTTTATTTAATTAAAATCTGGCATTCAACTCAATAGTAAATTTTCAGTTTTCTGATCATATCTTCAGATAGTTTTTCCGCATATACGCCGTAGGCGTCAATCAGCAGTCCCCGATGCCCTTCTTTGTTTTCAATGGCGAAAAGAACGCTGTTGTCGTCAGTGCTGCTCATGCCTTCGAAGCGGTAAACTTCATGCACTTCAAACTCATCGTGTTTGTACCGCACTGGTGTATCCTGACCGCGCCTGTGAATAATCGCGTCAAACTCCAGTTCGAAATCGTGGGTGTATCCTCTTTGCTTCAGGCCGTTTATAGCTTCGGTGAGCGTGTCATAACTGTATTGCTTGTCGTCCATGCTAAACTTATTTCAGGGGTTTCACGAAAAAAACCTGCCGGTAAGATCATTGTTCAGGGCAGCATAGCTTTCTCAACGAGCGCACCATAACGGCTGTAAAACTTCCAGATTCCTACAGGTCTGTCGTTGGCATATTCACCTTCTGACTCCAGCTGTCCGTTTTCGTGGTAGTAACACCAGCGGCCGAATTTCTTGCCGTCTACCATTTTCCCCGCAGCGGCAAGTTTCTTCATTTTTTTGTGCGGGTAATACTCGGTCCAGGTGCCGTTCAGCTGTCCGTTCACATAAT
>JAKSBZ010000259.1 GCA_022360875.1 Cytophagales bacterium | reverse complement strand
TCCGGTTTTTCCTTGATAAGCAGGGAGGTGGGGTTATCTCCATGGCACGGACATTTGCTGCGCCATTGGTTTTTCCCAGACGGCCGCGCATCGAGGGCCGCGAGCACCCGATCTATATTCATGCCGATTTTTTTAAGTGATTGGCAAAGAGATCAATGCTGGTGCGATTTACCTGGCGACAGGCCTGGGTGACGGGACAATGGGGATTAGTGGGATCCTGGATGGCCTGGAGCTCATGAATAGCTTTTTTGAGGACTTCCAATGCCTGTTGTTCTTTACTCATCCGATCCCTCCTTTACTTTTTGTTGAAGAGCATGATATTTAGCTTCCAGGGAATTGAATGCATCTCCCAGAGAAGAGAGTTGCCGCCGTAGTTTTCCATTTTCTATTTCCAATCGACGGATGAGGCGCGTGGTATCACATATCCCTTCATCTTCAGGCGATGGTTCAGGATCAGCAATAACCTGGTTATCTCACCAAGCGATATTCCGTACAAACACCCACACATGGCGATCCGTGCTATTGCTGTGACGCATCAGCTGCTTCGCTTTTTCTTGAATAGCCGTCAATTCCTCTTGTAGAGCGGTTATCTGCGTATCTTTATTCATTAGTCCTTTCTACTATTGATTCCAGAGCTTGCTCTTGATTAGCAGCACAAAATCCAGCCGTCCTTCTGATGCGTCCACCAATTTCTCTGCAAGTTCTACAGAGGGCCGACGGTGGCCGTAGATAATTTGGTTGAAATAGGCATAGTTCGTTCCCGCGGCTTCAGCAACGCGAGCAGCCTCTTCTTTCCCGTATGTATCTAAAAACGATTTAGCATCCATCCCCAAAGCATAGCAGACTGCTGGTGATGTGTCAACAGCATGTTGCGTTTAATAAAAATAATGCATTTTGCTATTGACAGGTATTCTAGCACTCTGCTATGGTTCCTCCACATTCATGAAAAAGGAGTATGCAAATGGGCATGCCCGCTGAAACTATCACCCAGTACAGCAAGAAAGTCGCTATTCTTACTGGATATCTTCTAGATCATCCCAATGAAATCTGCATTCACGACTGGCTTGAAGTGGATGAGTTTGTTGAAGGTATCGACCTGGCCATGCATCAAGTAATGGAAGATGACTGTGAAGGTGGTCGTCTTTTTAAAAAGGGGCAAATAAGAGCAGCTCAATATATTGCCGACAAATGGGTTGCTGAAGGCCGCTTTGATGCTGAATATTGGCATCTCCTGTAGGAATAAAGAATGTTCAATCAAGGAAATGCTGTAATTAAACTCTGGGAACATGATGGATCCTGCAAATTCATTGCGTTCTCAGCCACTGAGCTTGAGTTAGCGATGGATAACACCTTCCACGGCCAATACTACAGCTCTGTGTTCAAAAAGGAGGGAGGTACCTGGGTCGGCATTGCCCATCCTTTTATCCCTTCTCAGATCGTAACCTAAACCTGTGAGGATGACATCATGAGTGAGACAAAAGCCGTCTACAAGGCCATTTCAGCTGTCCAGGCTGAACTTGCCACAATCGGTATTGGGAAAGGCCAGCGCAATGACTACGATAAATATAACTTCCGTGGCATTGATGATGTCTACAATGTGCTGGCTGGGATTTTGGCGAAAAATGAGCTCTGCATATTGCCCCGAGTCATGGGCCGTGAATGCGTCGAGCGTACGAGCAACAAAGGCACTCCCCTCTTCCATGTGACACTGGAGGTAGAATATGACTTTGTGAGTGCCAAAGACGGCTCACAGCACATCCTCAAAGCCTTTGGGGAAGCGCTCGATCGGAGTGATAAGGCCACACCAAAAGCCATGTCAGCGGCATATAAATACCTGTGCTTTGAAGCCTTC
>JAKSBZ010000058.1 GCA_022360875.1 Cytophagales bacterium | reverse complement strand
CAGCCCAGAGGCCGGAACGAGTCCGCCGTTTTTCTGGCTTTCGAAGACGAAACGCTCAGCATGGAATATGAAAGGGACGAAACCGACTGCCGGCTGGCGCACACGCTGCACACCGAAGTCGACGACGTGGGCAACGTGCTCGAAAGCGCCTCGGTTGTGTACGGGCGGAAGCAGAGCAAGGCCGACGCGGCCTTTCAGGCGCTTTCGGACAGCGTCACCGATTTTGCGGAAGACGCGCCGGAAGGCGGCGAGGCGCAGCTTCAGGACGCCTTTGCCGAAAACATCCAGTCGGCCAAAGACGAGCAGACCAAAACCCGGATTGTCTTCACCCGCAGCGGCTTTGCCAGGCACAGCGGCGGTTCGGCCGACGCCGACCTGCCCCGCGCCTACAGGCTGCGCCTGCCGCACGAAACCGAAGTCTATGAGCTGACCGGCTTTGCTCCCGCCGGAGACTTGTTTGCCAGGGAGGAGCTGAAAGGCGCTCTCGGCGAGGCGCAGGAGATTGCCTACCACGAGGCGCCGGGCGGAGGAAAACAGCGCCGGCTGACCGAGCACATTAAATTCAAGTATCTGGACGACAGCCTGAATGCGCTGGATTTCGGTTTTTTCGATACGCTGGGACTTTCTTATGAAAATTACCGGAAGGCCTACACGACGGAGCTGG
This sequence comes from Cytophagales bacterium, assembly GCA_022360875.1. Taxonomy (GTDB): domain Bacteria; phylum Bacteroidota; class Bacteroidia; order Cytophagales; family Cyclobacteriaceae; genus JAKSBZ01. Next base: position 3,183 of record JAKSBZ010000058.1, on the reverse strand, counting down.
CAAAAGACATTTTCCAGAAAGAGGACGGCACGGAGCTGCAGGCCGGCGGGGAAAACGCCAGCGGTCTTATTGAGGAAAAAGGCCGTCTGGTCAGCATCGGCGGCGGTCTGTGGATCCGCTCGGGCCTCATTCGCTTCAAGGACGAGGGGGAAGCGGACGCCGGCGGCGCCCGCAGCAGGTTTTTTTCTCCCGTTGCCTACGAGAACCCCTTCGGGTCGGTCACTTCCGTGACCTATGATACGGAAACCTTTGCCGGCGCGGACCGGAACAGCGACGGCTATTATCTGTACATAAAATCCGTCGCCGACGCGGCGGACAACAAGGTGCAGATCGGCCGGTTCAACTACCGCACCATGTCGCCGGCGCGGATCATCGACCTGAACGCCAACCCCGCTTCTGTGCTGACCGACGAGCTGGGCCTGGTCAAGGCTCTGGCCGCGGAGGGAAACGGCGTTTTTGCCGACGAAACGAGAACGGAAACAAACATAGCCGAAGCCGCCGACAGCCTTGAGGGCCTGAAGGAATACGCCGATGCCGCAGAAGAGGCGGCGCTCGCCCAGCTGTTCGGCGCGGCGGACGCCCTGGGCACCGACACCGCGCAGCTGAGGCAGGCGGGCAGCAGCCTGCTGGGCAAAGCCTCCGTCCGCTTTGCCTACGACTTCGGCACTTTCCAAAGCGGCGGCAGCCGGCCCGCCGCGGCGGTTTCAGTCAGCCGCGAAGAGCATTATTCGGACAACGCCCAAAGCGGCGTCCTGTTCGGGTTCGAGTATTCCGGAGGGCTGGGAAACGTCGTGATGAGCAAAGCGCAGGCCGAGCCGGGCATGGCTTTTTACACGGAAAACGGGCAGAGAAAAGAAAAGGACACCGGCGCGGAGCTGCGCTGGACCGGGAGCGGCCGGACGGTGCTGAACAACAAGGGCAATCCCGTCAAGCAGTACGAGCCCTACTTCAGCACGAATTTTCTGTACGAAGACGCCTCCGAGCTGGCCGAAAGCGGCGTGACGCCCGTGCTGCACTACGATCCTCTCGGGCGCCTGGCGAAAACGGAGTTTCCCGACGGATCGCTCTCCCGAACGGAGTTCGGCCCATGGAAGCGCGTCAGCTTCGACCGCAACGACACGGTGCTGGAAAGCGCCTGGCACAGCCTGCGCGCCGGCGGCGGATACGCCGAGCAGGGCAAGGATCCCGCCAAGGAGCAGCGGGCCGCCCAGAAAGCGGCGGCCCATGCCGGCACGCCGTCCTCTTTTTACGCGGACTCCATGGGCAGGCCCGTGCTGGGCGTTGTCTGCAACGGTAAAGACGCGGCGGACAAAGACAGGCTCTACACAACCTTCACGGCGCTGGACATCGAGGGAAACGTCAGGGAAATACGGGACGCGCGGGGCAACAGCCCGGCGGTTTACAAATACGACATGCTCGGCCGGCGGGCCGGCCAAAACAGCATGGACGCCGGACCCCGGTGGGAGCTGAGCGACCCGGCGGGCAATCCCGTTCTCCGCTGGGACGGCAGGGACCATGTGTTCAGCTTTGAGTACGACGCCCTGCAGCGCCCGGCAAGCGCCCGGGTGCGGGGAGGCGACGGCGGCGCGGCGCTGGACTGCGTTTACGAGCGCACTGTTTACGGAGAAAACCGACCCGATGAGTATTCCGCCAACCTCCGCGGGAAGGTTTTCCGGCAGTACGACACGGCCGGAAAAACGGAGTTTCCGCGCTGGGACTTCAAGGGCAACGCGCTGGAAAGCGTCCGCGAGTTCTGCGCAGACTACAAAAACGCTCCCGACTGGACGGAGGAAAATCTCGGCGATGCGTCGCTGTTCGATGAGGACCTGCCGGCCTACACCCGGCGCATGGCCTACGACGCGCTGAGCCGCACCGTGAGCACGGTTTCGCCGGACGGCAGCGAAACCAGGCCCGCCTTCGGCGAGGCCGGCCTGCTGAAGCAGGTCCGGGTGGCCGGGCCGGGCGCGGACGAAAAGCTTTTTGTCAGGGACATCAGCTACAACGCCCGGGGACAGCGCGAGCGGATTGTCTATGCTGACAAAAACGAAAACAGCCTGGCGTCGGCGGATTACAGCTATGACGCCGAGACCTTCCGCCTGCTGCGCCTGAAAACCGAAAAAGCCGGAGGCGGTCTGCTGCAGGAGCTGCACTACACCTACGATCCGGCCGGGAACATTTCCGAAACGGAGGACAAAGCGGCGCCTGCCGTGTTTTTCAACAATTTTAAAGCAGAGCCAAGAGGAATTTACACCTACGACGCCCTTTACCGGCTGACGCAGGCCGAAGGGAGAGAACACGCCGGGCAGGCCCTGGACTTCGGGCAGTGCGACAACTGGCAGGATCTGCCTTTCCTGAAAAACTACAGCCCGGGCGACGCCATGGCCTGGAGAAAATACATCCAGAGATACGCCTACGACCCGGCGGGAAACATGCTGGAGATGCGCCACGCGGCAAACGGCGGCAGCTGGACGAGAACCTGCGCCTACGAGGCCGGAAGCAACAGGCTGTCGGAAACGCAGGCCGGCGGACAAAACTACGCGTACGCGCACCACCCGCGGCACGGTTTCATCACTTCCCTGCCGCACCTTTCGGTTATGGAATGGAACTTCAGGGACGAGCTCCGGGCAACGGCTAGGCAGGAGGTCTGCGGCGGAGGCGCCGGGCCGGAAACCGTTTACTACGTCTACAACGCCGCGGGAGAGCGGGTCAGGAAGGTGACGGAAACGGGCGGCGCAAAGAAGGAGGAGCGCCTCTACCTGGGAGAAACGGAGATTTACAAAAAGCACTCGGGCAGCCACAGCGGACTGGAGCGCGCGACCCTGCACGTGTCGGACGGCAGCCGGCGCATAGCCATGATCGACACCCGCAGCGGCGCCGACGACGGCACCGAGGAGCGGACCGTCCGCTTCCAGCTCGCCGACCACCTGGGCTCGGCCTGCCTCGAGCTCAGCGACGCGGGAGAAATAATCTCCAGTGAGGAGTTCCATCCTTTCGGCACAACAGCCAGCCAGGCCGTGAACAAGGACATAAAGACCGCCGCCAAGCGCTACCGCTACACGGGAAAGGAAAGAGACAGCGAAAGCGGCCTGGAGTACCACTCGGCAAGGTATTACCTCCCGTGGCTGGCCAGATGGCTCAAGCCCGATCCCGCGGGGCTGAGGGATGGGGTGAATGTGTTTGTTT
>JAKSBZ010000257.1 GCA_022360875.1 Cytophagales bacterium | reverse complement strand
TCTTGCTGAGCGCGCAATGGGGAAAATCCCTAAGAATGAAAAAAGGAAACAGACCAAGTCTGAATCCTGTGCGAGTCGTTAATCTTTGTTAGTTTTGGTGCAACAACAGGAACAGGAGCCTGTTTATCGTCGGTTTCTTGTTGAGCTCCGTTTTTTCTTTTTTTGAAAAGAAGACGGGCTGTTGCTTTGTCCTTTTCGGTGGTTTTTGCCGAATCTGTTCGGCTGTTCCGCTTTTCGGTTTTCTTCTTTTTTTGCTTTGAAGGACTTTTTGGGCTTTCTGCTTTTGTCGAAAGTTCTTTCCGAAAGGAGAATTTCGGCCAAGTCCAGGCGTCCGAGTTTTTCCAGACGCTCCTGAATTTGTCTTCGGTTTTCTTTTTTGTGCCAGAAGAAAAACTGATGCTGCGCCAGCTTTTCCTTTTTGGATTTTGCCGCAAACACAGGTTTCAGTGTGTACGGGTGAACGCCGGCATAATAAATCACGGTTGCCACAGTCATGGGAGTTGGCGTGAAGTCCTGCACTTGCTCTAGCATAAAGCCCATGTCTTTGGTCTCCGCGGCCAGATTGGCCATGTCTTCTTCTTTGCAGCCCGGGTGACTGGAAATGAAGTAAGGAATCAGGGGCTGGTTCAGTCCGTGTTTACGGTCTATTTGGTCGTATTTTTTTTTGAATTCTTTAAAAAATTTGAAAGAAGGCTTGCGCATGACTTTCAGTGTGTTGTCCGAAGTATGCTCCGGAGCCACTTTCAGCCGTCCCGATACATGGTGCTGCTGTACCTGCTCAAGGTAACGGTCAATGCTTTTGTCGGCGTTTTTGTTGTATTCCTTTACCAGCAGATCATAGCGTATGCCGCTGCCGATGAATGCTTTTTTTACTTTCGGATGTTTGTTCACCTCTTTGTACAGGTCTATCATCGGCTGATGGTTGGTGTCCAGGTTGCTGCAGATAACCGGGTGAATGCACGAAGGACTCTGGCAGCGGTCGCAGATTGCTTGGTCGATTCCTTTAAGACGGTACATGTTCGCTGAAGGGCCTCCGAGATCTGATATATAGCCCTTGAAGTCCGGCATTTTTGTGAGTTCCTCGACTTCTTTAAGAATGGATCTTTGCGAGCGGCTGGCGATAAACTTGCCTTGATGCGCCGAAATTGTGCAGAAGCTGCAGCCTCCGAAACAGCCCCGGTGCATGTTTACCGAGAACTTGATCATTTCGAATGCCGGAATCGGTCCCCGCTTGCGGTATTTAGGGTGCGGCAGGCGGGTGTAGGGCAAGTCAAAAGAACAGTCGATTTCTTTCTCGCTCATTGTGTAGTATGGCGGATTGATGATCAGCTGCCTGTCGCCAATCCGCTGCGTAATGCGTTTTGCGAACAGCTTGTTGGATTCCTGTTCGATATGCTTGAAGTTTGCCGCATACTTAAGCTTGTCGTTCAGGCAATCTTCATGTGGGTTTATTTCCAGTGTTTCCCAGCCTTTTATTTTCGGCAGCTTGAAGTCCTGACCGCGCATAACCGCCGTCTGCGGAATATTGGAAAGCGACGAAAACGGTATGTTTCTGTCGAGCAGTTTCAGTATGTCGCGCAGAGGCTGTTCGCCCATGCCGTAAACAAGCATGTCCGCGCCGCTTTCTTCCAGTACGCTTGCCCTAAGCTGGTCCGACCAGTAGTCGTAGTGTGTAACGCGGCGGAGCGATGCTTCAATGCCTCCCAGCAGCACCGGAACGTCAGGGTACAGCTCTTTCAGGATTTTCGCATAGACAGTTGCGGCGTAGTCCGGGCGGAACCCTTTTTCGCCGCCTGGTGTGTAGGCGTCGTTGGAACGCCTGCGCTTATTGGCTGTGTAGTGGTTTACCATTGAGTCCATGCAGCCGGCGGTAACTCCGAAGAACAGGCGCGGCTTTCCGAATTTTTGGAAGTCTCTCAAGTCGTCTTTCCAGTTCGGCTGGGGAATGATGCCTACCCGATAACCTTCGCTTTCGATGATTCGGCCGATGACCGCCGGCCCGAATGACGGGTGGTCGACATATGCGTCGCCCGATACGAGAATAACGTCCAGTTCCTCCCAGCCTCTCGCTTCTACTTCTTTCTTTGTAATGGGGAGCCAGTCCGTCACCGGACGATGAAAATCTTGCATATCGCTTGCTGTGTAAGTTCTCGGTTTAGTTGCCCCTAAAAAAGGCAAACTTCCCGCAAATATAGGAAGATTCTTCGGTTTGCCCGTTTTCTTTTGTGTGGTCAGGGCAGATCTTTAATACAACGTGCTTATTCTGTTCTTATTTTTTTCAGGCAACGGGTTTTGCTGTTCGGTTCAAGAAGAGTTTTCCGGTTGAATGGTTCGGGGCTGTTGAGCGCTGTGCAGTGGTTTCTCTTTCTCCAAAAAACTAAAACATAGCATTTGAATGGTTGTTTTTTTGATAAGATGTAAAGTCTCCGTCAGCCGGTTTCTGTGAATTCGATATAAATCGGATATGCTGTTCAGCGCCAAAAAAAGTAAGTTTTATGAAGCACATTTTCTATCTTTCCTTTTTTATTCTGTTTTTGAGCGGAGCATGCGGCTCCAAAAATTCCAAAAACAAACCCACATCAGTTAGTCAAAACAATCCGGTTATTCCGCTGTCCGACACCCGGATAGATATTGTATCCGAAAAGTCCAACGATCCGTACACTGGCGGGGTGTTGATGGCCTATCATATCAATCGAGGCAAGGGCTGGGAAAAGCAGTACCTTTTTGTGTTCAGGCAAGTGGACCGAAAGGTGGCATTAGTGCCTGTGGCCCGATGGGAAAGCACGACGCTCAGGCACGATTTTCAGCCCGCGATTATATATCTGTTGAATACAGGAGGAAGTATTAAGCAAGCGCTGCAGATGTACGAGTACAATGCTTATCAGCCTTTTATGACATATAAAGCGGATATTTCTGCTGATGTGGAGGTAAGCGGCGCATATTGTTCGGGCAAGCTTCGCATTCATTCTATTCTTACTCCGAAAGACACTAGCCTTTTTGTTTTCAGTAAGATGGCAGTGATTGATGTTGGAAACCTCAATTCAATAAAATAGGCGTTGTTTAGCGTAAAACCGGTTTCTTTTTGCAAACCCGCAGCGGAATGCTGTCCAGTTTTATGGATTCCAGAATAGCCGGAAAACCGATAAGTTCCGGCAGTACGGTGGAGTCTGGTTTCATTTTTAGAAAATCCACTGCTACGTCAAAATCCATGTCGGCTAAGTCGTTGCTGAACGGCTCCCTGATTGTGTAGCTGATCCAGCAGGCAGAATCCGTTACGCTCAGTGTTTTAGGGAAATGCACAAGATGTGCGTAGACTTTTCTTCGAGTGTGGATGAGCTTAGTAACTTTTCCGGTAGCCACAATAAAGTCTGGACTAATACTGATGAGCTTGGAATTGAATGATTCCAAATCGATATTTTTTTGCAAATCCTCGTCTATGTCGTTGCCGGGAATTGAAACCTCGACGGAGTCAGGTATGGATTTAATGTATGATTCTGGTCCTGTGAACGTGGCGGAGTCTGGCTGGAGTTTGGGTGGAGTGCTTAGGATATATTGAGGGGCCAGTGAAACCTTAAGTGGATCAACGTACAGCTTTACTTTCTTTTTTGATTTTCTTTCAATGTCAATTGAAAAAGAATCAGGCGTTGCACCTAAAAAGTCTACATCTTGGAAGTAACTCCTGAAAGTAGAACGAAGTGAGGAGGTTAGAATTTTTTTTGTTTGGTCGGGGTGCTTGATCGGAATCGCGATTGGTACGGAAGAGTATTCGATTGCCCGGGTTAGCAAAACCCATCCTCCGCCTTTCAGCTCTACTTCTACGGTTCGCGGAAGCGGTTTGACCACGCTGAAACTGTCGGGATTGTCATATACGAACTCAATAGGATATTCCAGTTCGGTTGTATAGACTTTGTTCAGGGCACGAAAAACCCAAAAGATCATGGCTCTCAGGAAGCAAAGAACCAAAATTTTGATCCGCTCGTTGTCTTTAGGCAACAGTATGTTTAACCTTAGCCATATTTGGTCTAGTATTCTTTTCAAGATGCCCGTTGTTTTTATACAGCAGAGCACAAGATGAGAACTTGTGCCTGCAGTAGATATTATTTTTTGTCTGAAGTTTTGACGCTGTTTTCCATTGAAAGCGCAGAGCGTTCAAAGGTCATTTTGTTACCCTTGCCGTCTACGTCCAAAACAACCGTTGTTTCGTTAAAGCTGACGATGGTGCCGTGTATGCCTCCGATGGTAACTACTTTGTCGCCTTTGCTGAGCTCTTCAAGGAATTTTCGCTGTTTCTTTTGTTTTACGCTTTGCGGGCGGATAAAAAACAGATAGAAAACCAGGAAAATTCCTCCGTAAAAGACCCATTGGATCCATTGTCCTGCTCCGGATGGAGCAGCTTCGGCTTGTGCGAAAATTGTATGAAACATATTGTATAAATATTGGGATGCTCATGTGCGAGCAACCGGATGATAAAATCTAATGTAACGAAAAAAAGAGCGGTCTATCGCTTAAGAGTTACTGTCTGACCGGGCCTTTCGACAAATCCGGTTCAGGAGTCACTTCGCCTCTCAGTTCCAAAACTGTGGTCACCGGGTCGGTATTCGCAAATACAGTGATGGTTTTAACCTGTCTGTATCTTTTGTGTTTGGTATTGAAGCGAATAGTGATCTTTCCGCTTTGGTCCACACCCACCGGAGTTTTTGTATATTCAGGAGTGGTGCAGCCGCAAGTTGTGCGAATGTTGTTTATAATCAGCGGCTGTTTTCCAGTGTTTTTGAATTTGAACACATGGGTAACGATGTCGCCTTCTTTTACCTTCCCGAAATTATAGACCTTTTCTTCAAATTCGAATTTTGCTGTTTTTTTAGCCTTTTCGCCAGAAGTCTGATTTTTTGAATTCTCTTGAAGTTTCTGGATGCTTTCTGTCAGTTTGTTGCCGCTTTCTTCCGCTTTGGTTGACTTATTCCCGCTGCACGCAAAAGTTGCCGCCGCCAAAATTGCCAATGCAATTTTTCTCATATGTCTTTCTCGATTAGTTTTCTTCCCCTTCTTTGATCTGACTGATTAAACTGTCGACGTCATTCAATAGTTTCTCGGCTTTCTCTTTAGCATCGTTTACTACTTGTTTGCCTTTTGCTTTAGCTTCCGAGTCAGGAATTTCCTGAGCCGAAACCAGCTCGTCAATAAGGCTCTGGAGTTTGGCTTTGTATTTCGAAAGCTTGTAAGTCAGTTTGCCTCGGGTGTTGGTGCCTTCGTCCGGTGCATACAAAATTCCGAGCAAAGCTCCAGCTGTGGCTCCTGTCAGGAAAGCCAGCAGCGTGTTTGTTTTTTTACTCATATCTAAAGGGAGATAAATTTTACAAAAATTTTTAGGAGCAGGCATTTGCCTGCCGGCTTGCAAATCTAAATTGAAAACCCTGAAGGTAATTTCCAAATATTTTTTTTCGAAAAAAAGAAAATAGTCCGATTCAGCCGTCCTTTTTGAGAGATTGTGGGTGAGCGCTGAGTTTTTTTGGCCGGCAGGAAGAAGCAGGGGATGGCATTTAGACAATAAAAAGAGCTCAGGCGGAAAGCCCAAGCTCTGCAGTTTATTAAGCAATTGAGCAATAGTAACTAAATTGCAAGCTATATCGCTGGAATATAATCCCTAAAGGGAATAATAGTGAGCTCGAATGCTTATTTGTTGTCCATCAATCCGCGGCCGCTTTTGCGTACGCGTCCATCCTTTTGCATGTTTTCCGAAAGCACGTCCAAAACGCCGTTTACGAATTTCTTGCTTTTCGGGGTGCTGTAGTTTTTGGCCAGTTCCACAAACTCGTTGATAGTCACTTTTACGGGGATGCTCGGGAAGTGGCACATTTCGGCCAGGGCGAGTTTCATGATAAGCATGTCCAGCTCAGTGATGCGCTCTTTCGACCAGTTTTCGGTTTTGGCAGAAATCAGCGCTTCAAATTCTTTTTCGTGTTCGAGCATATAGTCGTAAAGTTTTTTGAAGAAGTTGCAGTCTTCTTCCCAGTTCATTGACAGTTCGGCTATGGTGTCTTCTTCCAGTGTATCCGGCGTTATCAGTTTGACGGTTTTTGAGGCTATACTTCGGACAATGGCTTTGTCCTCTTTCCAGAAGATGTCCTTGCTCTCCATGTAGGCCGCAAACAGGTCGCTTTTGAACAGGACAGTCTTGACGATGTGCTGCATCACTTCCTGATCCTCAGCAAATGAAGGGCTTCCGTTTTGGATGTACTTCTGGTATTTTTCGTCTTTCTTCAGAAGTTTGTAAAACTCCTGCGATTCCAGCAGCTGATCTTCGGAGAGGGCCAGTGAACGGCGGTCCAGACGCTTTTTTAGGGCATTCAGAAGCGGGCTGTTGAACAGGTTTGACGCGCCTTTGAAGCTCGGAATATTCTTTAGGGCAGGATTGTTTTTGCGTTTGATGTATTCTTTGTCTGCTAGTTTGCCGAAATCTACCAGAAACAGCAACACTTCGTAAGTGTGGTTTCGGATGGCCTCCATGTCGTCAATCATCAGCTGGCGGAAATACCGGGCGTCATTTTCGTTTTTCCTGTAGTAGAGCTCAATCGCTGATTGAACGACCGAAACAATTTTGTCGGCAGGTTGCTCTTTGGTGTTTATTTCTTTGTCCGGACAACTTTTACGGTAAAGGCTCAGCGCCTCTTTTTCCTGAGCTTTTAATTCTTCTTTGTCCTGAGGTTCCATCGAATTCAGATCAGGAAGGAATGAATTTTTAATGTAGTCCTCAGCAAGCGCATTGTTCGCTTTTCGTCCCTGGTCCAAGGCGTAGAGAGTCTGCATCGCCTTGATTCGAATAGATCTTCTGTTCAGCATCTAGCAATATTTTAAAGAACGTTTTTATTATTTTTTGCAAAGGTAACCAGATAAGCGCAAAGTGTTTTAAATGCTGTGAATAAAAAAAGCGGGTAGTCACTTTTTTGTTTAATTAGTGTTATTCACTTTGCGCTTTGTCCAACTTTCTGACCGAGCACAAGCTCAGTCAGAAAGGAAATAAGGATTTTTAGTCTTACAGTCTGGCATTTAGCGATCTAGCGCTGTTGATTCGGTCCATTGCCGCTTCGATAGCCGCCTGCTGCGACGGGATATTCTTTTCGTCGGCAGCTTTCAGAATGTTGGTACACGTATCATAGATACGCTCGGTCATGTCGTATACGCGTTCGCGGTTGTATACGTCCAGGTAATCAATGCCCACGTTAATAAGTCCTCCGGCGTTGATCAGGAAATCCGGCGCATACACGATGCCTTTTTCTCTTAGCAGCTGGCCGTGTTTTGATTCGTCAGCAAGCTGGTTGTTGGCCGCTCCGGCAATCACGCTGCACTTCAATCGCTCGATGGTCTGATCGTTGACGGTGGCGCCCAGCGCGCATGGTGCGTAGATATCCATGTCGATGTCGTAGATTTCGTCCATGCCCACAACGGTTACGCCGTAAGTGTCGGCTACGTTTTTCAGACGGGTCTCGTTAAGGTCGGTAACAAAGACCTGCGCGTCTTCCTTCACCAAGTGCTCAATCAGGTTCGTTCCTACGTTTCCGACTCCCTGTACAGCGATTTTTTTGCCTTTAAGCTGTTCGGTTCCCATCTGATGTTTTACAGCCGCTTTCATTCCCACATAGGCTCCGTATGCTGTTACTGGAGAAGGGTCGCCGCCGCCGCCAAGGACCTCAGGCAAGCCGACTACATGACTGGTGTGCATCGAGATGTATTCCATATCGCGGGTGCTCATGTTTACGTCTTCGGCTGTAATGTATTTTCCCGAAAGGCTTTCTACAAACTTTCCGAAGCGTCTCAGAAGCGCTTCGTTTTTCATTTTAGCCGCATCTCCGATGATAACGGCTTTTCCGCCGCCCAGGTTAAGTCCGGAAATCGCCGCTTTGAATGTCATACCCCGAGACAGACGCAACACGTCGGTAAGCGCTTCCTGCTCGCTGGCATAGTTCCACATGCGGGTTCCGCCGAGAGCAGGTCCTAAAGAGGTGTCGTGTATGCCGATGATTGCTTTTAATCCGGTGTCTTCATCATGGCAAAAGACGATTTGTTCATGCCCAAATTGCTCAACTTCCTCAAAAACATTCATATTGGTTGGGTTAATTGTGTTAATGGAAATAAGGTTATCTTGTGTGTATGTTCTATCTTTGCTCATTGAGCTCCGATAGGCAGGAGCAAATGTATTTATTTTTCCTAGGAATCCAAAAAAACCTAGGAAAACCCAAGATTCGAACTTCCTAAATCTTTTCCCTTCGTGAAAGAACTCAGGCATCTCAATAAATATTTTTACAAATACAAATTTTACTTGCTGTTCGGTATAGGCTTTATCGTTTTATCCACGTTTTTTCAGATCCTTCCCGGACAGCTGGTGCGAACGGCGCTGGATTTGGTGGTGGACAATATTTCTCAGTACCAGTCCTTTTCGGGAATGGGGCTGCAGGCGAGTTTCCTGGATATTATTAAAGGGAGCGTGGTAATGTTTGGTGTGGCGATCTTGCTTGTAGCTATCCTGAGAGGCTTTTTTTTATTCCTCGTACGGCAGACTATCATAGTAATGTCACGCCATATTGAGTTTGATTTAAAAAATGAAATTTATAATCATTATCAACAACTGCCACTGAATTTTTATAAAAAAAACAATACAGGAGACCTGATGGCGCGCATTAGTGAAGATGTAAGCCGCGTGAGAATGTACCTTGGACCAGCGGTGATGTACGGCCTCAATTTAACGGTTTTGTTTTTTATGCTGATTCCATATATGTGGTTTATTAGCCCGAAGCTGACGCTGTATGCGCTTATGCCTTTACCGCTGCTGTCGGCAAGCATATACTACGTAAACAACATTATCAACCGGCGTTCTGAAGAGATTCAGGCTCAGCTTTCCAATCTGTCTACTTTTACGCAGGAGGCTTTTTCGGGAATCCGAGTGCTGAAGTCTTTTGCTAGAGAGAGGGAATCCTTGCTGGCGTTTACAAAAGAAAGCAACGAATACAAGACCCGCTCGCTGAAGCTGGCTAAAGTGCATTCGCTGTTCTTTCCTCTTATAATGGGGTTGATTGGTTTGAGTACGATCTTGGCGATTTATGTCGGCGGCGCTGAAGTGATTGCCGGGAATTTGACATTTGGAAACATTGCCGAGTTTGTTATTTATGTGAATTTGCTGACCTGGCCGGTGACTTCGCTGGGGTGGATCAGCAGCATTATTCAGCGGGCGTCGGCTTCACAAAAGCGCATCAACGAGTTCCTCCATGAAGAGAATGATTTGGTGTCGGACAAGAATCTGCAGCAGGACATAGAGGGCAATATTCGCTTTGAAAATGTAGTGTTTGACTATGCGGATTCAGGCATTCGGGCGCTGGATAAAGTGAGCTTTGAGGTGAAAAAAGGTGAAACGCTGGCTATTGTAGGAACAACCGGATCGGGCAAAAGCACGATTGCTCAGCTGATTCCAAGACTTTATGATGTGACGGACGGGCAGGTGCTTATTGACGGGCGAAATGTAAGGGACTATGAGCTGATGCATTTGAGAAGCCAGATAAGCTGCGTGCCTCAGGATGTGTTTCTGTTTTCCGATTCAATCAGAAACAATATTGCTTTTACTGATCACTCAATTGGCATGAAGGAGATTGTGGAGGCTGCGCAAAAAGCCGATTTGCATAGCAATATTGTCGATTTCCCTGAAGGGTACGAAACCGTACTCGGCGAGCGGGGAATTACGCTTTCCGGCGGGCAGAAACAGCGTGTTTCTATTGCTCGAGCGATTTTGGGTAATCCGAAGATTCTGATTCTGGATGATGCTTTGTCGGCTGTAGATACACAGACAGAGGACAATATTCTGAATGCGCTGTATAAGGTAATGGAAGGCAAAACGAGCATCATTATTTCTCACCGCGTGTCTAGCGCCAAGCTAGCTGATAGGATAATCGTTTTGGAGGACGGAAAAGTTATTGAGCAGGGGACTAATGACGAACTGTTGGCAATGGAAAACGGTGTGTACCGCGAATTGTACTATACGCAGCTTAAGAAAGAAGTGAAATAGTTTTTTGATGATTTGCTGAAGTTCTTTTGTGTTAAAAAAAGCCTTTATACACTTGCGCAGTATTTGATGGAATGTTATATGCGGCGTTTTTTGGGCTATATAAAAGCAAGTTGAATACCAGATGAATAGACTGAGTTTAGGAAGGAAAAGGCTCAGAGTTCTCCGGGAAATGGTGATGTTGGAGCATTTTTTCAGTTGATCAAATAAGGCGTTTTATTAATAATCTGAATCCAATTTAACGAATCTGTACTGCGAGTCCCTATCTATATATTTTTAAAAATTTCAAGCTCGTGTAATTGTAAATTGTCTTGTGATTATCCCTAGAGGGCTGTTGTCTGCTTTGCTTTATGATTTTCAAGAATGGAACAGGCGAGAAGCAATAAGGTCATGCAGTCTGAGTTTAAAAAAATGAATGACAAGATGTAAGCTTGTAAGCACTTCGTGCTTTTTATTATTTTCAGTTATATTTCATAGCCAGCGATTTAGCTAAATAATAACATAAGTTAAATTACTGGCAGTACTTATTAATAAATAGTTGGTAGTTGGGCAAACCGGGAACGGTTTTAAAGAAAAGAAAAAAAGTCGCCGCTTTTGCGGCGACTAAGAATATTAGAGTTTTCGTTTAACTTCTTTCTGCTCAAAACCTTCGATAACATCGCCGATTTTGATATCGTTGAAGTTCTGAATGCTGATACCGCATTCGTAACCTTGTTTCACTTCTGCTACGTCGTCTTTGAAACGCTTCAATTGGCCAAGCTCTCCTTCGTACGTTACGATACCTTCACGGATCAAGCGGATTTTGTTGTTTCGCTTAATGAAACCGTCGGTTACGTAACATCCGGCAACTGTACCGACTTTAGAGATTTTGAACGTTTCTCTAACCTCTACATTACCAGTGATCACTTCTTCCATGTCTGGGTCAAGCATGCCTTCCATTGCATCCTTGAGCTCGTTGATGGCGTCGTAAATGATCGAGTACAGACGGATTTCGATTTCTTCGTTTTCGGCCAGCTTACGGGCTGACGGTGAAGGACGCACTTGGAAACCGATGATGATGGCATCAGAAGCCGTGGCAAGCAATACATCGGATTCGGAAATCTGTCCGACAGCTTTGTGGATGATATTCACTTGAATCTCGTCGGTAGAAAGCTTCAGCAGGGAATCCGACAGCGCTTCGATAGAACCGTCCACGTCACCCTTGATGATTACATTCAGTTCTTTGAACGAACCGATAGCTAAGCGGCGTCCAATCTCGTCCAGCGTAATGTGTTTTTTAGTACGCACTGCCTGCTCGCGAAGAATCTGCTCACGTTTGTTGGCAATATCTCTAGCTTCGCGGTCGGTGTCCATGATGTTGAACTTGTCGCCGGCTTGCGGAGCTCCGTCCAGCCCGAGCACCTGTACAGGCGTTGAAGGTCCTACTTTCGTAAGCTTCTTGCCTCGGTGGTCAAACATTGCTTTTACTTTTCCGTAGTGAGAGCCAGCCAGCATCACGTCACCGATTTTCATTGTACCGGCCTGTACCATAATGGTAGCCACGTATCCGCGTCCTTTGTCCAAGGATGCCTCAACGATGCTTCCCACAGCTTTTTTGTCAGGGTTGGCTTTAAGCTCGAGCAACTCGGACTCCAGAATAACTTTTTCCAGAAGTTCATCGATTCCCTGGCCTGTTTTCGCTGATATTTCCTGACACTGGTATTTTCCTCCCCAGTCTTCCACAAGAATATTCAAGTTGGCCAGTTCTTCGCGGATTTTGTCCGGATTAGCCTGTGGCTTGTCAATTTTATTTATCGCAATAACGATAGGAACATTTGCAACCTGTGCGTGGTTGATGGCTTCTTTTGTCTGAGGCATTACGTTGTCGTCGGCAGCAACAACGATAATAGCTACGTCAGTCAACTGGGCACCGCGAGCCCTCATGGCTGTAAAGGCTTCGTGTCCAGGAGTATCCAGGAATGCTATTCGCTTGCCGCTTTCCGTCGTAACATCGTACGCACCGATGTGCTGAGTTATGCCTCCGGCTTCGCCTTCTGTAATCTTCGAGTTTCGGATAAAGTCAAGCAGGGAAGTTTTACCGTGGTCTACGTGTCCCATGATGGTAACGATCGGCGCTCTGTCCAGCAACTGCTCTTCAGTGTCTTCCGTTTCCTCCACTTCGATTTCATCATCAGCAGAAGCAAATTCCGCTTCGTATCCGAATTCGTCGGCGATCAGAGTAATAGACTCGGCGTCCAAACGCTGGTTGATCGATACGAACAGGCCCATCATCATACAGGTAGAGATGACTTCGTTCACCGAAACGCCCAGCAATGTTGCTAAGTCGTTGGCCGAGATAAATTCGGTTACCTGCAGTTTTTTTGCATTTTCCTGCTCCTGCAGCATTCTTTCCTGCTCAGCGTCAGCAACCCGCCCGCGTTTGTCTTTGCGGTATTTGGCACGGCTGGTCGCCGATTTTTTGGTGTTGCCGCCGCTCAGCTTGGCAAGCGTTTGCTTTATCTGTTCTTGGATTTCCTTGTCAGACACCTCAGCCTTAACAGGTTGCTGGTCTTTTCGGAATTGTCCTCTTTTTCCTTTCCCTCTTTGTTGGTTGCGGTTCTGTCCGCCTCGTCCGCCTTGGCCACCGCGTCCGGCTTGTCCGCCTCGTCCGCCTTGACCACCGCGTCCGGCTTGTCCGCCTTGTCCTTGTTGGCCTCCGCGTCCGGCTTGTCCGCCTTGTCCTTGCTGACCTCCTCGAGCCTGACCGCCTTGTCCGCTGTCGCCGCTTTTATTGATGCGTTTGCGCGGACGTTTCTTTTTGTCGCCTTTTTCGTCAGACGAAGCAACAGGTTTTCCTTTTTTCTTTGTTCTGCGTGTTGCAGGCAATTCGATCTTTCCAAGAACGGTGAGACCTTTCAGCGGATCCGCCTTTGCTTCTATTACCTCTACTTTTTGCCCTTCCGTTGAAGGAGCAATTACTTTCTCTGTCTTTTCTTCTGGTTTCACGTCTTTACTCTCTACCTTTTCCTTTTTCTCAGAAGGCTCTTCTTTAGATTCAACTTGTGGTTTCTTTTCAGAAGGCTTTTCTTTCTTTTCTGAAACCACTGAAGCTTTTGGTTTAGAAGCTTTTGGGGTTTCTTTTTTTGGCTTTTCCGCAGGCACACTTTCTTTCTCCTGAGGTGTTTTTGTTGCCGGAGAGGTCTTTTTCACCTCTTTGGCCGCAGGTTTCTGCTCTTTAGCTGGGCTTGGAGCAGCCTCTGTTCCGGACTTGCTTTTTTTAGAGCTGTCCAGATCAATTTTCCCCAACACCTTAGGGCCCTTTAGCTGAGGAGGAGCAATTTCCGCTTTTTCCACTTCAGCCGCCGGTTGTTGAGTACGAACAGGTTCTTTTTCGGATGATGGAGTTTCAGTCGAAGCAGGAACATTTTTGATAAGGAGCTCTTTTTCCTCCTCAGTGCTTTTTTTCGAAGATTTTTTTTCTTCTTCGAGCACTAGGTTGTTGCCGTGGGTTTTTCCAATTTTAAGTCCTGAGGCTTCCTCTTTTTCCATTGCAGAAGTAGCAAAAGCCTTCCGAAGCATATTGAATTGTTCGGTGGAAACTTTTGCATTGGGTTTGGCCTCAATTTCCACCCCGTTGCTTTTAAGGTGTTCCGCAATGGTAGAAATCCCAACGTTGAGCTTCCTAGCCACTTGACTCAATCTCATCATTTTTTCTTCTGTCATACTCAAATAATGCCTTTTAGCCTTTTATTATTAAACCTGTTTTATTCAAACTCTTGTCGGAGGATTTTTTGGATTTCCGCTATTGTTTCATCTTCCAGATCTGTGCGTTTCACTAATTCCTCCTGACTCAGGGCCAACACGCTTTTGGCAGTATCCAAACCAACTCGTCTCAGCTCTTCAATGATCCATGTGTCGATTTCGTCGCTGAACTCATCCAGCACAACATCGTCTTCGGACTCGTCCACATCCCGGTAAACATCAATTTCGTAACCTGCCAAACGACTGGCCAGACGAATGTTGAAACCGCCTTTTCCGATAGCCAGTGACACCTGATCCGGCTTCATGAACACAGAAACACGTTGTTCTTCTTCGTTCACTTCGCAGCGGATGATTTTGGCTGGGGAAAGGGCGCGGGCAATGTACAGTTCTACATTGTCGGTGTAGTTGATCACGTCGATGTTCTCGTTTCTCAGCTCGCGAACGATGCTGTGAATTCGCGATCCTTTCATTCCGACGCAGGCTCCTACCGGATCAATTCGCTCGTCGTAAGACTCTACAGCTACTTTGGCTCTTTCACCCGGTACGCGCTCGATTTTCTTGATGGTAATCAGGCCGTCAAAAATCTCAGGCACTTCATTTTCAAAAAGTCTTTCCAGGAATGCCGGCGATGTGCGCGAAAGGATGATTTTCGGGTTGCCGTTGTACATTTCCACTTTGTGGACAATGGCGCGGACCTGGTCTCCTTTTCGGTATTTGTCTTTCGGTATCTGCTCTCCTTTCGGCAGGGAAAGCTCGTTGTCGTCTGCGTCGATGAGCAATACTTCGCGGCTGAGCGTTTGGTATACTTCGGCCGTGATGACTTCGCCGATTCGGTCTTTGTATTTTTGGAATAAAATATCTTTTTCGAGGTCTTTGACTTTCTGTATCAAAGTCTGGCGGGCAGTCAGAACGGCGCGCCTTCCGAAATCGACAAGTTTCACTTCTTCGGCAACTTCTTCTCCGATTTCAAAGTCCGGCTCAATTTTGCGGGCGTCCGACAGGCTTATTTTGTCGTAGTCCCAGATGTCTTCAGAATTGTCATCTACAATCTCACGGAATCTCCAGATCTCCAAATCACCCTTGTCGGCATTGACGATAACGTCGAAGTTGTCGTCATGCTCGAATTTTTTGCGGATCATAGTTTTAAACACATCCTCCAAAATCCGAATCATCGTCGGGCGATCAATATTCTTTCTTTTTGCAAATTCTGCAAAGGACTCTATTAACGTTGAGCTATCCATTATACAACATAATTAAAATAAGAGAACCACATTCGTACTTTCAATTTCGGAAAAAGGAACCTGCACTTCTGCAAAGGTAAGCTTTTTGCCTTTACCTTTTACCTTTATTTCTTCATTTATTAAGATAAAGTCGTCTTCCACAGCCAACAGCTCCCCTTTTATCGGGTTCTTCTCTTTGTCTGTTAGAGTAACTTTAACAGTTCGACCTATGTTCTTACGATATTGTCTCCGGTTGACAAACGGGTAGTCGATACCCGGCGAAGATACCTCCAGCGTGTAGGCGCCGTCGATGATCTCGTCTTCTTCCAAAGCATGTCCGATGGCCCGGCTTACCTTGGCGCAGGTGTCGATGTCTATGCCTTGGTCGCCGTCCAGCAAAACGCTCAGCTTGCGCTTCGGGCCGCCGCTGCCGATTTTAACATCCACCACAAAATGGGATTCATCCGATATACTGCTTTCCGCCAAACCCCAAACAATCTCCTTGATTTTGTTATTTCCCATAGTTTCCGGATAAAAAGAAAAGAGGGGACTTGCTGTCCCCTCCTCTCACTTTCCTTAATGTACGCCCGCAAATATATAGGATAATCTTTCTCTTTGCAAGTGCGAGGGAACGATTAGTAATATTTTGGATATTTTCCTCCGCATTTAGAGCGGGGTCTGAAGCGAATCTTTTATTTTTGTGCATAATTGAAGGTGCTGCGGAAGCGGAAACAACATTTCCCTTTGCTGACCTGTGTGACACTGAACTTAAAAACTGATGCTGAATCCATTAAAAATATACAACACCCTGACTAAAAAGAAGGAAGTCTTTGAGCCGCTGAGGGCTCCTTATGTAGGGATGTACGTGTGCGGTCCGACAGTGTACAGTGATGTGCATCTGGGAAATGTGCGGACTTTTGTAAGCTTTGACATCGTCAACCGCTACTTGAGACATTTGGGCTACAAGGTGCGCTACGTGCGCAATATTACGGATGTGGGGCATTTGGTAAGCGATGCGGACACCGGAGAGGACAAGATTGCCAAAAAGGCGAAAATGGAAAACATTGAGCCTATGCAGGTTGTCCAGCGATACGCCAACGACTTTCACGGAGTGATGAAAATGTTCAATGCGCTTGAGCCGGACATCGAGCCGCAGGCTACCGGGCATATCATCGAGCAGATCGAGATGATTCAGGGACTGCTGGATAAAGGACTGGCCTACGAGTCGGAGGGCTCTGTTTACTTTGATATCGAAAAGTATCAAGCCATCGGCGAAGAGTACGGGATACTTTCGGGGCGCAAGGTCGAAGAGCTGCTGAACTCTACGCGTGCGCTGGACGGACAGGAAGAGAAAAAGAATCCGGTTGACTTTGCATTGTGGAAGAAGGCGTCGCCAGAGCACATTATGCGCTGGAAGTCGCCATGGAGCGACGGTTTTCCGGGCTGGCACCTGGAGTGCTCGGTGATGAGCAGCAAGTATCTGGGCGAGAGCTTTGACATTCACGGAGGCGGCATGGATTTGAAGTTTCCGCATCATGAGTGCGAGATCGCGCAGTCTGTGGGTGCTACGGGGCATTCGCCGGCTAAGTACTGGATGCATACGAACATGCTGACTGTAAACGGGCAGAAAATGAGCAAATCGCTTAATAACTCTTTCCTGCCGCGCGAGCTTGTTACCGGAGATCACCCGATGCTTGAACAAGCCTACAGTCCGATGACGGTTCGCTTCTTTATGCTGCAGTCGCACTATTCGAGTACGCTTGATTTTTCAAACGATGCGTTGAAAGCCGCTCAGAAAGGCTACCGCAAGCTTGCGAACGGATTGCGGAGCGCCAAGGAGCTGGAGTTTGTCAGCGAAGAAGGAGTTGCAGTTAATGAAAAAGCCAAGCAGCAGATCAGCGGACTGTGCGACAACTGTTATCGCAAAATGAACGACGATTTCAACACGGCGCAGACTATTGCCATGCTGTTTAATCTGCTGAAAAAGATTAATCAGGTGCACATGGGGAATCTGAAGCCGGCAGAAATCGGGGAAGAGACTTTCAACCGAATGATTGACACCTTTGTCACTTTTACCGAAGATGTGCTTGGGCTGAAAGAAGAAAAGCCTACTCAGGCTGAGGAAGTGCTTGATATTGTGTTGGGAATTTACCAGGAGGCCAAGGATAAGAAGGACTATGCGAAAGTGGATGAGATCCGGGCGAGTTTGCGCAAGAAAGGGATTGCCATCAAGGATATGAAAGATAAAGTGGACTGGGCGTACGACGAAAACGCTTAACGTTTAGGCTTAAGCTGAAATCCAAAGCGAAGGTATAGCTATGCGCTGTGAAAAGTAAGCGCTGGCAATGCTGTCAGATGAAATTGAGGACGGGACAGGCAGATAGATGTTTGTCCCTCTTTTTTTAGAAATTTTTAAGAAAACAGCAGGAAAGCAAGAGGCAAGTCAGTGCGATACCTGGCTTTTGAATTTCTTCTTCTTGGAAAGTTTTTTGAAGACCACGCTTCCCATTTTGACTTTTATGTCAAAATTCAACGCTTTTTCCGGTTTTTTGTGGTAGGCGGCATTGGCAAATACGTTGTCTCCGATTTTTTTGAACGAACGGTCGAAGTCGGCGCTGCAGAGCGGAGAATCATTGAACATGATTTTGATAGGCAGCTCTTTGTTGTCAGGAAGCTGGATGATGAGTTTTCCGGCTCCTACATTAGCTTTTACGCTGGTCTGCTGCATCATGTCTCCCGAAAGGTCAATGTACAGGCTGCCGAAAAGTACTTCGGCTTTCAGGTGCTTGAGGTTCATGAGCCCCAGGTCATAAAGGCTGATTTCTCCCATATCAACAGTTGTGAACAGCGTGTCCATTACGATTGGGTTAGGCTCTTTTTGGGAATAGTCGAGCGCTACGGAAGCGCCGCCGGTTTTGATATTGAGTTTTCGGACGGGCAGCTTGAAAAGATCGACATGAGCTGAGCCGATGGCGTAGTCAAAATCAAGGTCAAGGGGAAGAGCTTGGGGCAGCAGAATGTCTACGTGGCATTGGCGGCTGATGCTGGCTGAGTTGAAAAAATGCTCGGTGAGTGAGTTGGCGATGGTTCTTTTTTTCTTGTCTTTGAAAGTGAGAGTGATGTTCTGGGAACCGTCTTCGGAGGTTTTGCCGATGTCCAGTTCATTTATCAGGGTAGAGTCTTTCGAGTGGATGGAGAGTTCGTTGGGGTCGTATCCGGCTTGTACGCAGCAGTTTGCAATAGTGGCGTGCAGGTTGAACCGGATGTCTTTGGCTTTTGGCGAAGCGCCCAAGCTATACAATTTGCTGCTTTGTGCAAGGCTTCCGGAGCAGGCCGCCAGGCAACAGGCAATTAAACATACAATTCTACACATAGGGCGTTCAACGTGCGGAATGAGTGCAAAGTTTCGTTTTTTTATCTGTTTTTGATGGTTTTTCAATGGCAAGTTGGGGCTTTGGTGATGTTCGCGTTTGCCATGTGTGATAAGAGCGATTCTTGTACAAATATTATAAAAAAACGGCGCGAGAAGCCGAGTCCTCACAC
>JAKSBZ010000255.1 GCA_022360875.1 Cytophagales bacterium | reverse complement strand
GATAGGATTCCCAGAGCACATCTGGTCCGATTTACTTCGATCCATTGCGCAAAGGGGGTGCCAGATTCTGACAGAGTCAAGGCCTTCTGGCAGTGGCTTCATGGTAAAAAACTGATCAGTATCTTTCCTTCCATTAGTGGTCTGCTCAATGGCCAGGGGCTTCCTGATGCCGGGAATTCCTCTGATAAGGTTATGCAGAAGCTGAACCGGTTTATTGAGCGGTTTGGCGAGGGCAAGGACCGTATTCCTAGAGAACATCTGGTTCACTTGACTTCAATCTGTAGTGGAAAAGGAGTGCCTGATGCCACCAGAGTATGGAAATTCTGGCAGTGGCTTCAGGAAAAAAAGTTGACGGGTGTCTTTTCTTCCATCAGTAATTTGCTTAGTCAACAGGGGCTTCCTGATACCGAGAATTCCTCTGATAAGGTGATGCAGAGGCTGAACCGGTTTATTGATCTTTTTGGTAAAGGTAAGGACAGTATCCCCAAAGAACATCTGGTTCGCTTTACGTCAATCTGTGGTGGAAAAGGAGTGCCTGATGCCACCAGAGTATGGACATTCTGGCAGTGGCTTCAGGAAAAAAAGTTAACGGATATCTTTCCTTCCATCAGCTGCCTGCTCAATGGGTGTGGGCTTCCTGATCCCAAGAATTCCTCAAACAAGGTGATGCAAAAGCTAAACCGATTTATAGATCTGTTTGGTGAGGATGAGAAGAAAATCCCCGTTCAATACCTTAGCCATTTTACCTCAATAAACAGCGGGAAAGGGGTTCCTGATGCTGCTGCCGTCCAGGCTTTCTGGCAATGGCTTCAAGATCGGAGGCTGGTAGAGACCTTTGCATCTATCAGCGGGATGCTCAATGGCCAGGGATTGCCGGATCCCAATGATCCTGAGGATGAGGTCGGACAACAGCTGGATAACTTCCTAGCCCTGTTTGGCAAGGGGCCGGAGCAGATATCTCCGCAGTCTATGACCCGTTTCACCGGAATCATGGCGAGGAGAGGAATTCCTGAACCAGCCGCTGTGCGCAGCCTGTATCAGTGGCTGGATGGTGATGCCATTCTGCTGCAGCAAATGGCACGGCTTTTCATAAGGAAAGGTCTGCCTGACATGGTCGATTTAGAAACATGGCAGCAAAAGCTGAAAGATTATACCGGTTTAAGTGCTGAAGATGACAGACCTCCCCTGCAGATCATGACCCTTAGTCTGACCGCACCGGGAAGGGGCAATTTGCCCTGGGAACAGTGTACGGCTTACCTGGAGCGGCATAAAACCGGTACCGGCAGCTACCAGAAGGCTGTTATTGATCTGGGGCGGTTATTGCTCCGTCATGGGCCGGCGTGTCTGGCGGCCTATATG
This sequence comes from Cytophagales bacterium, assembly GCA_022360875.1. Taxonomy (GTDB): domain Bacteria; phylum Bacteroidota; class Bacteroidia; order Cytophagales; family Cyclobacteriaceae; genus JAKSBZ01. Next base: position 22 of record JAKSBZ010000255.1, on the reverse strand, counting down.
GCCATACGGCAAAACAGCTCTG
>JAKSBZ010000112.1 GCA_022360875.1 Cytophagales bacterium | reverse complement strand
TTCAGTACTTGTTTCTGCGGCGGATAAACCTTGCTGACTCCCGCCATTGAGAAGATGATTTTCTGATCGCTCATATATAACTGTTTTCGTTTTCAAAAATTAAAAAAAGGGGAATCAAAAATTCCTTCAATTTCGACTTTTCCCTCTGCTTCTCCAGCAACTCCTCTACACACTAAACTCACCAACGAACTAGCTTTCAACCAAAAATACCGGCTGCTGCTCAAGGACAAAGATGCTAAATTTTATGCTTTGTGCTATTTGTTTTCCTGTAATTAATTAGCTTTGCCCTAAGAACTATTTCGGCGGCGAAGGAAAACTGCAACCGCGGCCATCCGCCGGGCGCGCCCTGCGACCGTCATTTTGTTGTCATTTAATTTTTACGACATTGGAGAACGAATACGGGTACATTAAAGACGGAAAGGTCTACCTGAAGGGCTTCATGGAATTCCCGGACAGGGAAATCGGCGAAGTCAAAGAAGATGAAACGTCTACCCTGAACTACTTTACTGAACGCTTTGAATTAGCAACACAAAAAGTTGATGAGCTAATCCAAGCCATTGAAAGCGCCACCAACAAAGGTTCATACCTGATGAAGCTTCTGCACATGAAGGACTATCTAGCATCCTTCGACGCACTGGGCGATTTCACCCCTTTATTCAACCGGCTGACCGAATACGAGAACCTCATCAACGAAATCATCGTACAAAACCGGGCTAAAAATCTGGAAATCAAACGCGCTTTGCTGCTGGAAGGCGAAGCCATTGTCCAGCAAATCGCCGACTGGAAACAAACCGGCGAGCTGATCAACAGTCTGAAACAGCGCTGGCTGAAAACCGGCAACGTGGCCAGCGAATTCAAAGACGAAATCGAAGGGCGCTTTAGCTCGCTTTTGAACGATTTTTACGAAAAAAGAGGCGCCTTCTACGAAGAAAAGAAAAAACTGACCGAAGCCGCTGTTCAAGAGTACGAAGAGCTGGTGCAGCTGGCCGAATCCGCAACCGAAAAAAAAGACGACCTAGCCAAGTCCGCAGAGGAATTGAAAGAGCTGCAAGCCCGCTGGAAAACCCTGGGACGCATTCCTAAAGCGGTTCGCGAAGAGCTTTGGGAACGATTCCGAAAAGCCAACGACCTGGTCTTCAACCAACTGAAAAAGGAACGACAAGAACTTCGTTCGGAGAAAAACAAAGAACACATCCTGAGCTTGCTGCAGCGAGCCGAAAGCCTGCTTCCGCAACTAGAGAGCGCCACAGAGTCGAAGGACCTGCAGTCGCTGCAAGCCGACTGGAAAAGGCTTCGCATCGGAAGAGAGCAGTTCAAGAATGAAAAAAATAAATTTTTCGAAATTTGCGACATGGCAAGCGAAAAGCTGTTTGTCAACCGGCTGGCCATGAACAAAACCCGCGATTTCGACAAGAAAACGGAAAAAGAGCAACACAAAATCCGGCTGCGATTCCTCAAGGAGCTCTATCAAAGAGACCAAAAAGAGCTGGATATTTTCATCGAAAATTCCGAAAAATTCCATACAGCCGGTTCTTTCAATCATTTAATTTCCAATAAGCAGGAAATGAAAGAAAGGAAAGTAAAAGTGAAGAAAATGCTAATAAATTCATTAATCGAAAAAATTAAAACACTCGATTAATATTTTATCTATTTATATAAAAAACCTCTTTTTTCACTAAAGAGGTTTTTTATTTTTTTATGACAACAAATCAATAAATATATCGTCTTGCATTACGAAATAGTCGCCACGCTATTAAAAAATAGAAATTTAGTTTTATATTCAAATAATAATTCTATTTTTGCACGACTATTTTTAAAATGTCTAACGATATTATATCTGGAGGTAAAAAACTATGTACTGGACACTCGAATTAGCGTCTTATCTAGAAGATGCCCCTTGGCCAGCCACTAAAGAAGAATTAATCGACTTTTCGATTCGGTCGGGAGCCCCTATGGAAGTAGTTGAAAACCTCGACGAACTCGAGGATGACGGGCAGCCTTATGAAAACATTGAGGAAATATGGCCTGACTACCCAACCAAAGAGGATTTCTTCTTTAATGAAGACGAGTACTAATACTAACTAAGTGCTCAAACCAAGAATAAAAGTATATTTCTACAGGCTGAATATTATTTTCAGCCTTTTTCTTTTTTCAAGATCGCCTCGCCAAACCACAAATCTTCCGGCGTAGTAATTTTGATATTCCCATACGATCCTTCCACCAAACTCACCTTTCTGCCGGAAGCTTCATAAACCGACGCATCGTCTGTAAACAGCGGCGACTCCTGCTGCGCATAAGCCTGCTGCAACAGCTCAAGCCCAAACACCTGCGGAGTCTGCACCAACCTGAACTGACTGCGGTCAGCGGGAACAGAACCTCCGGCTTCCAATCTCCTAACCGAATCTTTCAACGCCACAGCCACCACAGCACTGCCCGTTATTTCCGCCGTCTCAAAAGCCTCACGTATTACTCCCGCAGGCACAAAAGGACGAACACCGTCATGCACGGCAACCAACCCCTTCTCGCCTTCGAGATAGTCTAAAGCGTTTTTCACTGACTGGAACCGCGTAGCCCCGCCGTTCACCACCTGATGAGGCGTTGTCACTCCGTGAATCTCGCACAGCTTCCGCCAGAAACCGACCTGGGTTTCAGGAAGAACCAAAATAATTTCCGCATCGCTGAGCGTCTGCTCAAACCGGCTGAGCGTATGCGCCAGCACCGGCTTGCCGTCCAGCAGCAAAAACTGTTTGGGCACATCTGACTTCATGCGGGAACCGCTCCCTCCCGCCACTATGACTACGAATTTTTTACTCATAAAAATCTGCATTCAATACTCAACACAAAGAAGTTCAAAATACCTAAAGCCCGGATAAAGAAAAAGCCCGCAGGCATAATCCTGAGGGCTTTGATATTTTTTTAACGCTGATTACAGAACCAGCATCGCATCACCATAAGTGAAGAAACGGTATTTCTCTTTGATCGCTGTCTCGTATGCCTCGCGAACAAATTCGTATCCGCCGAAAGCGCTCACCATCATCAGGAGAGTCGACTCAGGCAAATGGAAGTTAGACACCAGCGCATTGCAGATCTTGAAATCATAAGGCGGAAAGATAAACTTATCAGTCCAGCCTTCATAAGCCTTCAAGCGAGAAGCAGCCGAAACCGAAGACTCCAGCGAACGCATTACCGTTGTCCCTACAGCGCACACGCGTTTCTTGCTGTCCAAGGCACGGTTAACAAGATCCACAGCTCCATCCTCAATAAAATAGTTTTCCGAGTCCATTTTATGCTTGGTAAGGTCTTCCACATCCACCGGACGAAAAGCACCCAGCCCTACATGCAATGTAATCGAGGCAATATCCACTCCCTGAAGCTCCAAGCGCTTCATAACCTGAGGAGTAAAATGCAGACCTGCCGTCGGCGCTGCCACTGCCCCCACATGTTTGGCATAAATTGTCTGATAGCGCTCGCGGTCTGAATCTTCCGCCTCGCGATTAATCTCTTTCGGAATCGGCGTCTCTCCGAGCGCATCTATTAACTGATAAAATTCTTCATCCTCTCCTTCGTAAAGGAAGCGGATTGTTCGACCGCGGGAAGTCGTATTGTCGATTACTTCAGCCACCAGCTCTCCGTCACCGAAATACAGCTTATTGCCTACGCGAATCTTGCGCGCCGGATCAACCAACACATCCCAAAGATGCATCTCCCTGTTCAACTCACGCAACAAAAACACTTCGATTTTGGCTCCTGTCTTCTCCTTGTTACCGTACAGACGAGCGGGAAAAACCTTCGTATTGTTATTAACCAACACATCACCTTCGTCGAAATAATTGATAATATCTTTAAAGAGTTTGTGTTCAATTTTTCCTGAATCGCGGTGAAGCACCATCAACCGAGACTCATCCCTGTTTTCTGCCGGATATTGAGCCAAAAGACCGGAAGGCAAATCAAACTTGAATTCTGATAATTTCATATTTAAAATTACTGTATTGAAGCGTTAAAAGAAACATGCATCATGTAAGTGAGCAAATATAATAATTTTTTAGTTATTCATTCCGCCCAACTCTATTTAATTGATTGAATGATTGAATGTTCGAGAAGGACAAACAAAGCTTCCTTTACCATGAGGATTCAATTTTGTTTCCCGCCGCGAACCCAAAACCGAACCGTCTTGAAAAAACTGCGACTTATCTACGAAAGCTTCCGATTTGCCTACAATGCACTCAAGGCAAATCTGCTGCGTACCATCCTTTCTCTTCTTGGAATTTTTATTGGAATTTTTTCCATTATCGGCGTACTCACTTTCATTGATTCGCTGGAAAGAGACATCAAAAATTCCATGGAGTTTCTGGGCACCGACATTATATATTTCCAAAAGTGGCCTTTTGTCGGCGGCCCGGATTTCAAATGGTGGGAATACGTGAACCGTCCGCAGCCAACATACAACGAATTCACTTTTTTGAAAAGAAACCTTAAAAACGCGTCTGCAGTTTCGTTTATGAGCAATCAGCACGCCGTGGTGAAAAGAAAAAGCAACAGCGCCGGTCGTGTAGAAATCTTCGGCGTCACCTTCGAGCATTCGGTTACTTTCGACGTCAAAATAGCGCTTGGCCGGGACTTTCTTCCGCACGAAACAGATGGCGGCAGAGATGTCGCGCTTCTGGGACACCAAATCCAAAAATCACTTTTTCCCAACGGCGAAAACCCCATTGGCAAAACCATCAAAGTAAAAGGGAAAAAATACACGGTCATCGGCACTATGAAAGAAGAAGGCGACAGCTTCCTGGGAGGCTTCAACTTCGACGAAATCGTTACGATTCCTTACCGCTCTTATGCCAAAATTTTCTATACTGGGCCCTACGGCGACCAAAACTGCGTGGTTATAAAAGGCACAGAAACTGACACAAAACTGTCGAAACTGGAAGGAGAGCTTACAGGACTGATCCGGAAGAAGCGGGCAATAAAGCCGACAGAAAAAAACAATTTCGAACTAAACCGCCCCGAGGCGGTCACAGGCTTTGTCTCCGGTATATTCGGCATGTTCAATATTGGTGGCTGGATAATCGGCGGGCTGGCTTTGCTTGTCGGCGGTTTCGGCATCGCCAACATCATGTTCGTTTCCGTCAAGGAGCGAACCAACCTTATCGGCATTCAGAAAGCGCTCGGCGCCAAACGGCTTTTCATTCTCAGCCAGTTCATATTCGAAGCGGTGGTGCTGTGCCTTATCGGAGGCGCAGCTGGCCTGATACTGATTTTCCTGATCACATTCATTCCCTTCGGCACACTCAACGTTATTCTATCCTTCAAAAACATCATCATCGGCATTGGCGTATCGAGTTTTGTAGGCGCAATGGCCGGACTGGCCCCCGCATTAAAGGCCGCACAGATGGACCCGGTAGAAGCGATCCGAACAGCATGACCTGGCTCTTTCCGCCGCAAAACAAACACCGCGCTTTGTGTTTTATTTGCATGGCCGGTTCCGTTTTTTTTGTTAGCTTTAAGCTATACTTTAACCACTTAAACAAACCAACATGCTGGATGCACCTATTGGCGAAGGCGCCAACACATTCATTTGGATATTCTGTCTGACCCTCGGATTTATTCATGCTTTGATCGTCATCGACGTCAAAAAATCAAAAGAAGAAACTGAAACGAATAGTTAGCAACGCTGATAACGGACCAGTCCCTGGATTGGTCTTTTTCTTTGTTTTATGAAAATTCTCACCGCACAGCAAATCCGTAAAGCCGACCAGTTTACGATAGAAAATGAGCCCGTTCCTTCAATTCTGCTGATGGAGCGCGCCTCGATGGCTTTTTGTGAAAAATTCACCCAGCTTTACCCTGACAGAACCATTCCTGTGCACGTAATCTGCGGCAAAGGGAACAACGGCGGAGACGGACTCGCTATTGCCCGCCTGCTGCACGTTCAGGACCGCAAGGTGAGGGTGAGCATTGTCGAGCACCGCGATAACGGAAGCTGTGACTTTTCAATCAATCTAAAAAAGCTTCCCGCTAAAATCCCAATTTGCACAGTTCACACTGCCGAAGATCTCATAACCAACGAAGAAGAAATCCTCGTGGACGCCATCCTTGGCTCTGGCCTGAACAGCCCGCTTCGCGGCTTGCTGCAAAAACTGGTTCAGGCGCTCAACACCCTGAACAACCCAAAAACCGCCGTAGACATTCCCACCGGACTGTTTGCCGACGCCTCCACTTCGGGAACCGCACTGGAATGCATGCACACTATCGCCTTCGAGCTCCCGAAACTCAGTTTTTTCTTTCCTGAAAATGAAAAACACCTGGGAAGGTGGCACATTGTCCCTATCGGGCTTTCGCATCCATTCATCAACAAGCAGGATACATGCTTCCGATTTCTTAATAAAAAAAAAGCAAGCGCCCTTCTGAAAAAACGCGAAACCTTTAGCCATAAGGGAACATTCGGCCATGCGCTGCTCATTGCCGGAAGCCAAAACATGACAGGCGCCTGCCTGCTGGCGGCCAAAGCCTGCCTTCGCTCCGGCACCGGACTTCTGACTTGCTGCACATCGGGGCACAGCCAACCAGTCATGCAGTCTGCCGTGCCCGAAGCCATGACTTTGGGCGATCCTGAAAAGGAACACATCAGCCGCATTCCGCCGCTGGCAGGCTTTCAGGCTATCGGAATAGGCTGCGGCATCGGCAAATCGCAGGCCACGCGCCAAGCACTTCACAAGGTATTGAAAACCGCCGGCATGCCTTTGGTGATTGACGCTGACGCTTTGAACATTATCTCCGAGCAGCCTGAATGGCTTTCGCTGGTGCCGCCCAAAAGCATCCTTACGCCTCATCCAAAAGAATTCGAGCGCCTGACCGGCTCATGGAAAGGCGACGAGGAGCGAATAAACAAACAACGCCAACTTGCCCAAGAACACCAGCTTACTGTGTTGGTAAAAGGCGCCTTCTCATCCATTGCCTTGCCAAACGGAAATGTGTACTTCAACAGCACAGGAAACCCCGGCATGGCCACGGGCGGCAGCGGTGACGTACTAGCGGGAATTCTTACGGGCCTGCTTGCGCAGGGCTACGAACCTGAAAACGCCTGCCTGCTGGGCGTTTATCTTCACGGCCTTTCGGGAGATTTGGCCAAAAAAGAAAAAGGCGAAGAAGGACTGATTGCCGGAGATTTAACTGACTACTTACCCAAAGCTTTTCAAGCGCTGAAAAAGCAAAGCCCTCTCTGCTAATTCTGGTTATAGGCACTGCCAGCAATTTAGCTTATGTTATAAGTTGTCTAAATCACTAGATATGAAACATAACTGAAATATTAAAAAAGTAAGAAGGGCTTAGAAACGAAAATATTCCTCAAAATAATTTTTATAAAAATTAATTGCTATCCGGAAAAGCAGTTCCGCCCACAACACTCAAAAGCATTTTCTAATAAAATGTTAAACTCGACACAGACGGGGCATTTTTTTTCAAAATCCATCACAAAGATGGAAAATCATCTTTTATCGTGACAGTTTTAACTGATCCATAAAGGTTGACTCAGTAAAAAAATCATTTCTTCAATAATTCATTCAAAAACCTAATACCACGCGCGTATCTATTTAGGCATTTCGCAGTCTTTAGACATTAAAATAATTGCCCTTTATTTCATCAATCTTTTCCTGACATAAACCCCTGAATTGTTTCTCAGCAATCCACTCAAAAAATTCAATTCAACAATTCTCCCCCCTTTTTATTCACCCAAAATATTTTTACAAATGAGAAAATTTAAATTTCTTCTGTTCATTACTTTGATTGCATGGTTTCCATCGTGCAACGATGAGCTAGCTGAAGATGCGACACCCGAAACAGAAAAGACCTCCGCACTGGCTCTTAGAGAGGAAAAAACACAAGATGATGTAGATTTGCCCAGAATTGTAGACGACAGATTGTATTTCGAGTCGTTCGAAGCAATGAATGATTTTCTGAAAGCCTACCTGCAGCTTCCTCCTGAATATCTGGATGCAAAGAGCAGAGAGCGAGGCTTTATTTCCTGGCATGATGTACTGGAAGCTGAAGATGAAGGAACAAATATCCCCCGGGAGCTTAACAACAGAACAGACACACAGCTGGAAGACCCAAGGTTTACAAGAATTTTGAATTACAACCAGGAAATCAAAGTGGACAAACTCATTTACAGAGTCGAAGATGAATTTGTTTTCATTTACGTTGACGGCTATTACGATCAGGTTGCAAGATTCAAAGCGAGCGGAGCGGGAGAAAATCTTGAATACGACAAGCCTGTATTGATCAATAGCAAACTTATCGTCGGCAAGCTGAGAAGAGAAATCAGTGTAGAATCAGGCCGGCTGAATGTCTGGGTATTCGGCTTTGGAATTCGTAGAAGTAATGACTATGACAACTTCACTTCCAAACGGCGAATGAAAAGCACTCACTGGGCTACTAATGTGTATTTCTATAAATCAGCCGGCATGAAAACCAAACTGCAAAGAAGAAGCGGGTTGATTTGGAAAGGCCTGAAAGCCCAAAATATAGTTGTTTCAGGGCAAGTCCACTTCTCTATAAAATATCCCGGAGACGACTTCGAAGGCAACCAGATCCAATTTGTTCACACTTCTAACAACAACTCCAAAACGGCAACGCATACAATATTCGCAGCCGGAGGTTTCGGAGTAAAAATTTCAGATAATGATATTTTGGGAATTTCCGGCGTTCCCGGAGCGAAATACACTATCAAGAATATTAGCCATTCCTACCATTCGGCCCAATACCAGAACATCAACAAAAACAGAGGTCCTAAGAACTGGCCTTGGTAAAACCGATTAGCATTAACAAATCCAGCTTCCAGAAAGGCGCTGGATTTTTTTACACTTGATTTGCCTCAACCGAAAGACATGATTGTAAAATTAGAATAACCGCCGCCAAATCATTCCTTAATTCATCGCACCCGCCTCAAGCCTCGTGACTAACGCTCACAATCGTAAAAATCTTTTTGCCTACCGGTGTATGTGCCTCAACCACATCTCCTACTTTTTTATCCTGCAGCACCCTGCCTATCGGCGAATCGATACTAAGCTGTTTTTTCTTGACATCTGCCTCATCCGTGCCCACAAGCCTGAACTTCATTGCGCGACCCGTCTGATCTTTAAATTCCACATACGAGCCGAAATACGCACGATCGGACTCAGTCTTCTCAATCCGCGGAATTATCAACACCTTAAAGCGCTTGTGGATATAGCTAATGCGCCGGTCAATCTCTCGCATTTTCTTGCGGCCGTAGATATATTCGGCATTTTCAGATCGGTCGCCCATAGCCGCCGCCTCTCCCACAGCTTCAGCCACCATCTTCCGTTCCGCCCACAGAGCCTCCATCTCCTCATTCAGGGCATCCCAGCCTTCCTGAGTGATAAAATTTGACTTGCTCATAAATTACGCTTAAAAATCTTTTTCTTTTTCAGCCTGAGAAATAAACACATCCAGCTCGCGAAGCTTTTCGTTAGCAGCATCCACATCAAAACTGTCCGGATCAAAACTGTCGCCCGCATATGCTTTCATTGCCAGATAATCCGGATGTTTCGGGTTGCCGAGAACCTTCACCACGCTTTGGTATCCGCGCACACCGCCGATTTCTTCGGGCGGACAAGCGCCATTTCCATTCAAGCACAGCGGAAACTCCTGCTCGCCGTCATCAACAATCTTTGCCAGCACTATTTCGTGCATCCACTCATCCCCGAAATCATATTCGTACCAAAGCGCATCACCCTCGGACTTCAGGCAGTCGCTGAGCTTTGTTCGGGCGGCGTGCCGCTCTCCCGGCCTGCTCATCTTGTCGGGGAGAGAAACAACAGAATTTCCCTGCGTAAAACGGTAATGATGCCTGTTCTTCCAGCCCATTGCCGCCTGAATAACATGATGCACACGGTCCATATCAGTTTCCGAATCCAAACAAACGGTGCGCTTTACAGCAGGCTCCGTATTCAAACGCACGTGTATATGATAAACCATCTCTTGTCTTCTTTTGTCAAACCGCAAAGTTAATGCATTCTTAGCATACTGCGAAACACATATTCATAAGACAGATGCCTGAAAGTAAAGCCGGTCAAGCTTTTTCAAGCTCTTCCACTACTTTCACCCGCGCATCCTTATGGATTAAATATTCCCTGCGGTTATTCAAATCTTCACACAGCACCCGCGTCCGCCTTAGCTTTTTCTTTTTAAAAATCCGCTTCCCAAGCTGAAAAACCGTTCCCTCATCCAGATAATGCAGTTGCTCAAAAGTTCCCAGAGTCCGCTGCTGCTTCATCTCTTCAAAAGCCTCCGGATTCAGCACCTCAACAAAGACCGAGGCGGAAAACAAATAATTCTTGCCTGTTTCCAGCTGCGTGCATACCACCCGGGTTCTTCTCTGCTCTCTGCGCTGGTATGCGCTGTTCCGGTAAACAAAAGAATCACCAAGCTTCAGGCTCATCAGCGGGACAGTCCCATTTTGCTCCTTATTAAGTTCATGCAAAGCAACGGCAAGCTTTGGATCGGCCTGAGACGAAGCCATGGGGTTTCGCATATGTTCGCGCAATACATCCAAAACAGAATCCGGAAACACATTTTGGTTCAATACAGGCTCCATAACTTCCTGAAAACACTTTTTCCACTCTTTCCCGTGAGGTTTCACCTCTTCGAAACGCTTTCTGACCAGCAAGTGAGCGTATTCATGCAAGTAAGTTACCAAAAACGCATAGGAATTGAGCGTCCCGTTTACCGTTATTGTATGATGTCCGCTGCGGGGATCATAGCGGTAGTCTCCCAGTTTGGTTCTCCGGCTTCGTGTAACCTTAAATGAAAACGGGTGCTTCTCCCACAGCGAAGCGCAATATGCGCATGCTTCTGCAGGCACAAACCGATTCAAACAAGCAAACATTTCTTCCTTCATAATTTCAGAAATTTTTCTAAAACAAACAATTGATCATAAAAACATCAAACCAAACGAAAGACCTGAAGTTAAAGCTGTAGGTTACCCATAATAACATCAAAATATGAAAAAGACAGCAGCAATACTTGGAGTTTTATGCGTTTTTTTTCTTTTCACAAACCAGGCTCACGGACAATACGACGACTTGCCAAGCGCAGATCCCGTTATTATGAAACCGCCTAAATCGCCTTCCGCATCCTACAACAGACTCCGAAGTTTTTTGAACATTCAGCCTATCAGCGCCATCAGCCCCAGATACGAAGCTTTCGTTATACCCGATTTAAAAAATGAAAATATGGACCAGATAGTGTACGACTATCTTTATTTTCCGCCCAAAAATTATCATTTGATATACCACAAATTTCCATTTCAGCGACAACACTATTACTTCCCCAACCGCTCAAAGCTTCCGGTTCATCCGTTCGGAAACGCCCCTTTTCTGTTTCCTGAACCACTGATCGTCCCGCCAGCCAATTTTCCTAACAAAATCCCGAAAATGGAATAATCCCCTTTAACATCACTTTTTCCCCACAGACTTCACCAGCTCCAGAACGAAGCGCGAAGCATTCCTCGCCGACCTCTTTTTATTTTCGTAGTATGCTGATTCAGTATCTTCGTTGGCCCCGTCGCTAATGCTCCGGATAATCAAAAAAGGCACTCCATGCTGAAAGCATACCTGCGCCACCGAAGCGCTCTCCATGTCCACAGCTATTGTCTGAAAGGTTTTCTTCAATATCTTGTTTTTATCTTCCGAAGCCACAAAAGCATCGCCAGTAGCAATGCATCCAGACACCACAGCCGGTTTTCTTGTTTTTCCTCTATCACTCATCGACTCAAAAGAAAAAGACTTTGCCGTATTTTCAGCCAACTGAAGCAGCTTCCTGTCTGCGTGAAACAACACCGGATTGTCTTTTCCGGTGCGCGGATTCGGAACTCCCCAGTGCTCAAAGCCGCTGTCTTTCAGCGTCCCCATATCATGATGGAAAACCTGCGCGCCCAATACCAAATCCCCTGCGTGAAGCTTCTCTCCTACTCCTCCGGCAATTCCCGAAAACAGCAGACATTCCGGCTGGTAGTGCTCCATCAGAAGCGCAGCGGTCATCGCAGCATTCACTTTCCCTATGCCGCACCGAACCAGCACGACAGGAGTCTGGTTTATCGTTCCTTCATAAAAAAGAAAACCCATCCGCTCCGTTTTCTTCGTAACATTCATAGCCTTTCTAAACGCCTCGACTTCCACTGGCATAGCGCCCACAATTGCCACCCGCTGCGCTGAAACAATACCTGAAATGTACAATAAAAAGAAGACAGACAAGAAAGCTGTTTTTTTCAAATG
>JAKSBZ010000253.1 GCA_022360875.1 Cytophagales bacterium | reverse complement strand
GATTTACTGGACCAGAAACTCTCGTTCTTAAGTTGAAATTGACCTTCCAACAAATATTCTAAAAGTCTATTGTCACGTAAGCATCCGGCCACGCACCGTCAAATTTCCCCTGCAGGCCTCCAAAGATGCGGCAAGAGCAGTTCGATTTGATTGATCGGGTGCTCCTGTATCCGATCCAGTACATCCTTGAGCCACTCATACGGATTCACTTCGCTCATTTTGCAGCTTGCAAAAAAGGAATAGAGCATCGCCGCTCGCTGAGCCCCCTGGTGGGAGCCGGCGAACAGATAGTTTTTGCGTCCTAAGGCGACCGGACGGATGCTGTTCTCCACCCAATTGTTGTCTATCTCGGACTGCCCGTGCTTTACATAGGCCTCCAGTTTTGGCCATAAATTCAGAACATAGCCGATGGCTTCCCTAATCTTGCTTTTGGGAAGCACCTGTCCCGCTTGCTCATCGAGCCATTGCTTGAGCTCTTTCAAAACAGGACGCGCCTTCTCTTCCCGGAGCATCTGCCGGTCTTTGGGCGATAATTTTTTCTCTTTGGCTTGGCGCTCCACTCCGTAAAGCCGCTGGATTAACTCCAGGGCATGGCGAGCCCGTATGCCGTCGTTGCCCAGCGCATCATGGAATTTTCGGCGCGCGTGCGCCCAGCAGGCCAGCATCGTGATGCCCTCTTTTTTGCCGAACTGGTCATAGCCGCCGTAAGCGTCCGTCTGCAAAATGCCCTGGAAGGAAGCCAAAAACGCTTCAGGGTATTCTTTGTGCCTTCCCGGCTGGTACTCAAAAAGCGCCAGACGTATAAACGGGGCGTAATACACCCAATGATATCCCTGAAAGGCTTTTTTGCCCTTTTGCTCTCCCGAGCGAAGCACCCCAATTGTCGTTTCGTCGGCCATGATGTACGAGGCTTGCTGCACCAGTTCGGCTAGCTTCCTGTAGAGGGGCTCCAAAAGCCTGCAGCTGGAGGCTTGCCAGTTATCGACGGTAGAAGCGGCGATGCGGATGTTAAGCCTCCTGAAAATCTGCACTTGGCGATGGAAAGGCAGGTGATCGACAAACTTGCTTACCAGCAATTGGGCCAGCAAGCTGGCGTCGGCATTGCTTTTGGGCAGGGGCAGCTTGAGCTCAGCGGTGACGAACTCTTCCTCGGGAGTGACGTATTTGGGACGGACGATTTTTCTTACAAAAACCTCCGGAGGCTTGTAAGCCAGCACTTCGGTCACTTCCTCGCCGATCTTTCGGGCGCCTTCCGGCAGCTCCCCCGGCTCGTGGATTTCCTCGTGCCGCGGAATGTCTCCGGGGATTGGCAGGCGCTTGTTTGCTTTCTTTTTCGCCTTTTTCCTGTAAGAAACCTGCGGCTCTTCTGCTTGTTCCAAGGGCTCTTGCCCGTTCATGAAGTCCAGAAGCAGCTGCTCTTCCGGTGCCGAAAGGCGCTCGCTTGAGCGGCCGTAGATTTTCTTCAAAAGCGCTTTGTACCGCTGATCCAGCGAGTCCCTGTTCTCCAACAGCTCAATGACGAGTTCGATCAGCGCCTCCTTGTTCAGGCTGCGCAGCGCATTGGTGTCAGGTATGGCTAAAGCACTTTTTCGCATAGCCTTAAGATACGAAAAAAATGCCTTAACACATACTTCAAGGCTGTTTTTGTGGACGAAACCGCTTCCTTTTTTTTCTGTCAGAAACCAGCGGTATCCCCTCGATCATCATGACCAGCTCAGGCCAGACAACAGCCGACGAACGGGCTGGTCCAGAAGCCTTTGGCAGCTCGAAAGTGCCTTGTTCCAAACGCTTGTAGTATAGCTCGAATCCCCCCTCTTGCCATTTGAGGAGCTTTATGCGGTCCTTTCTTTTGTTGATGAAAATGAAGACCTCGCCAGAGGTTGCCGACCGTTTGAGCTCAGACTCCACAATCCCGCACAGCCCGTCAAAAGACTTCCGCATGTCGGTGCTTTTTCGGTAAAGGCAGTACTGGTTTTCGGAATGCAGCGCCAACATTACTGGAGCTGGATTAGGCGCTGCAAAATGGTCCAGTCTGCGGCCGAAGGGAGCCGGACTTCGACACCGTTCGCATAGAAAATTGAAATGAGGGCGGAGCCGGATTGACTGTTTGCCGAAGGGGATACGGGGATAAAGGCACTCTCAGAGGTCAAATCTTCTTTCTTCGAGCGCTTGGCCTTGCCCACCCAGTAGCGGAATGTATTGAGGTTGATTTTTTCAGACTTGCAGAAGTCTTTCTGACTTAGCCCGCTGGATGCCCACGCCTGAACCAGCATGCTCATTTCCTGTTGTTTTTCTTTCTGTCCCATGTGGTGTTTTTGTTTGCTAAATTAGGGACTGAAAAGCAATATGGGTAGGGGGCTTGGCGGGATGCTTACCTTCCAAACACGCTCTAATGCCATTTTTTCGGATAACGATCTCAGCCACTTTCCGGCTTCCTTGAGGAAAGGCTTATTATCTTTGATTTCCATACCAAAAATATCCAAAGGCTGATCTCCAAAGAACTCCTGCATGAATTCCGGTTTAATCGTCAGGAGCGGCACTTCTTCCCAGGACTTCGCCTGCCGGGCCTTGAAGATCGGTGCAAAGAAATTGTAAGCCAGGATTTTGAGTTCGTCTTTGTGCTTTTTGCGCATGGTGTTCCAGCCGAACTTGTCGGGGATTTGGTGGTAGCTGTCTTTCATACGCATTGCTGGATTCAGAATCTATCCGATGAAAGTTAAAGCTATATTATATTTTTTTTACTATTCAATAGCTGGAATTTCACTTGACACCTTATTCATATAAAGACTATCAGCGTAAGCTGTTGCACCAAATCCACAATTGTACCCCGTCATGTTTTCCTGAAAAATTTGCCTAAAAGAAACTCCTAATGAATCAAAATTCAACTCTATTCTGCAAGTTGAATCTATTTCCAAAGGACCATATACCGCTTTGTTATTTTCATAGGGTAAAATAGCCTGGAATTGACCCACATGATAATAAGGGGCGCCAGTTGATAAGTCGAAAGAAACGTTTATTGAGTCCCTATCCTCTTGTTTTACAAGCAGTATGGCGTTATACTCGTTTTGATTTTCAAAGTTGTAATGGTAGGTACCCGTGGGGTTGAGAGTGTTTTTTTTGCTGGAGCAGGACGTGAATAACAGCAGCAGAAAAAGAAATATGAGTTGTCTATGTATGTTCATGCCGATTAAATTTTTAAACCAGCATAAACATACATAAAATAAAATAGCAATACTTATTGTTATTTAAATTTATATCTGAACTTTCTCAAACTTCGCATAGTTTTTCCCCCAGGATCAACGGAGTTGTATGTTTTATTAAATTCATCTTTCATGAATTTATTAATAGCTTTCTCCGTTTTTTCATCGAACTTTCCGTTTACTTCTGCCTCGTAGTTTCCGTTGTGCAACAGTCTCTGGACTATTTTTACGTCCTCTTCACGATTGGCTTTTCCTTTTCCCACTTTGTCTTTTAGAAGAGTCGTCGATTTGCCTTTCAGTTGTTTTTCCACATTCACCCCGGCAACATCTCGAACGAAGCTGAAGGTTTTTCCTTCTCCTAAAAGTTCCTCCAGAGACAAGACATTTTTAGAAATTTTGATGGTACCCCCTG
>JAKSBZ010000260.1 GCA_022360875.1 Cytophagales bacterium | reverse complement strand
TGTTCCGTTCTTAATCCTGATCAACGCGTTATTCAAGATTTTGATGAACTTTTGCTGACGGGCCGCCAATTGGTGCAAGCTCTCCTTCTCGATGGTGTCCGCCCCGTCTTCCAACACCTTCACATTCCCGACAGTCCCTTCAGTTCCAAACTCCTTCGAGCGGTTCAGCGCATCTTTTATGAACTGCAGCTCTTCGTAAGCCTTGTCCAACTTTGCTCGAATCAGCGCCTCGAATTCTTTAAGCTCTTCCTTCGAGTAGCGTAATTTTACATCGATATTTTCCATGGGCTATCCAAATTTTTTAACAATTGCCTCCGCCATTTCGCCTTCTGCGAAACCGTTGCCTCAACAGACAAAATGTTCTGGCGACCTTTCTCGTAACGCTTCTTTTGCGCGTATAATTTTACTTTAAAAAAATAATAATTAAAAGCAACCCGCGCAAAATTTACATCAACCGCACACAATACGCCCATACCGTTTGTATGGAAATTATGCAATACGAACTTTAACAATTCACAAGAGTTGTTTCCATATACAAAAACACCCTTTCTGTAATGACTTGTAAGTACCTAACTAACATCCTATTAGCTGTTTTATTGTGCGGAGTACACGCTTGCCAAACAACCAATTCCTCATGCGACAAAAAAAATCTAACCGTTTTAGAACCAAGTAAGAAACTGGACATCAAACAAGATTTCATCTACCAGATTCTAAACAGAAAAACGCAAAGACAAGGAGGTCAGCAAGTAAGCGTATTTGTGAAATACCGCTACGACGACGAATTGCTGGAATCCAACACTTTTCCTGACTACAGAAAAATGAGAGCCATTAGCCTGCACTACCTTCAGCCCTCTGCTGACTATCCTGCATCGGCGCAATGGGAAGTTCTATCACGAGCGATGGCCCGGGAACTTATGGGAAAGTTTCCGATAAAAGGCATCTCGGTTCAGTGGCAGGTTTTTCCGAACGAACACCCCAAGAAAGGATCTCCATACGAACCCGGCTTTCATGGATCGGTTTTTACAATGGGCAATATTGAGCCTTTAGACCTCTTGAGAAGCAATAGAAAATAACTGTCAATGAAGAGCTGACACGGAAAGCACTACTGTGCATTCCAGAGCCCAGGCAAAGAACTACAAATTCTTCTTGGCCTGCATTTTCCTAAACTCATCAAAACGGCGCTTCGCAGCCATGCACAACCCAAGCATCAGCACTACTGTACCGATCCACATAAAGTTGATCATAGGTTTTATCTCCGCTCTCACAACAACAAAATCCTTTTGCCCGGCAGCTACACTGAATGTAAATGTGCCTGTCTCAGGATCAATGTCTTCTACCACAGCATGAATTCCCAAATCCGGCACCTGTCCCTGGACACGGCCGATGCGCTGATCCTTGATGATGAACATAGGCTCCAGCCAGTACACACGGTTCTTGTCATGCACTTTTATCCGGGCCTTAATTGCTGCGTCTCCCTGCTCCATTTTCAGATCGCCAACTGCCGGAAGCGACTTCACCTCGGTAAATTCCGCAACAAAATCATTAATAAAAAAGCGCTCGCCCTGCTTTACCTCGAAAGTTTCGGCGTTTTCCCAGACAGGCTCGTCTTTCTCAATATTCACATAAGCGATGTAAGCAAATAAATCCTGGTTCCAGTCACGCTTCAGCGAAGGCGAGCGAAGCATTCCTTGGTTTTCAGTATCCTGAACCCTCGGAAACAAACGGAAACGCTCACCCTGTTCGTTAAAATACTCTATTTCACAAAATACCTGCGAATAATCGGACTTGAGTGTATCTCCCTCAAGAAAATAGGTTACGCCGTCCACCACAAAATCATTCGCAGCCACCACGCGCATCGGCTGGTCGGCGGGTTCCACTCGGTCCAGCTCCACGTAGTACGGAACGCCCTCCACCTTTATTCTTTTTCCCAGGTAATTGGCCTGATAATCTCCCATCGGAACAGGCTGATTCACCCAAAGCACCTGGTGCTCAATATTCACCGCCTCATCTTCGGCGCGTTCGAAAATAATGCGCCCTGTATTGTTGAGGGAAATGATTTTGGAATAACCCGAAGAAAATAAAATACCCAAAAGCATCAGCCCCAGCCCAATGTGCGAAACCGCTCCTCCAGACAGCCTGAAGCTAGCCGATCCCAGAAAGCGCACAAATATCTGAACGTTGGCGACAATTGTGTACACCGAAGCCGTCAGGAAAAGAATATACGGCAATGTATGCACCTTGGCCAGTACAATCACCAGAGCCGAAATAATCATCGAAACCATGACCGGAACTGCCATTGCCCGGAAAAGCTCATCTCTTTTCATTTTTCTCCAAAAGAAAAACTGCCCTGTTCCTGAAAGCAATGCCAAGCCAACCGCAAACCAAAGCTGAAATTTGTTGTAAAAAGGGACGGGTTCTGCAGGCATGGCAATGTTGGATTCAATGCCAAAAAAGCCGGCGATCGAATTCCAAACAGGAATAGAAGTAGGGACAATTACCTGAAAAGCCATCAGGCAAAGCACTGTCACTCCCAAAAAAATCCAGAACTCTTTTGTGTAAACACTTACCTCCTGTTCAGCTGATGGCATTTTTTTCCAGTGCAGCACGCACATTCCAGCAGACAAGGCAAGAAAGAAAAGCATGCCGATGAGCAGCTGCCCAGAAAGCCCCAAATCCGTAAACGAGTGAACCGAAGCATTGCCCAGTATGCCGCTGCGAGTCAAGAACGTGCTGTAAAGAATCAGTAAAAACCCAGCCAGCGATAAAACAATCGATGTTCGGAGCGCAGTGCTGTTCTTCCTAAAGATAAGCATAGTGTGCACTGCTCCTACCATTATAAGCCAAGGCACATACACTGCATTTTCTACCGGATCCCATGCCCAAAAACCGCCGAAACTCAACGTTACGTAAGCCCAGTACCCACCCAGAATTATTCCCAAGCCCAATACAGCAACCCCGAAAATCGCCCAGGGAAATGCCGGACGCACCCATTCTTTGTATTGTTTGGTCCACATGCCTGCCAGAGCATATGCGAAAGGAACCAAACTAAGAGCATAACCCATAAAAAGAATCGGCGGATGGATCACCATCCAAATGTTCTGCAAAAGCGGATTCAGCCCTGTCCCGTTTTCAGGAATGAAATCGGGATTGGTCTCAAAAACTGGAGCGCTTAAAGCATCACGAAGCAGAATAAACGGCGAGCTTCCCAACTTAAAGTCGCCAATCATCACTCCAAGCACCATTGAAGATAGAAAAACCTGCACTAGAGCTACGACAGCCATTACTGAAGGTTCAAATTTCTTGTCGAACCTAAGAATTGCCAAACCTATCAACACATTCCAGAAAATCCATAGAATAAAACTACCCTCTTGTCCTTCCCAAAAGCTGGATATTATATAATAAAACGGCAATTCATTGGCCGAATGGTTCCATGCGTAATGATACTCAAAATAGCGGCTGAACAGAATCCAGTAAAGACACCCAACTACTCCCGCAACAGCTGCCCCATGAAGATAAAACATCTGTCTTCCGTTGGAAATCCACTCTTGTCTCTGAAATCCTTTTTTTGCAACTGACAGATAATATGCCGCGGCGGTCAGAAGGGCGGTTACAAAGGAGACGATAACGAGCGTGTGTCCCAAATTTCCTACAAAGCTATGAATGCCCATATGCGTATTCGGTTTGCTTTTTAAAGAAAGAAAGCGTGAGAACCCCACGCCTTCCATTATTTGCTTTTTATAACTTTATTTTACTTTCTGCTCCTCGTATTTAGAAGGGCATTTGAGAAGAATCTGATCTGCAATAAAATTCTTCCTGCCGTACTTGCCGATTATCACTACTTGCTCGGAGCGCATAAAATCCTGCGGCATCGGCTTATTGTGAAGCACCTTCTGTTCCTGGCCGTCATTATCCACCATCACAAAACTAAAGCTAAGTTTATCGGGGCTTTCCATAATTCCAACCACATGACCAGCTGCATCCTTTTTCAACTGCCCTACAACATGAATCATTTTTTTGTCTCCGCCTTGCGACAGCTCTTTCGCTTCTTTGAATGTCACGTAAGAACTAGCGTCCCCAACCGTAGAGGCAATAATCATAACGGCAATGGCAATGACAACAATCCCGAAAATATGCGACTTTTTCATTCTTAATAATAATTTTAAACAGCCTAATACAACCTATTAAAATTGAAATTAATTGCACACACAGCTGTTTACATTTAGCAATAAAGTATCAAGAAACTATGTATTTACAGACGCTTTTCCTTTCAAGGAATCAAGTCTTTTTTCCAGCGTACTGACTTTCCGTTCAGCACGAAAGGCATAACCTGCAAGCACTGAAAGAATCACCAGCGCCACAGCTACAACCACGTAAATTTTACCCTCAGCACGAAACTGGTCTGCCATTTCCACTGAACCGTTTTGGTAATCTTTTGCTTCAATTGGCGTCTTTTCCTGAGCTATTCCACAAAAGCCCATGCAAACGAATACAAACAGAATTACAATTTTCTTCATATCGCTATTGGTTTTCCAATTCTTCAATGTCCTCTTCCACTTGCTGAGTCCTTGCATTCAGCTGAGCAAGCCATGCTCCCAAAAGCGTCCAGCCAATCACCGCAGGGTAAAAAACCATGCGCAATTTGCTGTCCAAATCGTAAGCGTTGAATCCCGGATTGCCTCCGTTGCCCGGATGCAGCGAATCTGTCAATCGGGGCAGAATAAACAGCAGAGGAATCAGTACGGCGAAGGCAAAAATATTGTAGATCGCACTAATCCGTGCGCGTTGCTGCTGGTCTATAAGCGAATTCCGCAATACGAAATACGCCATATAAATCAGCAGGCCCACAGCCGCTGCATTTTGCTTAGGATCGTTGCTCCAATAGTCGCCCCAGGTAAACTTTGCCCAAATCATGCCTGTCACAATACCCAGCACACCGAACAGTACGCCCACGCGGGCAAACTGGCTTGAAAGCCTGTCATAGTAGATACGCGATGTGGATAGATAGCGCACAGCAAACACTATGGATACCGTCAGCAAGAGAATCATCCCAAACCACATGGGAACATGAAAATATAAATTGCGTATGGTTTCGTTCAGGATTGCTAATCGAGGCGCATCAAAGAGAAACCCGCCTACGATAGTATAAGCAATCAGCAAGATTGAGAGAAATTTCCACCAGTTGTGCTTCATTGCTATGAGGTGTTTAATGCGCCCGGAAAGCACCTCGCTTTGATTTTGACACAAATACGGCTCCTTCCCTACACAGGCCATGATATACCAGTTATTCTTCAAATGTAAGGAATTTAGCTGACATAAAACCAGACGGATAAGCTTGATTAACGAAAAAACAGGAATAGTTTTATAAAAATAATCTATCGGTAAATAAAAAAAAGCCCTCAGCTTCTCCAGAGATAGGGAAAAAGAAGAAGAGACAGCACGCCTACAATCAAATCTACAGCAGCGAGTGTTACTACTTCGTCATAGCTTTGCGCCCAATCCAATCCTAAAATAGCATTCTTCGAAACCTTCATGCTCATCAGTAAAATCGGTATCATAACCGGAATACCCAGCACAGCCATCAACGTGCCGCTGTTTTCTGCTTTTGAGGCAATACTGGAAATCATAGTTAGCGTTCCGCTGAAGCCCAAGGCTCCCAACGCCATTACCGCAGCAAACAGCCCCATGTTCAAAATAGGATTCCCCATAACCACCGAATAAAAAACAGTGCAAATCAGACCAAGAACAAGCATTAAAAGGGTATTGTAAAGCATTTTTGCAATAATAACGTGAGTGGCCGAAGCTATGGAATAAATGTAAAAAGTCCGCTCCCTCGATTCTTGTAAAAAACTTTTCGCTATGGCATTAACAGCCGTGAACAGCAAAATTATCCAGAACAGCGCATTCCAAACAGCTTCGCTCACTGTCACCCTTTGCGTGTGAAAACTCAAATAACAAATAAAGACTGTACAGGCTACATAAAGTAGAATCCCGTTAATTGCATATTTTTGTCTCCATTCTATCAAAAATTCTTTTTTTAGGAGTTGTAAGATGGCTTTGACTTGCATGTAATTCTGAATAATTGTATTTATTATCTTTTTATCTATCTAAATTCGAACTTTTATCTTTAATTTGCCTGACTAATGATTCCATCATTCTAATGCTAAGCACTTATTCTTAATCCGCAGTGAAACCGCTCGGTAGACCAGTGAATGGGTTAAACGGAAAAGTGAATATGGCCATTTAAAAAATAAAAAATCAAATACGCTGAAAGATTATGAATTTTTATTCATTAAAAAATTTTTTATCTGTATGTCTGCTTTGCATACTACCATTCTTTGCCCAGTCCCAACAATTGCCTAGCGGCACCGACATTAACAGCATTAATTCGGTAAACATTGATGATCTATCAGACGAGCAAGTACAAAGTTTTGTTGACAAATACGAGGAGGCTGGATATACCTGGAGCCAAGTAGAAAAACTGGCAAAAATTCGAGGGGTAAAATCTTCGCAGCTTAGTAAAATGAAAGCGCGAATCAGACAGTTAGGCGCGTCATCCCGAACAAAAAAAACCAGAAACATTAAAACCACAAAAAAAACAGGCGAAGAAGAACAAGAAGCAGAAATAGATGCAATAGCAGCAGGAGAAACAAATGAAGAGCTTTTGATTACCGAAAAAGAGGAAATTGAAGTTGACACAACCATTTTCGGAGCAAGCATATTCAACTCACCTACATTGACATTCGAACCGGGAATCAATATCCCAACACCTCAGAATTACCAAATCGGCGTAGGTGACGAGCTGCTTATCGATATATGGGGCGCGTCGCAACAAACCTACCAGCTCTCTGTTGAACCAAGCGGAAACATCAATATCGACGGAATCGGGCCAGTGCATCTTAACGG
>JAKSBZ010000276.1 GCA_022360875.1 Cytophagales bacterium | reverse complement strand
GGGGATTTGATCGAGTTATGGATCTTATCCGTGTGTACCTGCGGGATCAGAACCATCACCTGGCTCACTTTAACAGTGAGATACATGGTTTTGCCATTATGACCCTGAAACCAGATGAAATTGTCTGGGATGTGTACAGTGTACCGACCAGAGAGCGGTTGGCTAATCCGGAAGCTCTGCATGTTACCCAGGTTGTTTATCGGGACCGGACCTTAAAGGTCGTTTTTGACAGGACTTGACCGGTTACCGGGTTGTACTATGGTACTCTTTTGGTGCGGATTGCTTACGAAGCGCTGCCAGTGTTGACTGGCGGCGCAAAAGCACAATGGAGTGTATAGCGCATTAGTTTTTATAACACCGGCAAACAGCCAGGAGTGGGCGTGCCCTCTGGGTAAACTACCTTTTTCGGCATCTTGGGAAGGTGAGGACGATGGAAAAGGTATTTCCACGGTAACAATAAGATGACTGATATCAATGTAATCAATCCGTTGACCGGTGAGCACCTTTACTCAGTTCCCTGTGCTGGTGATGAGGAGGTTAGAGAGGCTTTCTGCAGGGCCAGAAAGGCCAGCGAAGAGCTTCGTAACAGCTCTGTTCAGGAACGAACGGTAGCAATAGGATTGGTTCTGGAATGGCTACAGACCCACGAAAAACACCTACTTGATCGAATTGTTGAAGAGACTGGCCGCTGCAGAGGTGATGCCATGCTCTCTGATCTGGTTCAGATGGCTGAAGACTGTCACTGGCTGATCGATAATGCCGCTCAGGTGCTTGCAGATGAGAAAGTGCCAACCCCTCTGACTCTGCTGGGTAAGAAATCCCGGATTTACCATGAAGCTCGGGGGGTTGTTCTGGTCATTTCCCCCTGGAATCTGCCTCTGGCCATTGCCGGAACAGCAGCCATGTTTGCTTTTGCTGCGGGCAATGCCGTGGTTATCAAACCATCAGAGCAGACTCCGATCGTGGATCTGTTTGAACAGTTGAGAAATCTTTCTCCCCTTCTGTCACGGGCCATTACTGTTGTTCATGGTGATGGTGCAACCGCCCAGAGCCTGATCAACTGCCGTCCGGACCTGATCGCATTTACCGGCAGTGTGCGTACTGGCAAGCGTATTCTGGCCCAGGCTGCACCACTGGTGATTCCGGTGGTTGCAGAACTGGGGGCCAAGGATGCGATGATTGTCTGTCATGATGCTGATAT
>JAKSBZ010000245.1 GCA_022360875.1 Cytophagales bacterium | reverse complement strand
TTAGGAAGCACAAGACACGCTTCCGGGTTCTTTATTTCCCCGAATCCGCGAAAAGCCACACAAGGGACAACTTTTTTGTGGCTTGTCTCAGAACAAGGAGCCTGATATACATAACTTAAAAAAATCTCCATTTCCCTGGCGCTCCTTCTCAACTGGCGGTACCCCTCCGGGTTCTCCTCAAAGGGGACAGTTACCAGCTCTAAAAAAGACGCCCGTTTGCCGTCAACATCCACTTGGGCAGACCAGAAAGGATTCTCAAAAATCACATCCCCCTTTTTGTACTGCACAGATGCATAAAGCTCCTCCTCAGTCATTCCTTCCGACGGCCGTTCAGCCAGACATTTATTTACCCTCCACCGGGAAGACTCAAACTCAAACCCGACTTTTGCCTGTAAAACCTCTCTTCTCGTGGCCGGACAGAAAGAATGCAGCATGCGTTTAGGGGAGTTTTCTCTATGTACAAACATAAAGCTTCACGGCCTTATTTTTCTTTAAAAAAATTTATCATGACTCAATACAATTCATCCCTCTTCTGGATTACAGTCCAAACTCCATATACTGTTCCATACTTACCACTGCCAATAGCCATTAATCACAAGAACGACCCCAAGCATTCCTGGTCTTCTACACCGCGCCAACATACTGCTATCCAAAAAATCTCAGGGGATTTTCCTCAACACAGCCCTATAAGGTTTCCGAAAAATATTCTTTTACACCTGTATTACAGTACATCAAGCAGTTCGCCAAAATAATGATCCATACCGCGGTTTAGCGCATATATCGTCTTGAATGTTTCCACTGCATAAGACATTGCTTCCCGAGCGTTCATATACTTTTTGCCGGTCCTAAATTCAAACACAGGAGCAGGCTCCCCTAGCACCGTATCCGTCCTGTCTCCCATGGCACCCAGCGACTCCAATTCATAGGCCCTAAAACGGTTCGGGAAATTGCGCTCGGTAAGCAGATCTCTCCCTCGGGTCATTTCCTTTAACCACTGTTCTTTAGTCAAACCCTTTAGAATGAATCTGTGAATTTCCGGCTTGTCCTGAAATATTCCATCTGCAAAAAAAGGCTGAGAAAAATCTTTCTGACTGTCTGGTAAAGCCATCCGGACTATTTCAAGCCAAGCCTCCGCATTGTTTCTTGCCAAAAACTCCTTCTCGCTTTCCGGCAGGAGCGAAAACATTCTGGAAAAATCAGTGCGTGCCAATAAGGCAATAAAACCTTTTGCATAAATTTTTGATCCGCGGTGCCCCTCCAGCAAATAAAACACTACCTGAGTAAGGAATCCCTTGAAGGCGTCGCTGAGCTCAATTCTCCAATTCTCCCTTACTCGACCAAGAGCTTCATCCACCATATACACTGCATACCGGCCGTTAATAGGCGCTCCCTCGTTGAAATCGCCCGTAACTGGATCACCAAACAGATAGACCCGGCCCAGGTGCTTTCGAACCGAAGAGACCCCTGACTCGGCCAGCGGCGCCGAAATATCCCTCAGCAGCTTGTTCAGCTTGTTCAGCTTTATTCCTGCCGTAGCCTGCGGAAAAAGCACCGGATTAGGATTATCTTTAGGAAGTATAAAACAAGCTTCCGGACTTTTTATCTCACCAAACCGGCTGAAAGCCTCGCAGGCAACAATTCTTTTGTCGCCTGCCACATAATGCGGAGCCTGAAAAACATAGTCAAAAAAGGCCGTTATGTCTCTGACCGCATTTCTAAGATAATGAAAACCTTCGGGGGATTCCTCAAAGGGAACAGTAACCAGCTCCAACATAGGAACACGGTCTTCATCTACATCAGTCTGAGCAGACCAGAAAGCGTTTTCAAACAACACATGGCCCTTTAGGTAACGCGAAGAAGCGAGCTGCTCCTCTTCGGTTGCATCTGCCTCAGGCGGACCAGCAGAACATTTCCTTAACATCCAAACCGCAGATTGAAATTCAAAACCTACCTTCGCCTGAATAGGGCGCGACCATTTATCCGGCCGTGAAGAATTAGGCTTGCGCTTAGACGACTTAGCTTTCTGAACAAACATCAATTCATTGCACTGATTAACTTTTTTAAAAACAAGTTAAAAAATCCGGATTTGCCGCATTCCAAATTGATTTCCCATATACTGTTCCATTCTCAACCATACCGATCAGTTACAAAAGCATTTGCTAGCACAACAAACGTCTGCCCTGTAAAATGACAACAAAACCGCAGGCAACGATCACCGAATTTCCAGAGGCTCACCATAGTAATGATCCAGCCCTCTGTTCAGTGCGTAAATGGCTTTAAAGGTTTTCTCCGCATAGTCCATCGCCTGCCTTGCGTCCATGCACTTTTTGCCCGCTCTGAATTCAATAATCGGAGCCGGCTCCCCAAGTACTGTGTCAGTCTTGTCTCCCATAGCGCCCATCGATTCCAGTTCATAAGCTCGCCGCCGGTTCGGAAAATGCCGCTCGGTAAGCAGGTCCCGGCCCCGGGTCATTTCCGTTAGCCATTGTTCTTTAGATAAGTCTTTGAGTGTATGCCAAAAGATTTCGGGCCGGGCATTGAATATTCCGCCGGAGAAAAAGGACTGGGAAAAGTCCCGCATGCCTTCGGGTACGGAAGACTTAACCAATTCAAGCCATGCTGACCCGCCGTTCGCCGCCAGAAACTCTTTTTCATTTTCGGGCAAAAGAGAAAACATTCGTGCAAAATCTGTTCGGGCCAGCAAAGCCATGCTCGCTTTCGCATAAACCTTTGAGCCCCGGAAACCCGCGAACAAATAGAACAAGACCAACGTCAGCAAGCCTTTGAGAGCATCACTGAACGGCATGTGCCATTTTTCCTGAAACCTTCTGACTACAACATCAGCATCTCTCACTGCAATACGGGCGTTTTTGGACGCGCCTCTGAGAAAGTCGCCGGATGCCGAATCTCCAAGCAAATATATCCGCCCCGCTTCTTTTCTACTCGCCTCTGACTCCGGCTCCGAATTCGAAGGCGCCGATATATCGCTCATTATTTGATACAATTTATCCAGCCTTATCCCCGCTGTGGCCTGAGGAATAAGCACAGGATTCGGATTGTCTTTGGGAAGAACAATCAATGCTTCGGGGCTCTTTATCCCGCCAAACCGGCTAAAAGTCCTGCAGGGTATAATTCTTTTGCTCAATGTTGCCTTGTGCGGCGCCTGAAAAGCAAAATCAAAAAATTCAACCATTTCACTCGCCGCACTTTTAAATTGACGAAATCCTTCCCCATCCTCCTCAAACGGAGCCGTCACAAGCTCCAGATAAGAAACCCGGTTTTCAGTGGTGTCCACCTGAGCAGACCAGAACGCATTTTCAAACAGCACGTGCCCCTTTTTGTACAAGGACGCCGCCCGCACCTCTTCCTGCGTTGCTCCTGCTTCAACGCTGCAGGCAGGCGACTTGCAAATCATCCATTCGGCAGACTGAAATTCAAAGCCTATCTTCGCTTGGATGGGCTTTTCTGCCCCGGAAAAATCAGCTTTATGCAACCTGCCTCTGACTTTTTTTTCTGACTGAACAAACATAAATCCTTCAATGCTGACCGCTTTTAAGAAAAAAGGCTAGAATCCGAAGGTTATCGAACTTCAACAGACTCACCGAAAAAATGATCGATCCCTCTGTTCAGAGCATATATCATTTTGAAAGTCTCCAAAGCAAAGAGCCTTAACTCCCTCATATTTAAGTACTTCTTCCCAACCCTGAATTCAATAATCGGAGCCGGCTCGCCAAGCACCGTATCCGTCTTCTCTCCCATGGCGCCCAGCGACTCCAGCTCATATGCCCTCCACCGGTTCGGGAAATGCCGCTCGGTAAGCAGATCCCTGCCCCTCGTCATCTCCATCAACCATTGCTCTTTGCTCAGAGCTTTAAGAATATGCCTGTGAATCTCCGGGCGACTGATAAACACACCGGATTTGAAGAAAGGCTTGGAGAAGTCGCTGAAATCGCCGGGCATCACGGCGTGTAATATTTTAAACCAAGTATTTGCTCCGTTTTTCGCCAGAAAATCCCTCTCCTGTTCCGGCAGCAGAGAAAACATGCGGGCAAAATCCGTTCGTGCCAAAAAGGCGGTAAAAGCTTTCGGGAAAATATTGGTTCCCCTGTCTCCCTCAAACAAATAATAGATTACCAGAGAAAGAAAACCCTTGAAAGAATCGCTAAATTCCATATGCCAATCCGACAACACCTGATCTAGTACAAGATCGGCTAAATCCACTGCTATCCGAGCATTCACAGCTGTGTCTTCGGGATAATGCCCCGTTTTAGACTCACCCATCAGATACATGCGCCCCAGATGCTTTCTTTTTCTCAATTCGCTTGATTCTGCTTCCGGTGCCGCCGAAACATTACTGATCAGTTTATGAAGCTTGCTCAACCTCACCCCTGCCGTAGCCTGGGGAAAAATATCCAAGCTTAAATCATCCCGGGAAACAGCCAAAAATGCTTCAGGACTCTTCACTTCCCCAAACATACTTAAAGCCTCTATAGGAACTATCCTTCTGCCCTCTTCTTCCTTGCAGGGTACGCGAAAAACATATTTAAAAAAATTTTCAATTTCATCCATCGTTCTTTCAAGCTGGCCATACCCTGCAGCATCCTCTTCAAAAGGGATTGTCACCAGCTCCAAATGGGAGACCCTAACATCGTCGACGTCTGTCTGAGCAGACCAAAAAGGATTTTCAAACAGCACATGCGCTTTTTTGTACATGACAGAAGCGAAATATTCTTCACTCGTTAACTCTCCTTCCTTGCGGGGTTCTGCAGCAGGCTTGAACACCATCCATTTCGACGTTTCAAACTCAAAGCCTATCTTCGCTTGAATGGGCTTTTCTGTCTTGGACAAATTAACTTTTCGCTGCTTTCGCCCGGCTTTTTTCTCTTTCTGAACAAACATAAATGCCAAATCCAATATTTAGCTTTACTTGACCCTTTAAAGCCTCCACATACTGTTCCATTGCAAAGAGGCTGCAAACGCCGAAAAGCTTCAAGACCTCAGAATAACTTTTACCAGAGCAATCATTGGATTTCCAGCGGCTCGCCATAATAATAGTCCAACCCCCGATTTAATGCATATATGGTCTTAAAAGTATGCTCTGCATAGCTCATCGCTTCTGCAGCATCCATGAGCTTCTTGCCTCCCCTGAACTCAATAATCGGAGCCGGCTCCCCAAGCACGGTATCCGTCTTGTCTCCCATGGCGCCCAGCGACTCCAGCTCATAAGCCCTCATCCTGTTCGGAAAATGGCGCTCGGTCAACAAATCCCGGCCTCTGGTCATCTCCTTCAGCCATTGCTCTTTGCTCAAGTCTTTAAGAATATGTCTATGAATTTCCGGCCAGTTCATATACACTCCGCAAGTAAAAAGAGGCCGGGATAAATCCGCCTGTACAGCAGGCATAGCTGCCTTTACCATTCCAAGCCATACAGCGGCGTCGTTTGCCGCCAAATAATTCTTTTCCGCTTCCGGCAGCAAAGAAAACATGCGGGAAAAATCCGTCCGGGCCAAAATAGCAGTAAAACTTTTCGGAAATGTTGCTGAGCCCCAGTGCGCTCTTGTCACATATAACACAACCAGCAAAAAGAAACTCCTGAAGATTTCGCTGAACTGCTTGCCCCATTGCCGCTGAAAAGCTCTTATTACTGCTTCCGTAATTTTTATTATATCTCGAACGAGCGCCGGGTTGCCAATTTGATAATCCCCGGTTTGCTGGTTTCCAAGCAAATATCTCCGCCCCTTTTCTTTTCTCTTCGATAATGCTTTTTTCTCTGTATCTAAAGGCGCGGCTATATCATTCAACAGTTTACGAAGCATATTCAGTCTTATTCCAGCAGTAGCCTGCGGAGTAAGCATTGGATCCGGATAGTTTATAGGAAAAACCAAACAAGCTTCGGGACGCTTTACTTCCCCGAAAGCACTGAACTCCCTGCAAAAAACAACTTTTCTATCCCTTACCGTACAACAGGGAGCGCGAAGAGCATAATTAAAAAATGCTTCCATTTCTCTGGCCGCCTCCTTCAACTGGCGGAAACCTTCCGGTGTTTCTTCAAAAGGAATTGTTACCAACTCCAAATACGAATCCCTGGTTTCAATAACATCCACCTGGGCAGACCAAAACGAATTCTCAAAAAGCACATCACCCTTTTTGTATCGCCTGGAAGCCAGATTCTCCTCATAAGTCCAACCTGGATCGGGCATTTCAAACGGATCTCTGTTCACTATCCACCGAGACGATTCAAACTCAAAGCCTATCTTAGCCTGTATGGGCTTTGCGTGTTCAGCCGGGCATAACTGATGCCTCATGCGTTTGACTGTTTTATCTTTTTGAATAAACATTGTATTCAAATCCCTCTTAAGGATTCAAAAAAAACTCACCGTTTTACTTAATTCTTGAAACTATCTTCACATACTATTCCACTATTCGAGCAACGGAAAAGCTGTTCTAAAAACAATTCTCCTGGGAAAACTTCAAACCGTCTTTGTCACTTCTGTGGCCTGTCAAATTTCCAACGACTCGCCGAAATAATACTCATGGCCTCTGTTTAATGCGTATATTGTTTTAAACATTTCCCGCGCGTAAAGCATTGCCGTTCCCGCATCCAAATGCTTCTTTCCCGCCCTGAATTCAATGACAGGAGCAGGCTCTCCCAGCACAGTATCCGTCTTGTCCCCCATAGCGCCCAGCGATTCCAGCTCGTAAGCCCTCCAACGGTTCGGGAAGTGTCGCTCAGTCAACAAGTCCCGGCCTTTCATCAATTCCAACAGCCACTGTTCTTTGCTGAGATTTTTTAGAATATGGCGATGGATTTCAGAACGGCTGAGGTATACTCCTTTGTTGAAAAATGGCTGGGAAAAATCTTTCTGACATTCGGGCAAAACCGCCCGAATCATTTCAAACCAATAAGCCGCACCGTTTGCCGACAAAAATGCTTTTTCCTCTTCAGGAAGCAACGAAAACATGCGGGAAAAGTCCGTTCTGGCCAACAGGGCTATAAAGGCTTTCGGGTAAGACAAGGATCCCCTGTATCCTTCCAACAAATAATAGACAACCAGCGAAAAGAATCCTTTAAAAGCATCACTGAGATGCTTTCCCCATTTTTTTTTCACCTCTTTAAGCACGATATCCGCAGCCTCCGCCACATACCTGGCGTTGATCGCCGCGCCTTTCTGGAGGCCTCCCGTGTCGAAATCTCCAAGCAAATAGGTTCGGCCCATAAGTTTCCTCTTCTTCACACTTTCAGGCTCATCTTCCATCGGCGCAGCAATATCACCCATCAGCTTATGAAGTTTGCTCAGCCTGATTCCTGCTGTTGCCTGCGGCACAAGCAATGGATTAGGATCGTCTTCGGGAAGCTCAATGCGGGCTTCCGGACTTTTTATTTCTCCAAACCTCCTAAAGGCGCGACAGTCAACAATTCTTATGTTTTCTTC
Organism: Cytophagales bacterium; assembly: GCA_022360875.1. GTDB lineage: Bacteria > Bacteroidota > Bacteroidia > Cytophagales > Cyclobacteriaceae > JAKSBZ01. The sequence goes on along the minus strand of JAKSBZ010000245.1, from coordinate 8,391 downwards.
CGTATAGTGCGGTGCCTGAAAGGCATAATTGAAAAATGTTTCCATTTCAACAGCAGCCTCCTCAAGCTGCCGATATCCCTCCTCGTCTTCCTCAAAAGGCACGGTTACCAGTTCCAGAAAAGAAACCCAGTTTTCGTCAACATCCGCCTGCGCGGACCAGAAAGCATTCTCAAACAACACATGTCCCTTTTTGTACTGCTTGGCAATGCGGAACTCTTCTTCTGTCAGTCCTTCTGTTTGCACTTCCTCCGGGCGCTTGTTCACCCTCCACCGGGCCGACTCGAACTCAAAGCCAATCTTTGCCTGAACGGGCTGCAGAAGTTCTGTCCGGCGGGCACAATGCCGCAAACATTTGGCTGACGATCTTTCTTTCTGAACAAACATTGACCCGCGAAAATATTATTTCCCCCGTAACTCTTCCCAAAAAACAACTGAAATCCGGTATTGGATAATTTCTTCAAGAACTTTCACATACTGTTCCACTGTAAAGCTTGCAGCATGTCCAGTTTACTGAGGGGGCTCATTAATTTCAAACAAAAACGTCCTGTCCTTCCGCCTGAAGCAAAAAAAAGCCACCGCAGAAAAGGGTGACTTCTTTGATGATCAACTGCTGAAAAAATATGTAACCAAATAACTCTTAATACAGGTGGTAAATCTCCATGATATGTTCCAGCTCTTTTCTGAAGTCGATATTCAGATCGATCAGTTTACCGGAACGAATATCCCACACCCAACCGTGCACGGTAATGTCGCGGTCTTTTGTGGCTTTCTGAACCGCGGCAGTCTTAATCACATTGGCGCATTGCTCCTGCACGTTCAGCTCCACCAGACGCTTGTATCTTTGCTCTTCGTCTTCGATCTTATTCAGCTCGTCCTGATGCAGCCTGTACACATCACGCACATTTCGCAGCCACGGATTGAGAATGCCCAAATCCGCCGACTCCATTGCCGCCTTCACTCCTCCGCAGTAATAATGACCGCAGACCACCACATGCTTTACCTTTAGGTGGGTTACGGCGTAATCAATTACTGACATCGAGCTCAAATCGGTGTTGGGCACCATATTGGCAATGTTGCGGTGCACAAAAATGTCGCCGGGAGCACCGCCCATCAGTTCCTCTGCCGTCACTCGGCTGTCCGAGCAACCGATGTACAGAATTTCAGGGTTCTGCCCCTTGGAAAGGTTTCTAAAAAAATCGGGATCCAGATTCAGTTTTTGCTTTACCCAGGTTTTGTTGTTTTCAAAGATTTGTTTTATGTCCATAAGCAGTTTATATATTAGGGGTACTATTTGTAGTTTAAATCAGCCGGCCTTTTTCCATTTCCCGGCAATAAGAGCCCGAAAATCCTCCGGATTTTCATACTCGCCATCCGAAGTAATCAGTTTAACTGTAATTCTCTTTGATCGGGCCTTGGGCACAAAATCGTTCAAAATTTCCAGTATATCATGATCCAGATACTGCGTGTATTTGACGTTGAGTTCCAGCCGAGATTCCTCCGGAACCCTGTCAAGCTCCTTGAGAATCGCTCCTTTGTTAAAAAAAGTCACTTCTTCGGCCAAAGTCATTTTAACATTAGTTTCTCCATTTATTTTATTCTCTTTATGCAAAAAATGGGAGTTGTGAAAACTTTTCACCAAGATGACAACTATGCCCACACCCAGTCCTAAACTAATGCCAATTAACAAGTCTGTAAAGACAATTCCTAAAATTGTGACGATAAACGGCAGAAACTGTTTCCAGCCCAGTTTCCACATCTGCACAAACAATTGCGGTTTTGCGAGCTTGTAGCCCACTATTAAAAGAACCGCTGCCAGCACCGAAAGCGGAATCTTATTGAGCAATGCAGGAATAGCAGCCACCGAAAGCAGCAGCAAAAATCCGTGCAGCACTGCTGAAAGCTTCGATTTGCTCCCCGACTGAATATTAGCCGAACTTCTTACGATAACCTGAGTGATGGGCAGTCCGCCGATCAATCCCGAAACCATGTTGCCGACACCCTGAGCGAAAAGTTCGCGGTTGGTCGGCGTCACATTCTTTGCTGGATCCAATTTGTCGGTGGCTTCAACGCACAGCAGGGTTTCCAGACTCGCCACCAGCGCAATCGTAAAACCTGTTACCCAGACTTTCGGATCGGAAAATGCCCCGAGATTCGGGAAACGCAGCACGCCGGAGACTTCCTCCCAGCTGCCCACCAGCGGCACGCTTACCAAATGCGCCGGAGCAATAGCCCAAAAATCGCTTTCCGAAACCAGAAATGTAAAACCTATACTTGCCGCTACAGCCACCAGCGGTCCCTGGACAAGCTTGAAAATCTTACCTTTTTTCGAAAGCACTTTTTCCCAAAACACCAGCACAGCCAAGCCTATAGCTCCTATAAGAGCAGAGCCCGGCTGGATGCTTCCGAACATATGAACAAGTTCTGAAAGCGTGTTCTGTCCATCCATCTGCATGAATGAGAAGTCTCCTCCGGGACTGGCGTCGTAGCCAAAAAAATGAGGAATCTGCTTGAGGATGATAATAATACCGATTCCCGTTAACATGCCCTTAATGACAGATGAGGGAAAGAAATAAGCGATCACTCCGGCGCGCAGCAAGCTCAATACGAGCTGAATTGCTCCTCCCAGCACTACAGCCGCAAGAAAATTCTCATAACTTCCCAAAGCCGCTATAGCGCTCAAAACAATCGCCGCCAAGCCAGCCGCCGGTCCGCTGACACCCACTCGGGAGCCGCTCAGGCTGCCCACGACTATCCCTCCGACTATTCCGGCCAAAATCCCGGAAAACAAAGGAGCGCCACTGGCTAAAGCAATTCCCAGACAAAGCGGAAGTGCCACAAAGAACACAACAATGCTCGACGGCAAATCGCTCTTCAAGTAATTGAGCCATTTTGCTTTTTCCATAGTAAATAATGATTTAGTTTTTGTTTGTTGATATCTTCGAATATACAAATACTTTTTATATTAATAGTTTTACTATCAAAAAAGATTGTAAAATTAACCTTATAGATATATTTCCAAACGCAAGCATTTGTTTATCTTTAAGTCAGAATATTTTACAAACACATACGATGAGCGTAGGAATAAAGATATCTTTAAATGAAGGTTTATACCTGAAAGATCCTCAGGACTCAGTATTGGGAAGAAACATAATCAAGCACAGCATCCTGCTGATCAACGATCTGGGCTTTGAAGCTTTCACCTTCCGCAAGCTGGCCCAGACAATTCAATCGACCGAAGCGTCTGTATACCGCTACTTCGAAAACAAACACTTGTTGCTCATTTACCTGGTTTCCTGGTACTGGGAATGGGTAAGCTATTTGATAAAAATCAACACGATCAACATATCCGACTCCAGGGAAAAACTGCGGATCATCATCAAGTCATTAGTGACTGCTTCTGAAGAAAACCCGGCGATGACCTACGTCAACGAAAGCGTGCTTCACGAAGTGGTCATTTCGGAGGGCATGAAGGCCTATCATACCAAAGAGGTTGACAAAGAAAATTCAAAAGGCTTTTTTAAAAATTACAAAGAGCTGGCCGCGCTTATTTCAGAGGTTGTGCTTGAGATCAGCCCTGATTTCAAATATCCGCACTCCTTTGCCAGCAACCTTTTCGAAATGTCCAACAACCACAGCTTTTTTGCCAAACACCTGCCCAAGCTGACCGACATTCACGAAAATGACAACCGGCGCGGCGAACTGGAACGCATGCTTAATTATTTTGCCGACAGACTGCTGCTGGCCTGAAGCATTCTTGTCCATTACGCAAAAAGCCTCCGTTTTTTACCAAAACGGAGGCTTTTTGTTTTTATACTAAATTCGTTTTAATGCGCCTGCTCGCAGAAAGCAAGATCGAACTTCTGCGCAACCTCTTCCAAGTCCCTAACCACCGGAGCTAAAAGCGGAATTCCTTCCCGCCGGCGGATCGCTTCCGTCTCCCGTTCAGGATCACCCGGAATAATCACACGCTCCTGTCCGTCTACAGGTTTAGCCTCGCGGAAACGGCAAATCCACTGGTCCATGTGTCTCTTGAACTCTTCGGCCGGACGAAACGCATCTACGCGCATAGCACCGAAAAAATGCCCGATTCCTTCTCCCACCGGATTGTCAGAAACCGGCAGAAAGCTTACAAACGGAGGAACCCACGGACCGTAATTCGCACCTGAAAGCACAGCCGAGAGGATATCCACCATCGACCCCAGGCAATAGCCCTTGTGGCTGCTTCGCTCCCTGTCGCCGCCAAGAGGAAGCAGCGCGCCTCCCTGCTTCAGCGCATGCGAGTCAACGGTTCCTTTTCCGTTTTTGTCCTGCACCCAGCCCGTTGGCGTATCCAGACCTTTTCGCTGCAAAATCTCCAGTTTGCCGTTGGCAGCGGTTGTTGTGGCAAAATCCGCAACCAGCGGAGGTTCGTTCAGCGTTGGCGCGGCAAAAGCAATCGGATTGGTGCCGAGCAGCCGCTCGTTGGCGAAGGTAGGCGCCACCAGCGGACTGGCATTGGTCATGGAAAAACCAATCATGTCATGCTCCAGCGCCATCATGGCGTGATGGCCCGCAATGCCATAATGATTGGAATTCTTCACCGCCACCCATCCGGTGCCGACTTCTTTTGCTTTTTCTATAGCAAGCTGCATTGCCTGAGGAGCAACCACCAGCCCCAAACCGCTGTCGCCGTCGACAGTTGCCGTGCTCGGCGTCTCGTGCACAACTTTTATCTCTGGCGCAATATTCACGCGGTCCGCTTCCCAAAGCCTCACATAGCCAATCAGGCGAGCAACTCCATGAGAATCCACACCGCGCAAATCCGCGCCAATCAATACATCCGAAGCCGTTTCGGCCTTTTCCTCGGAACTGCCCATCTTCATGAACACTTGCTTTACGAACGCCTTCAGACGGTCCGCACTGTATATCGATGTACTCATTCTATCAAATTTATTGGAGCGGCACCCGGCTTTTTGCTCTGGAAAAGCTATTTGCCGCACATAAAAACAAAATTCCGCATGCATAGCAGAACGCGGGCAAATTTAAGCAAATAAATGAAACATCCATGGTCATCAGCTTTAACACATATGAAAGGTATGATTGTAATGGATATTCCATCTGATAAATGAAAAGCCTATAAAAAAGCAGACTCATGAAAAAGCTAGAATTCGGAAAAATTAAAAAAGTCTTAGATTCGGCTGTACTTTACCGCCAAAAAGCTTCTACTGAGCAATGCGGCTAGAATCATTATATTGGATTGCCAAAACCGCTTCCTTCAATAACGCGCTTCATTACGCCTTCTTTAAGCGCGTAAGAAGAAATACGAATCATATCAGTTTGCATCTGCTTTACCAAATACTTCACTAAACAGGAAGCGACCACAATCATCTTGGCCCGCAGCGGTATCATCCCCGGAACAATCAGCCGCTCCTCGAGGTTGTTCTTCACCAACTGACTATGTATCAGCTCAAACTGACCAACCGGAAGCCAAAAAGAAGACCGGCTTTCTGTATCCGGCTCATAACCAATTTTTCTTTCATAAATAGCCGCCAGGGTTTCGAAAGTCCCGGAAGAACCGATAAGCTCAACAGGGCTGTAGCAAGCAATGGCCTCCAATAATTCCGGAAGCATTTTATCAAAATATTCTTCCAGCTGCCGGCACTCGCTGGGCAAAATGGGCTCGTGGCGGTGGAAAAGCTCCATCATGCGCTGCCCACCCATTTCGATGCTTTTCTGCCACAATACACCCCGGCTGCTGCATATAATATACTCCACGCTTCCTCCTCCTATATCTACAATCATCGAATTCTCCTCTTTAAGAGACAAAGCCTGGCAAACCCCTTCGTAAATCAGTGAAGCTTCCTGCTGGCCGTCCAACACCTGAATCCGAAGACCGGTTTCTTTATTTACCCGATGCAAAAAATCCTGCCGGTTGTCGGCATTGCGCACGGCGCTTGTCCCCGTAGCCACAATGTTCTTGTCCGGCACGCCGTGCTTCTCCGCAAGCTCTGTAAAATAACGCAAGGTCTTAACAGCCCTGTCGCTAGCTTCAGGGAGTATCCTCTGCTCGTTGATTCCTCCCTCGCCCAAACGGACGCCATGCCGCTCCATATGCTCCACCCGCACGCTTGACACATCCTGCGGAGCATCCACCCGAAGCAGCAGAAGGTTAAAGGTATTTGTCCCCAAATCGATTATCGCAAACTTTTCCATACGCATTTTCCCTCAAAAACTTGCTGAATATACGTATTATGTAAAAAAACAATACCATTTTAAATCGTCTGACAATAATTTCATCTGTTTTTGATGGATTTTTATTGGTCAGATGGAACATCCGCTGCAATCATGTCTCTCTCACGTGTGCGTTAAGGCCAGCTATCGTGGATGTTTCATATTTTTTTCCATGGACAATGTTTGCATTTACTGGTTTTCCGGGGTTTGCAACAATAGCCACGCTCCCTGTGGGCAAGTTCAGTAAAAACAAACCGGCCTCTTTCGTCATAATAAAAATGAATGCCCTCTGCCAATTCCTTTCCTTTCAAAATAACGGTTTTAGGCATCTCTTTCCTCCTTTTTTCTGCAACATTCCAACGCTTCGATTCATCCGAACCTGCACAAGAGCAACAAGTTAGCAATTCCCAATATCATCCCCTGTTCCTAAAGTCATTTTTTTAAAAAAACAAGATCCGGAAATCACAGCCCTCCTTCAATGCGAAACACAAACTTGTGTTTGCTTCCGTTTCTTGAAACCACCAGTCTGAGCTTAGACCCGTGAGCGTGCTCTATCAGCTTTATCACTTCTCCGAATTCCATATGAAAAAGATTCCGACCGTTAGCCTGAAGCAAATGGTCGCCTTCCTGAAGCCCAACATTTTCAGCAGGGGAGCCTTTGGATACTTTGCCCACCACATAGTACGGAAGATTCATTATCGGCATAAGCACTTCAAACCCGCTGGCGTTGAACCTGAACTCGTCCTTAAACTGTCTGTTTGGCTTCAGATAAAGCTTCATATTGACAAAATCGAACAATACATGAAAACGCCTGAAAAACTCAGAGCCAAGGCTCCCGTCCCGGCTCAGGTACTTGTAATTTCCCGAATAAGATTCTTTGGTCGGAAAAGCGATAAGCGGGTCGCGCAAACTGTAGCGGGCAATTTCGAACTTCTGAATTCGAGTCATATATCCCATCACTTTTCCGGAAAGGCCGGCCCCCAGCAACAGCGTATCTGTCCGCGGCCCCGGAATCAAATGCTCCTGCCCGCTGGGCGTCAGCCATGCCGAATGGCTTGCTCCAGTATCGATAAGCATTTTCAGGTCCCGACTTGCCGAGTCGGTATAGTACCCTTTTATCCGAACAAAAGGCTTTCCCCGAATCATCTCAAAAGGCATCGTTGCCATGCGCCGGTGCCGTCTTCTTAACCTGAAAGCATCCGGATTCCAAATTTCCAGATAAGAGCGGTCGTAATTGATGTACACATAGCGAGGCGACAACAAGCCCAGACTCAGCACGCCGTGAATCCTGACGCCCATCCGCTCGCTCAGACCTGTCAGCTGCTCCTCAAGTTTTACCAGCGCATGGTTTTCGAAAGTTAGCTTCCCCATCTGCAGAGTATTGCCAAAACTTACCGTAGCATTTATCGGCCTGCCTTCTCCCATTCCGTTGATCACTATTGGCCGGGTCATCTTCATGTTCAGCGAATCTCCTTTCTCCATCTCGAAAATTAGCGAGGCGGAAACTCCAGAGTCGAGAATAAAATTGCGGTCACCGGACGTATTAACCATTGCTTTCACCACAATCAAATTGTTTATCACCCTGAAGGGAAGTCTGAAGCGCTCAGTTGGATCGCCCGCATAGAGATTTAGCCCAAAGACAAACAAAAGAAAGAGTGCTGGAGCGAATTTTTTCATAAAAAAACCTGAAGTCTGGGAAGTACAAAACAACGGCGCTTTCCTACTGCCTCTTGCTCATTGATACTCAATGAACGAGTCCCCAAAAAATCTGGCCTGTTACAATTAATACGTAAGAAAAATCAAAAAAGATATGAAAAAGGAAATCCAAAAAAGAGAAGGCATAAAAAAACCGCTTTCGAATGAAAACGGTTTTGCACGGGCGGAAGGACTCGAACCCACAACCAATGGTTTTGGAGACCACTACTCTACCAATTGAGCTACACCCGTGTGTGAGCCTCCAGTCGGATTCGAACCAACGACCTACTGATTACAAGTCAGTTGCTCTGGCCAGCTGAGCTATGGAGGCATTCTGTGTTAATCATGCTTGCCTTGCGCAAACGTGAGCCTCCAGTCGGATTCGAACCAACGACCTACTGATTACAAGTCAGTTGCTCTGGCCAGCTGAGCTATGGAGGCATTCTGTGTTAATAATACTTGCCTTGTACAAGCGTGAGCCTCCAG
>JAKSBZ010000244.1 GCA_022360875.1 Cytophagales bacterium | reverse complement strand
TTCAATTAAAGAAAAATTGCTTATGCCGCAGTTGGTGATGCTTCGTCATGGCGAGAGCGTGTGGAATCTCGAAGGCCGTTTTACCGGATGGACCGATGTGCCGTTGACTGACAGGGGAAAGCACGAGGCCCGGGATGCGGGAAGGATTTTGCAGCGCAATGGCTTTTCGTTTGACAGCGCCTTTTGCTCGGTACTTAAGCGGGCTGTTGAAACTCTGAATATTGTTTTGGAAGAGATGGATTGCCAATGGCTTTCTGTGGCAAAGAGCTGGCGCCTTAATGAGCGGCATTACGGAGCATTGCAGGGCGAGTATAAAGAGAAAAAGATCCGGGAAGTCGGCGAAGAGCAGGTGAGGAGATGGAGGCGTTCCTACGACGAGCGTCCGCCCTTGCTTTCTGCTTCCGATTCGAGGAATGCCCGCTTGGAGTTTGCATACAGAAGCATTGACCCTTCGCTGATTCCTTTGGGCGAAAGCTTGCAGGATACTGTCTCGCGGGTGATTCCCGTGCTCCGGGAACTCATAGAGCCTGAACTGCTGCAGGGCCGGAGCGTGCTCGTGGTTGCGCACGGAAACAGTTTGAGAGGATTGGTGAAATATCTGATGGGGATGACGGACAAAGATGTGGTGCGGTTTGAAATAGCTACGGGCGTGCCGCTCGTTTTTGATTTGAAAGATGATTTAACCTATCGAACCCATCGTTTTTTGAGTGAGAAATGAAAATAGAGTAAGAATGTAAAAAAAGCGGTCCGCGGACCGCTTTATGTATTTTTTTATCTGTTGTTGAAAGAACGCAGTTTGATTTCGGTTAGCTTTCTTTTTGTGTCAAGTGGGAAGTCTCCGCGCATCATCCAGTCATAGAATCCCGGCTCCGATTTTAGCACTTCCTCCACGGGCTTGCCTTTGTGTTTTCCGAAGTTGAATACTTCTTCTCCGTTTTCGTTGAAAGACATGCGGTTGGCAAGGTCCACGACTTTGTGGAAAGTAACTTCATGGATTTTGTCCATGTCGTTGGTGATCACACCCAGAGAGTTGCCTTTAAGGTCTGTCATTTCCTGTCCGTCGTAGCGCTCGATCTGCGATTTGAAGACTTCGTAGGTAGCCATGGTGTCGGCTTCGGCGCCGTGTGCGCCTTCTAGTTCTTTGTCGCAGTAGAATTTGTAAGCGGCGGTAAGGTTTCTTTTTTCCATGGTGTGGAAAATCTTTTGCGCGTCCAGCAGGTTCCGGTTGCTGATCTGAAAATCAACGCCGGCTCTTAGGAATTCTTCCACCAGCAACGGAATGTCGAAGCGAAGCACGTTGAATCCCGCAAGGTCGCATCCTTGGAGAAACTGGTCAAGCTCGCGCGCAACGTCTTTGAATATTGGAGCATCAGCCACGTCTTCGCGGTAAATGCCGTGGATCAGGCTGCTTTCCAGAGGAATGGGTATTTGGGGATTGATTCTGCTTACCCGTTTTTCCAGTGTTTGGTCAGGATTTATTTTTACAAAAGCATACTCTACAATGCGGTCTGTAGAGATATTGGTTCCGGTTGTTTCCAGATCAAAAAAGACGACCGGTTTTTTTAGGTGTAATTGCATAATTTGTTTTTCTGGGCTTTGTATTAAACAAAATAAAGCCCGGTGTGTGATTCGCTCAAGCTGTTAAGAAACCTGAGAAGCGAAATTTTCTAATTTAAAGCCTCCCAAATTTCCGGAGCTCATGACAAGCAGGTTGTACTTAGGGAGGTCGATAGCCTCAAGAGCAGACTCGAGCTCCGCAGTTTCGAAAATTATCTGAATATCCGGGGAACCAAAAGCTTCTCGGACAAGATTTTCGCTCAGCGGCTCTTTTCCCTTGGATAAAACAACTTCATTGTCTATAAAGACAATCGGGTAATCGGCCCGGTCCATCGTTTTTTTGTATTCAAGAATAAAAGTTCTGTCCAGGCTGCTGAAGGTGTGCAGCTCCAGAACGCAAACCAGCGGCTTGCTAGGATTCAGGGATTTCATGGCATTTACCGAAGCCCGGACTTTTGACGGAGCATGGGCGAAATCTTTGTAGATGCTAATTTTTTCGGATTCGAAAACAGGCTCCAGGCGCTTGCGCGCTCCGCTGAAACTTTGAACGGCTTCATAGAATTCCATGTCCGATATGCTCAGCTGCTTGCATACCTCTTTGGCGGCGGCGATATTCTGCATATTGTGCTCGCCGAAGATGAGCAGCGGAATTTCTCCGTAATCGGATTTCAAAAAGTATTTTTCGTCCTTTACAAGATGCGGATGGGCCTGATAAGAAATTGACGCAACGTCTGCCCGGTCTTTTTTGCCGATGGCTTTGGTTTCGGGTTCGTCATGGTAAATCAGAGTTCCCGCCTTTGGTGTCGCGTCAGCAAAGAGCTCAAACTGTTTTTTGTACTGCTCGAAAGTAGGGAAGACATTGGCATGGTCCCAGGCGATGCCTGTAATCACGGCGATGTGGTGGCCGTAGTGCAAAAATTTCGGAATCGGATCGGTGGCTGAGCTCAGGTATTCGTCTCCTTCGATGATGATGACGGGAGCATCGGTGAGCTTGACCATAATATCGAAATCGGGCAGCTGCGCGCCCACTACAAAGTCGAAAGACTTGCCGGCGTGGCTTAGTATATGAACGAGCATGGCGCTGATCGTGGTTTTCCCGTGGCTGCCGCCAATGACGATTCGTTGCTTGTTTTCGGTTTGCGTGCGTATAAATTCTGGAAAGGAGTAGATCCGGATTCCCAGTTCTTTGGCTTTGAGCAGTTCCGGGTTGTCCTTTTTGGCGTGCATGCCCAGAATCACGGCGTCCAGCCCGCTGTGTATTTTCTCAGGAAACCAGCCCGGTTCGCCGGGCAGCAGGCCGCAGGCCTCGAGCCGGGAGCGGGAAGGTTCAAAAATGGAGTCGTCTGAGCCGCTTACCTCTATTCCTTTAGACTGAAGGGCCAGGGCGAGGTTGTGCATCACGCTTCCTCCTATCGCAATCAGATGTACCTTTTGCATATGCGGGTGTTTAAAAATTCCTATTTTTAGTGTGTGGTTTCCAAAAATATAAAAATAAGTAAATGGATAAAAAATTGTTTCCGAAGAATTGCTTTCGGATGCAGGATTATTTCGGGCGGCAACACATTTTATATGCCGATTTTTTTTTAAATTGCATTCCAAAAAATCATATTTGCTTGCCCTTTTCACTTCAGTTGGTTAAGTTTTAGAATAAGAAAAAATGACTTATTATTTAATGTTGTGATGCTTTTTGAAGGGGTTCGGATGTTTTTTTGAAGTATAAAGAATTAAATAGAATCGAATAGACAATAAATGGATAATTCTGCTCAGAACAGGCAAGGAGATTTTTTAACGAAGTCTTCTTCTTCGGACTCCAGTGCGCTGGCATTAGGTAAATTGCCGCCTCAGGCTTTGGAATTGGAGGAAGTGGTATTGGGGGCTTTGATGCTCGAAAAGGATGCCTTGACTACTGTGGTGGACATTTTGCGCCCTCAGAGTTTTTACAAGGAAGCCCACAAAGAAATTTACACTGCCATTCTTGAGCTGTTTAACGGAGCCGATCCCGTAGATATATTGACCGTCACGGACAAACTCCGCAAAATGGGAAAGCTGGAGGCTGTCGGCGGAGCGTATTATATAACGCAGCTTACCAGCAGGGTGAGCTCGGCCGCCAACGTTGAATATCACGCGCGGATTATTTCTGAGCACTACATTAAGCGCGAGCTGATTCAGGTGGCTTCTCAGATTCAGAAGGACGCTTACGAGGATACCACCGACGTATTTCAGCTGCTGGATAAAACGGAAAAATCGCTTTTTGAAGTAACGAATACCAATGTGCGCAAGAATGTAGCGGACATGCGGTCGATTATGGGGCAGGCGATTCATGAGCTGGAGTCTAAGAAAACCATGAAAGACGGTTTGACGGGCGTTCCGAGCGGACTGGCGGCGCTCGACCGCGTTACTGCTGGCTGGCAGCGTTCGGATTTGGTTATTATTGCCGCGCGTCCGGCGATGGGTAAAACGGCATTTGTGCTTTCGGTGCTGCGGAATGCCTCTGTGGATTTCAATATTCCGACTGCTATTTTCTCTCTTGAGATGTCTAATGTGCAGCTCGTGAACCGTTTGATTTCCGCCGAAGCGGAACTAGAATCCGAGAAACTGAAAAAAGGTGCGCTGGCCGATTTTGAGTGGGAACAGCTGATTCACAAAACTTCGCGCCTTACTGAGGCGCCTATATATATTGACGATACTCCGGCGCTGTCCATTCTCGAGCTTCGGGCAAAGTGCCGCCGTTTGAAGGCCCAGCACGATATTCAGATGATCGTGATTGACTATCTGCAGCTTATGTCGGGCGACAATTCGAAAACCGGCGGAGGACAGGGGAACCGCGAGCAGGAAATTGCTTCGATTTCAAGAGCGCTGAAAGGATTGGCCAAGGAATTGGATGTTCCGGTGATTGCCCTTTCTCAGCTGAGCCGTGCGGTGGAAACCCGCGGCGGGGACAAGCGTCCGCAGCTTTCGGATTTGCGTGAATCCGGTTCCATTGAACAGGATGCCGATATGGTTATGTTCTTGTACCGTCCGGAATACTACGGAATTACTGAGGACGACGGCGGATCTACGGCAGGAATGGGTGAGGTTATTATTGCCAAGCACCGTAACGGTTCATTGGAAAATGTTAAGTTGAAATTTATCGGAAAATATACGAAATTTGCCGACTTGGATGGCAATTCTATGATCGGTGTACCGGAAGGCATGCGCAGCCTGCCGCCGGGAGCAAGCGGAGCTTCTCAGTTTTCGGACGGGCAGGAGGTTGTGACCTTCGGGTCGAAGGCCAACGAAACTGTGGAGGATACTCATTTGGACTCCGAGGCTGATTTTAAGCCTGAGGGCTCGCCGTTTTAGAAATATAATTTTTTTTAAGAAAAAAGCCCGTTTGTATTTGCAACCGGGCTTTTTTCATAAAGGGTATAAAGCAATGACTGAAAGGAATTTCTCTGAATGTGAGGAAGAAAGAGTGGAGGCTGTTTTGCCGAAGTGTGTAGAGCTTGACTCCTTGGAAGAAGCAAAGGCAAAGCTCGAAAGAGCGCACCAGCAACAGAAATGCTGGCGGAAGTTTACAATGAAAGAACGGGCGGAGGCACTGGCAGAGCTGGCGCAGGAGCTCAGAGCGAAAAAGGCCGAGCTTTCGCGCATGATAGTCTTGGAAATGGGAAAGAAAATCAGCGAGGCTGAAGAAGAAATCGAAAAGTGCGCTGCTTTAGCGGAATACTATGCCGAAAATTCTGACAGGATTCTGGCTGTTAAACCGGTAAAGACAAAGGCATCGGAAAGCTATGTGAAGTTTGAGCCCCTCGGAACAGTACTGGCGATAATGCCCTGGAATTTCCCTTTCTGGCAGGCGCTGCGATTCGCTTTGCCGGCTCTGATGGCCGGAAATTCGGTGGTGCTTAAGCATGCTGAAAATGTGTTTGGCTGTTCTGAAAAAATGTTTGAGCTGTTTGATTCGCTTAAGAAGGCGCCAAAGGGAATTTTCCAGTCAGTGCATGTAAAGGCTCCGCAGGTCGAAGAGATTATTGCCGACCCTCGGATTCATTTTGTGGCTTTTACAGGAAGCGATGCTACGGGTGCTCTTGTCGCTTCTATGGCTGGAAAACATCTGAAAAAGACAGTTATGGAACTCGGCGGTTCGGATGCGCTGATTGTGCTCGAGGATGCGGATGTAAAGAGATGTGCTCAGGAAGCCTTTCGGGCGCGGCTGCGCAACAGTGGACAAACCTGCACAGCTCCCAAGCGCATGATTGTTCATGAATCGGCATATGACGAGTTTGTCAGCGAACTTCAGCGTTTGTTTTCCGAAGTAAAGGTGGGCTCTCCCTGGGACGAAAATTCGGACTGTACGGGATTGGCTAAAACGGAAATTCTTCAGGAGCTAGATAAAATGGTTGGGATTTCTGCGGGTATGGGAGCCGAGGTGCTTGCCGGCGGCGAAATTTTGAGTCTTGAAGAAAAGACCTATGCTCCGACGCTTTTGACTGAAGTGCGGCCGGAAATGCCGGTTTTTACCCACGAGACTTTCGGGCCGGTGGCAGCAGTATTGAGGGCCGGTTCGGCCGAGGAAGCTGTGGATTTGGCGAATCAGTCGAAATACGGGCTTTCGGCCTCAGTTTGGTCTGAGGATGTTGCCAAGGCAAAAGCTTTGATCTCTAAGCTGGAGGTTGGGTCGGTTTACATTAACTCTGTCACCCGTTCGGTTCCGGAACTGCCTTTTGGCGGGGTCAAGCGCTCGGGCTATGGAAGGGAGCTGTCAGCCTTCGGCATGCGTGAGTTTGTGAATATCAAAACGGTTTTTGTAAAATAATTCAGAATACGAAAAGCAGCATTGGCTGTCGTTAATCCTGCACAGCTTGATGTTCAGGCGATATGCTTCCATGAAATCATAGCTCATTAAATAAAGCTGATTTCATGGAAGTTTTATTTGTAACGTTTTTTGGGTTCCGTTCAGATAATCAATGTATGAAAATTCTGCAGCCTCTTTTCTGCGATGGATTTGGCTGGTGCTTACAGTAAAGATGTGGTCGGATTTTAGCCAAATGGGCGTGGAGACGTGATCGTATCGCCCAATTTGATGGAAATCCAGAACAGAAGAACCGCTTTTGTCAAACTGGTTCTGCAGCCAATTTTCGAAAAGTTTTTCTCGCGCTTTATGGACATTGCTTGGATAAAGCGTGGCCGATGACCACAGGCGGGGCTTTCGGTCGTCCAGCCGCATAATATGCTTTTGATTTCCGTCCCATTTCAACTCATGCAGTATCACGTCCCCCTTGCTTTGGTCAATCACAATCAGCGTGAAAGGCTCAACTCCAGATAGTTCGACAGCGTCCAAAAAGATCTGCACGGAATTGAAAGAGTTTAACTCCATTATTATTCTGCCCCGGCTCCGGGCGTAAGGCGGTTTGGGTACGTGCTTTTTGAACGCGCCGTTCAGCAGGCACAGCGTCCTTTTTTTACTGTCTGTATAGATCCATGTTCCCTGAGCTTTTTGGTCTACGGGCGCAATAAACTGCAGTCCTTCGTATTTTAATAGTTTTGGCTCCGAAGCCATGGCGCCTCTTTCTGTCTTCTCGTCGCGGTTGTGTGTTAGTAAAAAGTCCTCCTCCTCCAGCGGGATGTAGCTGACGGTGCACATAAATGAATTGGGTTGGTTGACGTCTCTGTTACGGGATTTGAAGTGAAAAGGTTGGAGACGAAGCTGAATAATTTGCAGGGGATGGCGTATCGTTCTGTCTTTTGCTTCGTCTCCTGCCTGATTATTGCAAGGTTGTTGTAAACCGGCAATTCTTGCTTTTTGTTTCAAAAAATCAACTATCATGTCGTTGTTTATTATACAAACTATACTTACCGTTTTAGGGCTGTATTTTCTCGGCGGGCTGGCGTTTGCAGTGTATTTCTTTTTTAAAGGAAGCATTGTGCTGGACGAACAGATGAAAGGGGCGAGCTGGACAATGAGGTTGCTGTTGGTGCCTGCTTCCGTAGCGCTGTGGGGAATTTTGATGTATAGGCTAAAGCAAAAATGGAATGATCGCTCCATTAAGGAAAAAACATAAGAGGATTTGGACAATTCTTGCTGTTCTGATGCCGGTATGCGTCATTTTTGCTTGGGTGGAACGGCCTTCGTTTTTTTTGTCGCAGCCTAGAATCCATCCTGGGCCAGAAGGGAGGATTGTTCAGGAATTCTATCAGCCGGGTTTCAAAATCAATGTTCGGAGCGG
>JAKSBZ010000243.1 GCA_022360875.1 Cytophagales bacterium | reverse complement strand
GGACATAATGTATGAATAAATTTAAATTTAAAAAAAAAAAAAAAAAAATACTATAAAAACCAACAAGCATAAGGCCTTCCGGTTATATGGGAGATTGCAAGGATGCATTATGAGCGAAGAATAAATTACAGATTGCATGAACAACCTATATCCGATTCGCCGACTGAGTTTTTTCAGTTTACTGTGGCTTCTGATAGCTGGTCAGGCATTTGCCCAGCAGCTAACGGTTACAGGAAAAGTGCTTTCCACGGAAGACGGGGAAAGCATGCCTGGGGTTAGTGTCCAGATAAAGGGGACAACCCAGGGAACCATCACCGACTATGATGGTAATTTTGCTATTGTCTGCAGTTCTTCCGATGTGCTGTTGTTTAGCTTTGTGGGCTTTCTTACTGAGGAAGTGGAAGTTAAAGGGCAGAATATTATTGAGGTTTTGTTAAAGCCCGACGTTAAATCGCTTGAAGAAGTGGTTGTGGTTGGATACGGCACGCAAAACAAGCGTGAAGTTACTGGAGCTATAGCAAAGGTGTCGGGACAGGAGCTGGTTGCAGCGCCGCTGCCTTCGTTTGAGGCCGGATTGCAGGGCCGTGCTTCGGGGGTGCAGGTGATACAGTCGAGTGGCTTGGCGGGAGCGGGCTCTCAGATTCGCGTTCGGGGAACGGGATCGATTACTGCAGGCGGCGATCCGCTTTATGTGATTGACGGCATGCCGCTGATTTCGCCACAGGGCGAGCGTGTAGGGGCGGCGAATACCAATCCGCTGAATACGATCAATCCTAACGATATTGAATCCGTGGAGATCCTCAAGGATGCTTCTGCCACGGCGATTTACGGATCGCGGGGCGCCAACGGCGTGGTGCTGGTGACCACCAAGCGGGGAAAATCCGGAAAGCCGATTTTTGATGTAAGCTACCGGGTAACGGCATCCCGGCCTACCAATACGCTGGACTTGCTGGACAACAGCGAATATATTGCTGTTATGCAGGAAGCGCAGGAGAATGATTTTATTTATGGCCGCGCGGCCGAAATGGGCTCCAGTTATCAGTGGCCGCTGTCCACCAGTGGCGTGAGCTTGCCCGGAGGATTTTCACATGCTCAGGCAATGGCTGTTAATACAGATTGGCAGGACGAGGTGATTCAGACGGGTTTCAGCCACAATGTGGATTTGTCAATGACTCAGGGGGCTGACAATTTTTCATCTTATGTCGGTGTGTCTTACTCGAGTGAGCGGTCTTTTTTGAAAGAAGACAAGTTTGACAGGCTGAACGGAAGAATTAACCTGGACTATTCACCTAACGAATCCGTCTCTGTTGGCACAACCACGGGTTTTACGCGCTCTACAAATTTTCACGCACCTGTTTCATGGAACGGGGGACTTGGAACGGCGCAGTCGGGGGCTATTCCGTTCTGGCCTGTACGCAACGCGGACGGTTCATATTATGTGTTTCCGTCCAGTCTTAACCCAGTGTTGGAAATTAATAATCTGACAAGAAGAACCCGGCAGCTGAGAACCTTGGCCAACCTGTATGCTAATATCGAGCCTACGGAAAATTTATCATTGCGCTTTGAAGGAGGATTGGACTACATTGACCGGAAGTATGACGACTACAGGAATAAAGTTTTGAATACAAATCCGGCAGCCTACCAGGCGAATTATTATGATTTCAGCTGGAATCTGAAGGGGACAGCAAGCTACAATTTTTCCATAGGCGATAATCACAGGCTGAAGCTGCTGGCGGGAGCCGAAATTCTGAATTACCGTCAGCATTCCAAAAACATCAATGCGACTTTTACGGATCCTGCCGCCAATCCGGGAGCGCCGATCTACAAAGATCCTTCTTTGCCTTTAGATACTCTTGCGAATGGTTCGCCGAATCCCAACTTGCAGCGGGCCACCAATCCCGTTCAGGAGTTTGTTTTTCTTTCCTATTTCGGAAGATTGAATTATGTGTACAAAGACAAGTATTTACTAAATGCAACCTTTCGGGCTGACGGAAGCTCTCGTTTTGGTCAGAACAACCGCTTTGGATATTTCCCTTCTGCGTCTTTGGGATGGATTGTGTCGGATGAATCTTTTTGGGGAGAGGATAATATCATCACCAGTTTGAAATTTAAGGTTGGTTATGGACGCACCGGAAATGCCGAAATCTCGAATTATGCCCAATACGGTACCACTGACGTAAATATTCAGTCTAATTATGGACCTCCGAATTCAGGCAGGCCAAATAAAATTATTGTTCAGAATAATTTGGCGAACCCTGATATCAGCTGGGAAACTACTGACGCATTCGACGCAGGTCTGGAGTTTGGTTTGTGGGATGACCGAATTAGCGGTGAAGTAGCCTATTATTATAAAAAAACCAAGGATTTGTTTTTGAATGTTGCCGTTCCGACTTCCAGCGGATGGGCGACGGTGATCAGAAATATTGGCAAGCTGCGCAATACAGGTGCTGAGCTGAGCATCAATTCCAGTAATTTTGTAGGGGATTTTATTTGGAGAACCAGCTTGAATATGTCTTTCAACAGAAACAAAGTGCTGGATGTGGGCAATGCAGGTCCAGATGCTTTGGGTGGATCGGGAGACACTCGCGTGCTGGAGGGGTTTACTTTGGGAGTGAATTATTTAGTGAAGACTCTTTATGTGGATTCCAAAACGGGCCGTCCGGTTTACGAAGGGATTAGGCGCGATGAAAACGGGAATATTGTTGAACGCTTCGAGACATTTGTTTATAACCCGGACCGTGACCGGCAGGTAGTAGGCAAGCCGATTCCGGATGTGTTCGGAGGGTTGAACAATTTTATGTCATACAAAAATTTCGAGCTGAGTTTTTTGATCAATTTTTCGTTGGGATCAAATATTTATGATGATGCGGAGAAGTTCCACATGAACAACATCGGGACGTGGAATTTGAGGAGGAAAATACTGGACCGCTGGAGAAAGCCGGGTGATAACACTGATGTCCCGCGCCTTACGCTGGATGAGGCTGCGTCGGGGATTAGCAAGGCAAGAAATACGTCGGAATATTTGCATAGCGGAGATTATGTGCGTTTGAAAAATGTTACCCTTGCTTACAATTTTCCGAGCGCTATGCTGGAGAAATGGAAGCTTCAGAGCATGAGAGTGTATGTAACGGGAACCAATCTGCTTACCATTACAGACTTTGAGGGACTGGATCCGGAAATATTTCGTGATATAGAGAATGCGCAGCAGAAGAATTTAAGCCCGAATGTTACGTATTTAACGCCCCCTCAGGCATCAACTATTTCATTTGGAGTCAGTGTAACTTTCTAATGTAAACATGCTAATGATGAAAAAAATTCAACACCTATGGCTGGTTTTTTTAGCGGTCTGCATTTCCTGTGAGGATACTGAACTTCTGGAGGTTAAGCCCGGCAATTTAGTGCTAACGGAAGATGCAGTTAAAACCCAAGACGATGTAAGGGCTTATCTTAATTCGGCCTACGACGCAATGTCTTATGGCGGTTTTTCGGGTGGCAATGCGGCCGTGGGCGCAGACGTGCTAGCCGACAATATTGTGACCACCAACAATGATTTTAACTGGAGCCAGATTAGGAGCAGAACAATGAATTTGTTCAATCCAACGGGAAGGGATATTTGGCAGGACACTTATAAGGCAATTGACAGAGCGAACTACGTATACGACATAGTCCCCGGGTTTTTTGAGGGCAATTCGGGCAATTCGCTGAGGGCGGAGTGTCTTTTTATCCGGGCTTTTGGCCATTTTCATCTGATGCAGTTTTTTGCCTTGCCTTACGATAATTCAACAGTGGACAATCTTGGCGTGCCCATCAGGACTCAGGGAATAAAAACAATAGAACAGGCCAGTGTGACGGTTTCCCGGTCGACTGTTCAGCAGGTTTATACAAAAATTATTGAGGATTTGCGGGCGTCGATTCCTAATCTGCCGGTAACCCGGAGTCCCTATTTTCTGAACCAGTGGGCTGGAAAAGCGTTGCTGGCGCGGGTGTATTTCCAGCAACAGAACTATGAGCAGGCGTTTGCACAGGCGCAGGATGTTATTCAGAATTCCGGCTATTCGCTGGACCGGCAGGATTTTGTTTTTTTGGTAGATGACAACGAAGGAAACCGGAAAAAATTCAGGGGTTTTGAGCTGTCTGAAGTGAACAACCGCCTGCAGGTGCTGGTGCGCAGCGTGGATGTGAAGTACGCAGACGCTGAGTTGTCGGCTTACAATTCCAGTATAGTCTCCACGGAGAATATTTTTTCGCTTTACAGTCCTGGAACTGCAGTCAATCGCGGAGCGTCTTACACGAAGTCTTACCGAACCAATAGCAATTATACGCCTCAGTTTCAGTATAACCAGGCGCTGATGTCTCTGCTGGCGGAGACACCTTCAGACAAGCGGTATATCAGCTGGGTTGGCGTTCAGGCAGGAGACAATAACGACGCAGGGAATTATATTACAAAATTCAATTATGATTTTATGCATTCGCCTGTTTTGGCTCTGAACGAGATGTACTTTATCGCCGCGGAAGCTGCGGCTCTGAAGAGCACACCGAATACGGAGCTGGCCAGACAGTATTTGAATCTGATACAGGAAAGAGCAGATGTTCCACAGACAAGCTTCAGTCTTACAATTCTGCGTTTGGAACGAAGAAAGGAACTGCTTGCTCAGGGACTGAGGCTTGGTGAGCTGAAGAGGCTTAGATCTGACAATATACGGGGATTGTCTTGGAATGACGAGCGATTGCTCTTCCAAATACCGGATACCGAATCAAATGGCAACCCGAATATCCGTCCGAACTAAAGGAGTGAAGTGTTTGGGAGTTTTAGAAGAAGGTTAATAATCCACTGCAATTGCTTTTGGTGGATATATGTGGCAAATAGAAAAAATAATTCAAATGAAAATGTATCAAAATAGATTTATGTTTTTTGTTTGTACGTTCTGCCTGTTGCTGTGGGCTTGTGAAGACGAATATCACTTCGGCATCCCAAGTCCCAAGCTTGAGGGGGTTGTGGGCAAATGGAAGGCGGTAAAGGTCGTTCAGGTTGACCGCATAGCAGAAAAAAATGCTTCGGGAAAAATTCGGCAGGATATCACGAATGCCTACAGTCTGAATTTGTCCAGTTTTACTGTCACTTTTGATGCGACAAGAGACAGCGATGGCCGCTTAAGCCCTTCGATGTTTGTGGTTGAAAACAACGGAGCGCATAATTTTACCGGAGTAAACACTGGAAGCTGGCGGCTCAACGCCGAGAAATACCCCACACGTATTAATTTGTATGGGTCGCAGGTGCCAAACTTAAATGCTGAGCCCATAGCCTTTTATACAATCACGGCTCCGCCAAAAGAGGGGGAAGATTTAAAAATTGCTTTTGACCGCGTACTTGGAGGAAACAGAATTCTCAGTTACGAATACACATTTACAAAAATCCCGAATAATAATTAAGTGAGAGAACAAATGAGAAGTAATATGAAATTTCTTTACAGCGCAGTTTTTTTCTTGCTTATTAGCTTGGCCGAGTTATGGGCGCAGAACGGGACTGTTGCGGATATTTGGACTTCCCCGGCCGCTTTTACCAGAGATCAGCCGGTTACGCTGTATTTTGATGTTACCGGAACGAAGGTGGCAACGCCGGGTGCAACCGGATCGACGCTTTACTGTTGGTTTTTTAAAAGCAGCAACAATCCCAACGCTTCGAACCCAAAAGTGCCCAATGGCGAATGGACGAACTTCAATACTGGGGGCAAAGCATTGACGCGGGTAAACGGGTCGAATGTATATAAAATAACGCTGACGCCGACCGAGTTTTTTGAGGATGGAGCGACTATGACTGAAATCGCGGGGCTCATCAGAACAGGAAACGGTGATCCAATTTATCAGACAGACAACTTTGACGCGGAGAACGGACAGTCGATCAAGTTTTTCAATTACACTGGACTGAACAACGGTTCGCCGATATCGTTGGCTGTCCCTGAGCGGTTCAGCAGTTCAAGGCCTATATCAATTGTCGTAAATGTTCGCGCTGCCTGGGGCGAAGGCGGCGGTGAGCAAGGGCAGCTGGTAGGACAGAATGTCTTCATTTGGCTGGGAGCCAATGGATTCAGTGACGGGTCAAAGTTCAACAGCCTGTTGAATGCAAAGGCAAAGTGCAGAAAATTGTCAGGTTATGAAAATTTGTATCAATATGACTTTGTAGCAGATACTACAATTTCTGGATGGGACACAAATCCCGGAGTGATCAACCAGCTCAACTGGTTGTTCAACAACGGTACTTGGGACAAGACAGCCAGAAATGTTGGGGGGAAGGATTTTTCGCAGGATGGAATCGTCGATGTTTTTTCTCAAGCGTTTTCTGTTTTTCCGCAGGAATTCACTACGCTGGATCTTGGTTTGTTAACCTATACGCCTTCGTTGGATATTCCGGTTGCCGAAGAAGGAGAAACGCCATTGGGGCAGGGAATCCTTACCGGTTCGATAAATATTTACGGTCAGTTTTATCTTAACGGAAGCCCTTACGGGGATCGGGTGAGATTTGCCAACAATGGAGACGGTACCTACAGCTATTACATGATTTATAGGAGCGAGGCTTTTCGCACGGCGTTGGGGCTTGCCAGTTTAGATCCATCTCCGAACAGCTTAGGAATAAAATTTACCAACCAGCAAGGTGCGTACATCACTCCAGAAGGTGACGATCCTCCCTTTGAAATTAATATTAAAACTCCATGAAAGTACTGCCAGCAATTTAACTTATGTTTTTGTTTAGCTAAATCATTGGCTATAAGGCATAACTAAAAATAAAAAAAGTACGAAGTACTTAAAGCGCGAAATTATGAAAACAAGAATAACGAGCTTTTTTTATTGGGTTGTATCTGTTTTTCTTTTGGCTGTTTTTTCTTGTGAAGAACCAGACCAGGGCGGCCCGGGGATCAATTATTCTGAAGACCCGAGTATTGTGGATAACACCAATACAAGCACGCCTGTTTCTACAGGGCAGTCAATGACATTTTCTGCTGTGCTAAAAGCTCCTGCCGGGATAAAACAAGCGATTTTTTCAGTATTGGGGCGCGATCAAATTTTCGACAACCAGACGACAGGAACTGACGGGACCATGCTTTCAATAGAGGAGAAAGTATTTATTCCCTGGACGCAAGATGGCGGCGAATATGATTATTCATTCACTTTGGAAACCACCAATAACAAAAAGATCCAAGTAAGCGGTACGTTTAATATTGTGCAGTCTATATACGGAGTGGTTAACACTCCGTCAGATACAGCTTATTATCGGCCGAATGAATTGGTGTCGTTTAACGCAACAGTTTATTCAACTTCGGCTGTTAGCGATGCGACAATGCAATTCAATAATACGTCTTATGCTTTTTCTGATTTTCAGTCTTTAGCTGAGAATTTATATTCCGTCAGCGGAGAGCTTCGCATTCCTTTTGCAATATCGAGTGGTACTTACCCGCTTCGCTTGACGGTGAGAAATACAGGAGGACAGGAAGGTATTGTGGAAGGTCGTTTTAATATCGATGACCGGCTTTTTGTTGTCGGAGGTTCAACCCGAATCGGTTGGGACCCAGAGCAGGCGATTTCTATGCCTTATATACCTGGCGAAGGCGTTCATCGACTGGGCACATTGCTGAAGTCGGGCGAAAGCGGATTCAAATTTATCGGACAGCTGAACGGGTATCAGCCGCTTAACTGGGGCTTGGGATCAACTTCTTTTAGTTTGCTGTTGGGTTCAAGCGCCAATCTTCCTTCACCGGCAGCAACAGGTTATTATACTATTACAGTGGATATATCCAACTTGAGTTATTCGTTGAGTTTGGCTAGAGAAGTCGCTCAAATCAGCGCTATGTATGTTTACGGATCGGCAACACAGGCGGGTGAGGAGCCTGCTGATGCCATACGGCTTACGAATCTCGGTGGAGGTGAATTTTCTGCCAACATTCAGCTGGGAAACAGCGGTAATTTCATGTTTTTTGAGGACCGCAGCAGTATTGACAACTATTATTGGGGGAAAGGGGAGTCTTTGGAACAGCTCAAGTGGAAGGGCGATCCAATTCCGGCTCCTGCTGAGGCGGGAATATATCGTGTGTCGCTCGACTTGAATAACGGAACTTATTCAGTTGCGTTGAACCCGAATTAAGATTCTGGGTGCTAGTGTTTTGTGTTTCAATACTATTCTTTTGGAAAGGCAGAGGTCGGGAATGAAGGTGTCGATTGTACTTTTTTGGTTCAAAAGAAAATGAATTATGATCTGTGTCATACAGGGTTTCTGTATATTTGGTAATTTTGCAGAAGAGAATTTTAAACACCCATAACAAATTTGATATGAAATTCAGATCAGGAGTTCTTTTTGGAGAAGAAGTTCAGCAGCTGTTCAGATATGCAAATGAGAATAAATTTGCGCTTCCGGCAGTAAATACTATTGGCACAGATTCAGTAAACGCTGTTTTGGAAACTGCAGCAAAAGTGAACTCGCCGGTAATTATTCAGTTCTCCAACGGAGGAGCTCAGTTTTTCTCTGGCAAAGGATTGTCTAACGAGGGACAAAAATCAGCAGTTGCAGGTTCTATCGCAGGTGCTCACCATGTGCATATTTTGGCCGAGCAGTACGGTGTGCCGGTAATTCTTCACACTGACCACTGTGCGAAAAAACTTCTTCCTTGGATCGACGGTTTGTTGGATGCCGGCGAGAAGTTTTTTGCTGAACACGGAAAGCCGCTTTTCAGCTCGCACATGATTGACCTTTCTGAGGAGTCGCTTGAAGAGAACATCGAAATCTGCAAGAAGTACCATGAAAGAATGTCTAAAATCGGAATGACTTTAGAGATCGAATTGGGTATCACAGGCGGTGAAGAAGACGGAGTAGACAACACAGATGTTGATGCATCTAAATTGTATACACAGCCGGAAGAAGTGAATTTCGCTTACGAGCAGCTATTGGCAATTAGCCCTAACTTCACTATTGCCGCTTCATTCGGCAACGTGCACGGGGTATACAAGCCGGGCAACGTTGTATTGAAGCCGGAAATCTTGAGAGATTCTCAAGCATACATCAAAGAGAAGCACAACACAATCGACAACCCAGTGAACTTTGTGTTCCACGGTGGTTCAGGTTCTGAGAAAGCGAAAATCGAAGAAGCTTTGGGTTACGGTTCTATCAAAATGAACCTGGATACTGACATGCAATGGGCAACTTGGGACGGTGTTAAAAACTACTACCAAGCAAAAGAAGCTTACCTGCAAACTCAGATCGGAAACCCTGAGGGAGATGACGTTCCTAATAAGAAATACTACGATCCTCGCGTTTGGTTGAGAAAAGGCCAGGAAGCTTTCGTAGCGCGTTTGGAAGAAGCATTTGCTGATTTGAACTGCATGGACAGAAACAAATAATTTTTAGAAATAATTTTCTTTAGAAAAGCTGATTCATTGCGAGTCAGCTTTTTTTTGTTGCCCGCCTCCCCCCTGGAAACCTTCAATTTTTATTATTGATAATTCAATAGAAAAAAGCATAGAGAAATTTCAAAAAATGAAATTCAGAAAACGTTTGCTTTAAAAATCTATTAACAAACGGAATACATAATTGCTCTTTCCTCCATTCTAAGCGTTCTTTATCTACAGGATAAATTCAGATATCTTATCATGAGAAAAACAGCACTTACAGCTACACTTTTGGCGAGCCTGATGTTGGGCGGATGCGGCCAGGCAAACAAAGAGAAAAAAGAGGCTGCGGCTTCTTTGATTACTACTGCGGAGCGTGTGGACCCGAACCAGAAAGTGGTGGTTTACCAGATGATGACGCGTTTGTTTGGTAACAAGAATGCAACAAACAAAAAGCATGGAACGATTGCCGAAAATGGCATCGGGAAATTTGCAGATATTACTCCGAAAGCGCTGGAGGAATTGAAAAAGCTGGGAATTACCGACGTTTGGTACACTGGCGTAATCGAGCATGCGCAAATGGAAGACTTCACGAAATACGGTATTTCGCTGGATGATCCGGATGTGGTGAAAGGACGCGCGGGCTCTCCGTATGCCATCAAAGATTACTACGATGTGGATCCGGCTTTGGCGACTGATGTGAAGAACCGTATGGCCGAATTTGAGGCCTTGGTGAAGCGTACGCACGACAAGGGCTTAAATGTGTGGATCGATTTTGTTCCGAACCACGTAGCAAGAAATTATGTGTCGGATGCCAAGCCGGAAGGCGTGGAGGATTTCGGTGCTTCTGATGACAAGTCAGGTAAGTTTTCTTCTCAAAACAATTTTTACTACTTCCCGAATGAGAACTTGACAGTTCCTGCAGAAAACAATCCGTTGGGCGAACTGAAATTTAAAGGTGAAGACAACAAGTTTGATGAAATGCCGGCGAAGGCGACCGGAAACGATGTGTTCTCTGCGAAGCCAAGCATTCACGACTGGTTTGAAACTATTAAGCTGAACTACGGAGTGGATTACCAAAATGGCAGGACAAAGCACTTTGAGCAGATGCCGGATACTTGGAAAAAAATGCGAAACATTTTGATCTACTGGGCTAAGAAGGGCGTGGACGGCTTCCGTTGCGACATGGCGGAAATGGTGCCTGTTGAATTCTGGGGCTGGGTAATTCCGCAGATTCAGAAAGTGAATCCGAATATCAAGTTTACGGCTGAAATCTATAATTCGAAAGAATATTTCAATTACATCAACACAGGTAAATTCGATTATTTGTACGACAAGGCGGATCTGTATGATTCTTTGAAGCATGTTATGCAAGGGCACGGAAGTACTGACAACTTGCCGGCGCTTTCGGAGCGTTTGTCGAATGTGGCGCCGCACATGCTGCGCTTCGTGGAAAACCACGATGAGCAGCGTATCGCAACTGAAGAATTTGCGGGTGACGCTGAGCTGGGCCGGCCTGCGCTGGTTGTAAGTGCAATGCTGCAGCAAGGACCGATTATGATTTATTTTGGGCAAGAAGTTGGCGAACCGGGCAAAGGTGACGAAGGTTTCGGAGGCGAGGATGGCCGTACGACGATTTTTGACTACTGGGGAGTGCCGAATCACCAGAAATGGATGAACAATGGAAAATTCGACGGCGGACAGCTGAATGCTCAGGAAAAGGCTTTGCGTGAATATTACAAAAAAGTACTGAACATTACGAAGAATGAGCCTGTATTCGCTGTCGGTGAGCTGAAAATTATTCACGAGCTGAACCGCAAGGCAAATCCTAAAACGTACACCAATAAAATGTATTCGTTCGTTCGCCAAAGCGAAAAAGACCAAATCATTGTGCTTTCGAACTTTTCGAAAGATCAGGTATTCAAAGGCGGACTGGAATTGCCGAAGGAACTGCAGAAGGACAACCAGTACAAGGATTTGATGACAGGAAAGTCTTATGAATTGAAAAACGGTAAAATTGCCGTTGAGCTGAAAGGTTTGGAGTCTTTGGTTTTAAAAAGAAAATAATCGGTATTAAATATAAATCCCCGGCAGGTTAGAAAAGCCGGGGATCTTTTTTGGGGAAAGAAATGAATAGAGCATTACAAATACTTTCTGTTGCGTGCGTGCTTTTGTTTGCCGGATGCCAAGCGAATAAGAAAGCGAAAAACCTGGCAAAATGGCCTAAGGGAGTTACTTACGAAATTTTCGTGCAGTCTTTTGCTGATTCGGACGGAGACGGGAAAGGTGATTTCAACGGAATGACGGAAAAGCTTCCGTATCTGGAGGACTTGGGCGTGGATGCTGTTTGGCTGATGCCGATTATGGCGTCTCCGAGTTATCACAAGTATGATGTAACTGACTATGAAGCCGTGCATCCGGATTACGGAACGATGGACGATTTCAAGCGTTTTGTGGCAGAGGCGCACAAGCGTAATATTAAAGTGGTGATTGATTTTATCATCAACCACTCGTCAAACCAGCATAAATGGTTTTTGGAGGCGAAAAAGAGCAAGGATAATCCTTACCGCGGCTTTTATGAATGGAAAACCTTGAAGCAAATTAAGGAAGAAGGTTCTATGACGAAAGAAGCGCACGCGGACAGCGGCAATATTTACCAGTGGTACGATTCGAAAGAAGACGGAGTAGACGAATATTACTACGGTTACTTCGGCAGCCAAATGCCCGACATTAATTACGACAACAAGCAGGTTAAACAGGAAATTTTCCGAATCGGTCAGTTCTGGCTTAAAGATGTGGGCGTGGATGGATTCCGTTTGGACGCTGCCAAACATATTTACGATTATGCTCCGGAGAAAAGCCATAAGTTTTGGGTAGAATTCAAGGAGGCTATGCAGCAGGTTAAGCCGGATGTTTATTTAGTAGGAGAAGTTTGGGCGGACGCGCAAACTGTTGCGCCGTATCTGAAAGGCCTGCCGGCTCTTTTCAACTTTGATATGGGCAATGCGATTGCTGACGCTTGTAAGAACCAAAAGAATAACGGTTTGGTGGCGAACTATAAGAAAATCAACGACTTTTATAAGTCGGTGACGCCGGACTTTGTGGACGCTACTTTTACGACGAACCACGATCAGGAGCGCATCATGAGTGTACTGGGCAATGACACAGAAAAAGCGAAGATGGCCGGGGCCTTGTTGATGACCTTGCCGGGATCTCCTTACGTGTATTACGGAGAGGAAATCGGAATGCGAGGCAGAAAGCCGGATGAGTTCATTCGCGAGCCTATACTTTGGGACGAGAATAAGCAGCAGGAAGCGACTTGGATTGCTCCGAAGTACACTACGCACGAAACGGTGAAGCCGGCGAATGTGCAGGCAAAAGACAAAGGTTCGATGTTGAATCATTACAAGATGCTGATCCACAAGCGAAAAGAATCGAACGCTTTGAGCATGGGGAATCTGGAGGAAATCAAACTTGAAAATTCAGCAGTGGTTGCATTTTACAGAGCATATCAGGATCAGAAGCAAATGGTGCTGCATAATTTGTCAGACAAGGCCGTAACTGTGCCTTTGGACAACAGCGCATACCAAAAGCAATATATGAGCACAAAGGAAGGCGTTAAAGTGAATACAGGTGAGGTGACTTTGCCGGCTTATACGTCCGTAGTTTTGGAGAAATAAACAGCTGTTTTAAAAAAAATAAATCAAGTGTTTATTCAAGCCTAATCGCTGAAAAATAATCACTAACGAAAAAAAAACAACTAGCACGAAGTGCTGAATTTTTAGGAAAATTGATTGCTAACAATATGGAAAAATTAAACAAGCCTAAGTTGTCGTTTTGGCAGATCTGGAATTTGAGTTTCGGGTTTTTAGGTGTTCAGTTCGGCTTTGCCTTGCAGAACGCGAACGTTTCTAGGATTCTCTCCAATTTGGGGGCCGATCCGCACGCACTGCCGATTTTCTGGATGATTGCTCCGGCAATCGGTCTGATCGTTCAGCCCGTCGTGGGAGCCTTGAGCGACAGAACGTGGAACCGGTTGGGACGAAGAAGCCCGTACATTTTCGGAGGCGCGATTGCGGCGACTTTCGGTATGTTGCTGATGCCTAATGCCGCGGCCTTTACCGATTTCATTCCGGCTATATGGTTCGGCGCTATGATGCTGGCTTTGATGGACGGTTCATTCAATGTGACCTTTCAGCCGTTCCGCGCACTGGTAGCGGATATGCTGCCCGAAGAGCAGATCAATCGAGGCTTTTCGATTCAGTCTTTTTTGATCAACGCGGGTGCCGTAATCGGATCGCTGTTGCCTTTTGTCCTGACTAAAGTGGGTATTCAGAATACTGCCCCTGAAGGCCAGGTGCCTGATTCTGTTATTTGGTCCTTCTATTTGGGCGGCGGAACGCTTTTGCTTTCTGTGCTTTGGACGATTTTCAAAACCAAGGAGTATCCGCCGAAGGAGTATGCGGCTTTCAGCGGAGAAAGCGAAGAGGAGTTAATAAAGGAAGAGAAGAAAAATTTCTTTGCTCTATTAGTTGACATGCCGAAAGTGATGTGGCAGTTGGCTGCTGTCCAGCTTTTTTCTTGGTTTGCGCTGTTTATGATGTGGGTGTTTTCGACTTCTGCAATCGCCCAGCATATTTGGGGAACGGATATTTCCGATACGAAATCTCTGGCTTTCAACGAAGCGGCGAACTGGGTTGGCGTGCTGTTCGGAGCTTATGGCGTTTTTGCAGCGCTGTTCTCGCTAGTGATGGACAAGATTGCAAACAAAGTAGGAAGAAAGCTGACTTATGCGTGCGCATTGATTGCCGGCGGGATAGGTTTCCTTTCAATTTACTTTCTGCATGACGCCAACATGCTGATTGCTTCGATGGTCGGAATAGGTATTGCTTGGGCGGCGATCTTGGCTATGCCGTATGCCATTCTTTCCGAGTCGCTTCCTGCCGGGCAGATGGGCGTTTACATGGGAATTTTCAACCTGACGGTGGTGATTCCTCAGCTTTTGAGCGGTGTGGTAGGTAGCTTTTTGATCGAACAATTCAACAAACAGGCGATTTACATGCTAGTGGTAGCAGGTGTTTGTATGCTCATAGCTGCGTCCTTGGTGGTTTTTGTTCAGGATAAAAAGAAAAGCGCATAATTAAGTAAAAAATATAATTATTTAGATATTAAAGTTCTTCAGGCGGTTTAGAGGCATTATCCTGAAGAACTTTTTTAAAAAACAGTAACGGGTTGATTTTAAGTGAATTGTAGAATTTGCAAACGTTTGATAATTGATTGAGGTTTTTTCAGTGAAATATCGATATGCTTGCAATAATTTTAAAAATATTTACTTTTGTACCGTCTAAAAAACGAAATTGATAATGGAGATAAAAGCTTGCCTGTTTGATTTGGACGGCGTGGTGGTGGACACTGCGAAGTTCCATTTTTTGGCATGGAAACGATTGGGAGAAGAGTTGGGATTCGATTTCACAGAAGAAGACAATGAGCGTTTGAAAGGCGTAAGCCGTATGCGTTCGCTGGACATTCTTTTGGAAATTGGCGGTTTGACCCTGACGCAAGAGGAAAAAGAAGCGGCGGCGGCGAAAAAGAACGAGTGGTACGTGGAATTCATCACCAAAATGGGTACGGATGAAATCTTGCCAGGCGTAAAAAGCTTTTTCGACCAGCTGAAAGCGGCGGGAGTAAAGATTGCTTTGGGATCGGCGAGCAAGAATGCGATGATGATTCTGGAGCGTTTGGAGATTGTGAACTATTTCGACGCGATCATCGACGGTACGCATGTGGAGAAGGCTAAGCCGGATCCGGAAGTGTTCCTGAAGGGCGCGGAAGCCGTAGGCGTGCAGCCAGGCGAAGCAGTGGTATTTGAAGATGCCGCAGCCGGAGTAGAAGCGGCGCTAAACGGCGGAATGAGAGCTGTTGGCGTGGGCGATCCTGCAGTGCTGAAAGGTGCTCAGATGCACATCGACGGTTTCGAAGGTTTTACATTGGAGAAGCTTCGCGCAGGCTTGGAGTAAGAAGCGAAGAGCTTTTTGTTTCATCCGAACTTTATACAAAAAAAGAATTCATTCACTGAGCCCGTAAGGGTTTTCTAAACACAAACGCTGCAGGCCGCCAGTTTTTTGACTTGAGAAATATCCCCCTTTATTTCTTGATCCTTGAAAAAAGGAATAGTTAGAAAACAGCCTCAGGAAAAATGCAAATCTGATGAAGGATTATATACAACACGACGAATGGAAAATTATTGAGGAAGGTTTCCACAAGGAGGACAACCGAATCTCAGAGTCGATTTTCAGTATCGGAAACGGTCGAATGGGGCACCGTGGAAATTTTGAAGAAACGTACACCGGCGACTCGATGCTGGGGAACTACGTGGCAGGCGTTTACTACCCGGACAAAACACGTGTAGGCTGGTGGAAAAACGGATATCCGGAATATTTTGCGAAGGTTTTGAACGCTGCAAACTGGTTGGGCATTGCGATTAAGATTGACGGCGAAGAGCTGGACTTGAACCACGCCAACGTGCAGGAATTCCGCAGAGAGCTGGACATGAAAGAAGGCTTTTTGGTGAGAACTTATAAAGCGGAGCTTCCTTCCGGAAAAGTGGTTTCAGTAGAAGCGAAGCGTTTGCTGAGCATCGTAGACGATGAGTGCGGAGCGATTCGCTACTCTCTGAAAGCGGAAAACTTCAGCGGAACGATTGAGTACACCCCTTCTGTGGACGGCGACATCATGAACGAAGACTCGAACTATGACGAGAAGTTCTGGAATGAAATTGCCGTTGAAGCTGGCGATATGGAAGGTTACGTGGTAATGGAAACAAAGAAAACGGGTTTCCACGTAGCTACGGGAATGAGAGTGAACGTTTTCAAAAACGGCGAAGCTTTGACTCCTGCGGTTGAGAAAATCACCAGAGAAAAATATGTGGCGAACAAGTTCGCGGTAGAGCTTGCTGAAGGCGAGACTGCAGTGCTTTACAAGTATGCATGCAACGTTTCTTCAGAAAACTACGACAAAGCGGACGTGCTGAAATATGCCAAAACTCGCGTAGAAGCAGTTCAGACGAAAGGTTTCGAAACAATGCTTTCTGAGCAGGCACAGGCTTGGGAAAGCAAGTGGGAATGGGCTGACATCAAAATCGAAGGAGATGTGGCGGCGCAGCAGGCTATCCGTTTCAACATTTTCCAACTGAACCAAACTTACACAGGCGAAGACGCTCGTTTGAACATCGGGCCTAAGGGATTTACCGGCGAGAAATACGGCGGCGTGACTTACTGGGATACCGAAGCGTACTGCGTGCCGTTCTACTTGTGCACAGCCGACCCTAAGGTGACGCGCAACTTGCTTATCTACCGTTACCACCACTTGGAGCGTGCAATTGAGAACGCTGCGAAGCTTGGTTTCGACAACGGCGCGGCGCTTTATCCAATGGTGACTATGAACGGTGAAGAGTGCCACAACGAGTGGGAAATCACTTTCGAAGAAATCCACCGTAACGGAGCGATTGCTTTTGCGATTTACAACTACACTCGCCACACGGACGACAACGCATACCTTGCCGAATACGGTTTGGAAGTGCTGCTTGGAATTACCCGTTTCTGGGCGCAGCGCGTGAACTGGTCGGTGCAGCACGAAAAATACGTGATGCTGGGCGTTACCGGACCAAACGAGTTCGACAACAACGTGGACAACAACTGGTACACGTCATACATCGCGACTTGGTGTATGGAGTATACCAAAGAGGCGTTGGATTGGGTAAAAGAAAACAACCCTGGCCGCTACGACGAGATCGTTAAGAAGACAAACTACAAGGAAGAAGAAGCGGAGAAATGGCAAGACATCCGCGAGAACATGTACCTGGGCTACGACGACGAGCGCGGCGTGTTCATCCAAGCGGACGGTTTCTTCAACAAAGAGCAGATTTTGGTGAAAGACCTTGATCCGAAGCATCTTCCAATTGTTCACAACTGGTCTTGGGACAGAATCCTTCGTTCGAACTTCATCAAGCAAGCGGACGTGCTGCAGGGAATTTATATGTTCGAGGATCGCTTCGACTTGGAGACTATCCGTAAGAACTACAATTTCTACGAGCCGAGAACCGTTCATGAGTCGTCGCTTTCTCCGTGCGTGCACAACATCCTGGCAGCGAAAATCGGCGATGAGAAACGCGCTTATGAGTTCTATCTGAGAACTTCGCGTCTGGACTTGGACGATTACAACGAAGATACAAAAGACGGACTGCACATTACTTCAATGGCCGGAACATGGATGTCGGTAGTGGAAGGATTTGCAGGAAAGCGTGTGGAAAAAGGCGCCTTGGTGCTGAACCCGATGCTGCCGGAGAAATGGAACGGCTACTCGTTCAGACTGCAGTTCAAAGGCACGACCCTTCACATCAACGTGAACAAAGAAGGCGTTCACCTAAGCAACGAATCGGAAAAAGCGATTACGCTGAAGGTGTATGGCAAAGACGTTACTGTGGAAGGAAACACCAAGCAGACGCTGACAAAGTAAGAAATAATTTTTACTCATGATTATATTGAAAAGCTGCTCGAGAGGGCGGCTTTTTTTATGTGAATATTTTTACATTGAATGACTGACAAGCGTTCTTGCCAAAAGATCTAATAAAGAAGCGGATATCATCATGCGCCTACACCTTCCAAATCCTTTCGTTTAACCCCCAGTACAAGGCAGTGATTTTTTCTTCTTTTGTCGGAGCTTTGCAGAGCTTGTTAACAGTTGTTCCGCAGGCATTGATGTAAGTTGCCAGCTTTTTGGCTTCTAGAATATCCGAGCCATCGAATTCTTTGAGAAGCCGGAAGAGTGTTGCGATGAGGTCTTGCCGGTGCTGATGCATCCCATTCCGTGTGAGTTGTTTGTTTCCGCCCGGAAGATTTCTGAAGAGCGGAACCAATCCTCTTACTACAGAAAAACCGATTTCCGTTCCTATCGCCCCGAGTTTTATGCCCAAACCAATATGTGCTCCTACTCCTGTAAGCAAAGTGATGTTTCCTCCGATACGCGTCAGGTTGGTCATGATATAAAAACACTCTTTTATTATCCGCTCACGGTTTATAGTTCTCAATTCTTCGTTTAGGTCGAGTTCTGCCATGCCTTGCAAACTTTGCAATTCATCATCAGGAGGCAGTTCCAGATTTTCTTTCTGCAGGAATGAATTCAGTCCCGATTGGTTGCGGATTTCGCCGACTGCTTTAGTGGGAATTCCCTTTCGTTCTCCCATCATTATGGTGTAAACGGGATCATTTGCCAAGCTTTTTTTTATTTGGGTTCTTTGTTTGCCGATTTCAATGTAGTGTTTTGTGGAATGTCCGAGCTGAAAAGCTCTTCTGCATGTTTCTATTGAGGACAAGATAATGGCAAAAGCAGGAAACAGAGCATCCGAAACATGGCTGATTCCTGTCATCAGATGGTGAATGTAACCCGCAAGACGAATAACTGACTGAGTGATTTCTCCCATTTCTTTGATGCGGATCAGAATTCGGCTAACCGCTTCTTTTTTGTTGACCTGTTCTTTGCATTCAATAAATTCTTGGATGTCGCGGGAAATATGGTGAATGAGCAACAGGCTTGAATAAATAATTGAAAGTCCATTGAGAATAATTCCGATGTAATCGGAGGTGCTGGAAACTTTAAAGAGCTGGTCAAATTCCAACGTTCTCCAGTTGGAGTCCAAATGAGGAGGTTTAAGCAATCTAAATCGCTCATTTTTCGCCTTGTCCGTTAGTCTGGCGATTAATTCTTGTAGATCTTCCCCTTCGAATTGTGCTTTTATGGAAAGGAGTTTTTCTATTAGTTCCTGATCATTTGTTTCTTTCCATTTTTGCCAGAATTCAGTTGATTTGGCAAGAAGCGGAAGTCCTTCAGGAGGTGTTGTTGCTCCTGTTTCAGGGTCGTTTATGCTCAAAGCTGCTGTTTGACGAAGATCAATGGACGCCAGCCTTGTCCGCGGGGAAAGTATACCTTGAGTAAAGTGAATAGGCTGTTCGGTCTCAGTTTCGTTGGGTTTTAATTGGTATTCGCTCTTTAGCTTCTTCTGAGAAAGTTCTGTGCGTATGTGCTTTTCTTTATCAGTTTTTTGAGAGTGAAGACAGGCTTCGGATAGTGTAGAAAAGGCTTCGGCTAATAAGAAAAAGGCGCTTTCAGCCGGTGTGTGTTCGTCGTAGGGCGGAAGGTTTTTCTTAAAGTTAATTCTTAGCGCTGCATTTCCTTCGCTCAGGTTCCAATCGAATGTTCCAAAAGGCTTCGGGTAAATACTCAATTGCTTGGGAGGGAATGGATTGTGGCTATCTTCCTGATGTCGTTCTTCATGGCCGAATTGAGAATCCTTTACTCTGCGTTTCTTAAACTTTCTGAAAAGACCGGTTGGTGCCCAATTTCTCTCTCTTTCCAATTCTATGAGCAAAGTTTCGATTAATTGCCGACCGTATGCCGTACGCCAAAGTTGATAGAGCCAAAGCCAAATCATTTGCTGAAAATGTGGATTGCCTGCAACGATGATTTCCTTTTGCATTCTAGTCCAAAGTTCTTGCGGCGCCTGGCTTATTTCTTCTTCACCTTCTTCAAAAGAAGTTATGAGGGACTCTTTTGGAAACCAGTTTTTTCCTTGTTTTTCGAGCAATAGGGTGTGGATTCCTGATAACTCTTCAGATATTTCATTCAGAAAAGTCAAGAGAAAGCGTTTTTGTGGAAGAGCGACCTCTTTGTTCTTAAAAAAAGTTTGTATCGATTTTTCCATTAAAAAAAGCAGCCGTTGTTTTTCGTGAAGAATATGAAGTGTTTTTTCTGAAAGTTCAGACTGAGACTGTTCTATGCCCCAAGGAGAAGAAGTGGGAGCCTGAAATGCTTCCAGCTGAGCAAGTGTGCGGCTTTCTTCGAAAGTGCCGTATGTAGAAGAAACGGGAAGACCTTCTGCTTTTGTGGAAATAATGACTTGGGGTACGAGGCTTGCTGCAGATGATTCGCGTTCTAATTGCGAGAATTGATGCAGAAATGAAAACAAACTAAACATAGAAGGCTCCTTATCTATACCCAGTCGAATCATCTCCTGCTCAAGCATTTGCAAGCTCATGAGCTTACATTGAATGGTCGAATTTGATGCCGGCCTTGGTTTTTTTTTGAGACTTTGGAAAAGGAGCAATTTTGCTGGATTTTGCTGGATTTTGCTTTTTTGGCTTAAGCCTTATAAAAAAAACAAACTTGGATTTTTAAAAGTTTGGCTTCAAAAATTTTGAAAAATACAACTTAGCAGGAATAGTCAAATTCATTAGGGGAAAAGGGGCTATCTTTTTAAAAAAAGATAGAATTATGAAACACGAATGGAGAAAAAAAGAAAAAACGGTTTATCTGCCTAAATCAAAGCCGGAAGTGATTGATCTGCCTGCTTTTAAGTTTTTCACGATTGAAGGGGAGGGCAACCCGAACGGTGAGAATTTTACGGATTATATTCAGGTGTTGTATTCGGTGTCCTATGCCGTGAAAATGAATCTCAAAAAAGGGGAGGAACCTCCCGGCTATGTCGATTATACGGTGTACCCGCTGGAAGGCGTCTGGGATATCAATGACGAGGCGAAAGTCACTTTTGACGGAACGATCAACAAAGATGATTTGGTTTTCAAGCTGATGATCCGCCAGCCGGATTTTGTGGATGAGTCGTTTGCGCAGCAGATGATTGAGCTGACCAAGAAAAAGAAGCCACATGATTTGCTGGACAAAGTGAAGTTTGAGACAATCGAAGAAGGGAAATGCGTTCAGATGCTTCACTTGGGAAGCTATGATGATGAGCCGGAAAGTTTTCGTCAGATGAAGGAGTTTGCTTTGAACGAGGGGCTGAAGCGGAAGTCAATGACTCACCGCGAGATTTATTTGACCGACACCCGAAGAACGCCGGTAGAGAAACTGAAGACCGTGCTGAGGTTTCAGGCAGAATAGGTTTCTAAAAAAATTTAAGTGTAAGAGTCAAGAAATGCCGCCGCGGAAGCTGCGGTTTTTTTGTGAAATATATCTTATTAAGGTATTGCCCAGTTTTCCAGAGCATTTCCTGTTTTTTGCGAGCACCTTAAATGCTTTGCCTGACAAACGCTCCAAAAGGTTGTCGATGGTGCCCTGGCTAAGGCTAAAGTTGAACAAACCGCGGAAAAATTCGGTCATCCGCTTGTACGGAATAAATTGGTAAACTGACAGGCATCCCGCCAGCGTTTCCATATTCGGCCCGTATTGCACAGTCGCGTTGACTCCCATAGGATGTCTTTTTGATGATTGCAGCACGCGCACGCTCCCACGAACTGACGGTACTCTTTGGTTTGTAAGTTTATCTGTAGAATGTCAAAAACCTGCCGTCCGCTCAAACACAAAAGTTCAGCCTCCGGAAAAGAGTGCCAGCATTGCTTGAAGAAATTCGGTTAAAGACCAACAATTATATCGGGCGTCTCAACTTTTTTCAGCGAATGCCCTTTGTGTTCCGAATGTCCGCCTGAGGGCTTTCTGTTGTTTTTCTTCAAGCTTTGGGGCATCTTAGGCCGGTGAGGATCTTTAGAAGGCGGGTTGCGGTTATTTTTCTTGAAAGATAGCCGCATCGGGCCGTTACGATTAATTAGAGTTTAATGCAGCATTTGGGTATAAATTTTCAAAAAAATATTCGACATTTGTTAATTATCAGATTCTATGGGATGTGATAGGGATGAAGGAGAATGCTGAAGTGACCGAAAGACCTAAACAAGGGCTCAGCTTTGGCACCGAATCTTTGACGTCTTCCCATAGTTTTCAGGTCTTTTTGACTACTCGCGATAATATTGTGCCGGGCAAGGATTTGGCGCATGGACGGAACGGCCTTTTGCTGAAAAATCCGAGGCTGGGATTTAATATGAGGATTAAATTGGGCGATAATAAAAAGCAATGATTAAGAAAACAAGACAAATGAAACCGGTACTTTTTAGTCTGATTGCGGCGCTAAGTTTTTTTAGTTTTACATCAGCTGAAGAACCAAAGGATGAAAAGCGGCATATTGTAGAGCATTTTTTTCAAAAGGATGACGAGGAAATCACAATTTTCCAGGTGACCGATGAGCATGGAATGCCTCAGTACTATTACTGCAATATTCGGAGCTATCCGTGCAAAGCCGAAAAAGTATGCAAAATGATGGATCTTCGGATGTACTGGGACGCGCTGGGGAATTATCTGCAGTTTGAACTGCGCAACGGCGACAAGCTGACGAAACTTAACCACAAACCGTTTTCCAAGAAAGAATACAGGAAGTTGCATAAGATTCTGAACAACCCGGATTCGGAGATGCAGCACTGCAAGTTTGACGAGCTGACTTCGAAGCAGACAGAAAATCAGTATCATTTGGACGCGGTGAGCGGTGCGACAAACAAAGACTTCAAATTCGAATATATCAGCGGCGCAATAAAAACCACCTATTTTTTGTGGCATTTTGCGCACGGAGCGGTAGGAGAGAAAATCAGATCGCTGACGGCAGCCAGCTGCGGCGAAAGCCAAAGTTTGGCGTCAATAAGTTCCGAAAACTATGAAAACACCAGTTCAAGCCAGAAATTTCGGCAGCTGTTTGCGCGATTGTCTTCTGACGAAAACTTGAGCGATGCGGAAGAATCGTTTCTGATGAAGGATATGTTGAAAGAGAAATGTCCCGCGCTGACAAGTGCCATTCTCCTGAATCTTTATAAACACGACAAAAATTTCAAAGTCGTCGCCAAGTCGCTCAAGCCTTATTTAAAGAAGGGGAGCCAGTTTGTCCGAACGGCGACTTTCAATATCCTGCAGCAGGCCGGGCAGCGCCGGGCCATAAAGAAAACAGCGATTGTTTTTGACGAGGTGAATTTTTGAAGAGAGGTTTCATGAAAAAAATAAATCAGCGGCGAATTTATTCGCCGCTGATGTTGGTTAAAGTTAAGCCGTTTGGCGTATTAACGTTTCATAAACTTGTAATTTTTTCTGTCGCCGTCCTCAGTAACAACTTTGAGAATATACCATCCCGAAGCGTAACTGCTTGTGTTGAGGACGATTTTTCTGGAGTCCGGTTTTAGATTTTCCAGCATGATGCCCTGGCTGTTGTAGACCGTGATTACCTTGACGGATTTCGGTGAAACAATGTTCAGGAAGTCGTCTGCCGGACTTGGAAAAACAGCTTTTTCCCCGTTGACGCCTTTTTTATCCGATTCCGAAACCGGCGCCGAATCAAAAGCACGCGAAGAAGAAGCTGTCAGGAATTGTCCCATTACTTCTACTTCCGCCAGACTCAGGGCGTAGGTGCTGCCTGTTAGCTGCACGCGAACATACCGGGCATTTTTGTAAACCTTGATTACGCTAGGGTATCTGCCCTGGCCCGGGTGATGGAAGTCTGTAACGCCTTGCTGGTTCTGGCTGCCCTGCAGTGAAGCGTTGGCAAAAGGCTGTTCGGATACCAGTACATGGAAGTTGCTCAGCCTGTGCGCGCAGCAGTCCGATCGGTTGTAGATTCTAATGGAATCGATTTTGGCTGTTTTGCCCAGATCCACGGTCCAGTAAGGCTGGCTGGTGGCTAGCGTGTGAGTTACGGACTTGTGTCCGTATACGCCGCTTGTGTTGCCGTCCACAGCGCGCTCGGGAACTCCGCCGCAACAGAGGGACGACTGCGAGGCGGGCTTGTTCAGCGCCAGGTTTACCGGACCGTTTTTGGTGTCAATAGAAAAATTGGCGGTACTGGCCGTCCCTTGTCCGGCATTGCCTGCCAGGTCGCTGATTTTTGCCAGATTGAGCGAGATTACATTCTCGTTGTCCAGCACGCCGTTTGAAGGCGTAAATACAGCAGTAAAGGTAATTCCTCCGTTAGCGCTTGAAAGTTCGGACAGGCTGCCGTTAGGAACCATGAAGTCGGAAATGTCCAAGCCGGTTACGGCCTCGCTGAATACTGCAGTCAGTACGGCCGTTTCGTTTAGGGTGATTTCCGAATCGGCAAGAGACAGGGACGTAGAAGCGGGAGGACGAGTGTCTATGGAAAATGCCGGAGAAGCCGCTGTGCCTGATCCGGCCTGTCCGTCGGCGTCTTTTACTCCCGAAAGGTTCAGGACGATTGCATTGTTGTTGGCTTCTGTGTTTTCTGAAGGCGTAAAAACTCCCTGGAATTCGGTGCCGCTGCCGTTTATCTGCGAAAGCGTTCCATTGGAGACGCTCAGGTCTTCGTTGCCGAATCCGGTGACTGCGCGGTTGAACTTAACAGTAAGCGTTGCTGTTTCTCCCTTGATCAGTGCGAGATCGTTTAGGTTCAGCGTGGCGGAAAGGTTCAGCGAAGACTCATGCACGTATTGTCCGAACACCATTATTTCGTCAAAGCCCATGTCGTGAGTTTTGCCCGGACGCCGCTGGATTCTCAGGTAGCGTCCTGTCGGTTTCTTAGTGCTCAGGTCATAGCTGGAAGGCAAACCCATTTGGCCTGGTTCGTGGATTTCGAAAATGTCCTGCTGTTTTCTAACTTCTTCCAGATCTCTCGAAACAAACGGCTCTTTGGAAAGCAAAACATAGTAGTCCTTTACTCTTTCCTGGCAACAGTGGTGGCGGTTCCAGGCTTTTATGAGGTTTACGGAAACCTGATATCCAAGGTCCACTTCCCAGAACATATCGTCGCCGACTCGGCAAATCATAGTTGACTGAATATTTCCGTCATTGGCGTTTGAGGGAGGAAAGGCTGCTCCGTAATCCGTTGCAGCGTGCGAAGGCTGCCCGAGAGCCAAATTGGTGTCCGTTCCGGCAATTGTCACAACGGTTTCAATTTGATGGGTTTTTCCATTCGCTCCGGTTACCTTCAGTGTGATTTTTTTATGGCCCGGAGTGGCGAAAGTTACGTTTCCTGGATTCTGTGCGGTGCTGCTTGCCGGATGTCCTCCTTCAAATGTCCATTGATAGCTTTGGGCATAGACCTGATTGCACTGGGCTGTTAGGACTTCTCCGAAGTTCAGCTTTGTCGGCATGTCGAATTCCGCCCACGGAGAAGGATCGAAAGTCTTCGGCGCTGAGCTGGCAGCGCTTTGGCTGCGGTGGTCGGCGCCTACGGTTACTATTTTAAAGTGCATGTTTCCTTCTCCCGCGCTTCTCGTCACCTTGTTGAAGATGAATCCTCTTGAAACTGAGCGTCCCAAATAAACCGAGTCAATAGGATCGGCACTCATTTGGTACAGTTCGAAATATTTTACTTTGGCGTCCTTGTTGTGACGAGGGTTGCCCGGCAGTTCCCAAGTGATTTCTCCCGAAATGTACCTTCCCGTAGCCTGAAGTTGAGGCACTTTAATACTGACAGGAGTTTTAGGCAAGTCTGCAGGCCCGTTGGTCAGCGAGATTCCTCCGATGCGGACATCGAAGTTCGGCTGGGATGACTTCACATTCAGCGCGAGCACGGCCAGGGTTTGTCCGGAATAATTAGATAGATCCAGGGTTTTGGTGATCCAGCCCTTGGAAGGAGCGGATCCCAGCGGCAAATAGGCAAACGAGCTCAGTCCGCTGCCGTTTTCAAAAGCTACGGCGGCTTCAAGGCCCGATGCGCCGGCCTCTTTTGCCTGATAAGCAATTTCAAGTTTGGTGTTTGCACTTACTTCTAGCTTGGTCTTGAAAAGCCGCAGCACGTTGTTGCCCGATCCGGGATTTCCCTGAAGGCGAAGCGAGCTGCCACCTTCGTAGGCATTCTCAAAGTCAATGGAAGCTTTCAGGTTTTGGCCGCCTTCGCTCCACCACCAGCGCCAGGTGGGAACCACATCCTGTAGGCTGAGGTCGTTCCATTGGCCGATGTTGGTTTTTTCTCCTTTTTTGGCAAAAAAAGTTCCGCATCCTTCGTTGAAGTTCGTTACCAGCGGATATTCGGCAATAGCCGACTTGGCTGTGGCAAAAGCCGCCATGCCTGCAGTCTTTACCGTTTTTCCGTACCCTCCCGAAGGCATTCCCGGCTGGCTTGGGTCGGCGTTGGGTCCGCTCCACATTTCATAGTTATACTGGTAGTAGTGGTTTTTAACTTCGGCGGATGTGAATCCCTGTCTTCTTGGTCCCAAAGCCCAGAGCGAAATGGATACAGGGCTGTTCAGAAGGTCTTTCCACGGATGAACACTGGCTTTTTCGTCTACTCTTGGTGTGTTGATACCGGCAAATACGCGTTTGTAGGGATCGTTTTTTCCTGCCGGGAAATTGTTCCGAACGTAATTGGCAGAATTGTTCAGGCTGCTTCCGTTCCATTCGTAGTTCAGGAAGGCCTGGGAGAAAGTCGTTTTCCCATTTTCCTCCAGCCACTTGTCGTTGCCCGAGTCCACCTGCCTGATGTAAAAATTCCGTCCTCCGTTGTTGTAGTGGACGTAATAGTAGACCAGCTCGAAATTTTCAAGTCCTTTTTCTTCTTTTGCTATGCGGGTCGCCTCCTGGAAAAATCCCCGGGTCTGTTTGGCTACGCTTTCAGGATAATTGGTTACTTCAATGTTGAAGGCATAGCCCTCGAAACCGTAGTAATCCGCCAGTTCGACCAGCTTACGGGCATGTTTGTACGTTCCGTCGGCGTTTTTGGAAATCATCTCAACGAATAGCGAATTGGTTGGGCTGGTTGGGTCTGCAAAGGTGCATCCGCCCAGCACTTTTGCGCCGTTTCGGTGTCCGGCGTCAATATAGGAGGCGGAAGGAATATGAATTCTGGTGCTGCCGCCGCTCCAGTAGCAGTAATA
The DNA here is from genome assembly GCA_022360875.1 of Cytophagales bacterium. Classification (GTDB taxonomy): domain Bacteria; phylum Bacteroidota; class Bacteroidia; order Cytophagales; family Cyclobacteriaceae; genus JAKSBZ01. The sequence continues at coordinate 1,909 of JAKSBZ010000243.1, read as the reverse complement.
GTCAAGATACTGCCAGTAGTTCGGGTTGTTTAACTCAAACAGACCGGCTTGTCTGGCTTTGCCTGACATGGGCGTCCACAGTCCGATTTGTCGTTCGTGCGGAATGGCGGGATTGGCCTGGGATGCGGCGAATTTGAAGCGTTTGGCAAGCGGCACCCTCGAAGCATAATAGCGTTTGCTGTCGGCATTGCCCGGTGTCCAGTTGCCGATGTAATCGGAATTATTCGGGTTGAACGAAAATGAAATTTCATTCGGAAAAGCGACTTGCGCATACAGTTGTTCGTGAAAACAGAGCACAAACATAACTAGCAGCAGGGAAATCGCCCTGCTGAAAGCACATAATAGTGTTTTCATCATTTTGTGGGTTAATGTAGGTTTATAGTTGTTAAAAAAATGCACACAGAACTTCTGTGTATAAAGGTCATATTGGTCTATTATCGATTGGTTGGGAGTGCAGAAAAAAAGAATATATGCTTTTTAAAAGTCTCCCTGTTGCTTGAGAATAGGGCTGGTGCGGAAACCCGAAAAATTCTCTGATCTATGGTCTTGAATAAAATTTTTGCTGCATCAGCCGCTGACCGATCATTGCTTTGTGCCTGGGATGCGTGCTGGTTTTGGTCAGAAACCAGCGGTCTGCATCGTTTTTTGAAACATCTTTAGATGCAGACTCCCGGACAGAGCAATAACGGTATTTGCTTTCAGCTGTAAGTCGCTTTGTTTCTTGTTGTGAAAAAGTTTAAAAAATATCTATAAATAAATCAGTTGCTTTGTTCTTTTTCAGTTGACCTGCCCTGCAGCGGTCATTTATAATCAGCAGTAGAGTGATAAGGTTCGATTTTTTGAGTCGATTAATATTACATTAATTCATAAATATAGTCAAGTTTAATAATTGAGTTTCCGGTTGTAATGGATCATATAATCGCTGCAACATGAAAAAAGCTGCCGTCCTTTGCAAAGAGAGGCTTTTATCAAGGAAAAAAATTATATCAATTTTAAATGAAAATTTTTCAGGAGGTGGAGAGAGTTTCAGGATGTTTGAGAAGACGCGGCGCAAGATGAAAATCAAATTCCAAAGAGGAGGTTTTTGGGACTTTGATTTTGGTACCGGTTTTGGGAATCGGCGTTGCCGGGGTTTTTTGGGGTGTTTTTGAATTCCTGTAAACGCCCGTTTTTGGGAAGTGCTTACTTCATTACTAAATTCCACATGAAAGTATATAAAACACTCTTTTTTAAACACTTATCTACTAAAATGAAACACTAATACATTCTATTGATTCATAAATTGTACGTAATGAGTCAAAATAACGATAATTTGATTCAAAAATAATTGATTTTGATTCGCTTTATTGTATTTTTGTTTTAAATAAAATGGGGAGTTAAAAAATGTATACAGAGTTAGTTAAAATAATAGAAGCTGGAATGCTCAATGACAATAAAAAAGTCTTTTTGTATTCCAGACATATAGCTGAAAAATTAAGAAAAGACGGGAATGAAAGATTGGCAACAAGAATTCTTAATGTTCTAAAAGGTAAAAGTGGTAATATGGTCTATAAGGACGAACTATTCTCTAGTCCTGTAGATGGTGATTCAAGAATGAATATCGCTGATATTCTTATGCCTGATCAAATAAATTTCAATGGCAAAGTATCAGAATCAAAAACAAAGATGATTCACGATTTCAAGTGCTTAGTGGAGAATAGAGATAAACTAGAAGATCTAGGTGTTGACATAAATACGTCGCTTCTTTTATATGGCCCTCCAGGATGTGGAAAAACAACTTTTGCAAAACTTATAGCAAAGGAACTTGATGTGCCATTAATTATTGCCCGTTTTGATTCATTGGTATCATCACTATTCACTGTAATAGTCGCTGTTCTGACTCCATTTTGGGTTGGTGCAAAAGTAATCT